>JAQRMU010000080.1:6349-7858 GCA_028598975.1 Gammaproteobacteria bacterium | reverse complement strand
AGTCTGTTAAATGTTATGTAAATTTGAGACTGTTAGTAATGGGTAAAATAAGGCAAAATTGAGTCCATATCATCATTTATTACAAAGGATAACAAGTGGACCATTTCTCCGTTGATGCTTATTCACCTAAAGAAATCGCAGCCAGAATAGAAAGTGTGGGGGTGAGTAAAAGTACAAATGATCCTTTACGCGTATTTGCATTAGCAATTTTGGCAGGTGCTTTCATTTCTTTTGGTGCTGTTTTTTTTACACTTGTAACGCATGATGCAAGTGGTGTTGCTACGGGTGTGATGCGCCTTATTGGTGGCTTAGCTTTTTGCTTAGGGCTTGTGTTAGTTATTGTTGCGGGTGCTGAACTGTTTACAGGCAATAATTTAATTGTAATGGCATATGTTGACGGAAAGGTTAGCCTTAAACAATTATTAGCAAATTGGACAATTGTTTTTATTGGTAACTTTGTTGGTGCTGTAGGTATTTTATTGCTGATATATTTGAGTGGTCATTGGCAAATAGGTGGTGGTGCTGTTGGCGCTAAAGTCTTAGCCATTGCCAATGCGAAAGTTAACCTAACGTGGATGGAGGCATTTACCCGAGGTATCTTATGTAATATTTTGGTGTGTCTCGCTGTTTGGTTATGTTTTGCAGGTCGAACCGTGGTGGATAAAGTTTTAGCGATTTTATTTCCAATTACGGCATTTGTAGCGATGGGCTTTGAACATTCTGTTGCTAATATGTATTTTATTTCGGCAGGTTTAGTCGCAAAACAACAAGCAGAACTTGTTCAATTAGCGGGAAGCCTAAATTTAGAGCAACTAACGGCATCTGGTTTTTTACTGAATAACCTTGTTCCTGTTACATTGGGCAATATTATTGGTGGTAGCGTATTTGTAGGTTTGTTTTACTGGTTTATTTATTTGAGAGATTAAGGAGAAAGCAATGTCAGAACATACATATAAACATATTGAATTAACAGGTAGCTCGACAGAAAGCTCTGATCAAGCAATTCAAAATGCGATAGCGAAAGCCGCAGAGTCAGTCAAATATATGCATTGGTTTAATGTCGTTGATACGCGAGGTTATATCGAGGATGGTGGTGTTAAATATTGGCAGGTAACAATAAAAGTAGGCTTTAGAATTGAAGAGTAAAAAATAAAAAACACCCTTTACTCAAAGGGTGTTTTTTACATAATGTTAAGCAGACTTTTCGAACTTATGTACCCAAACTTTATGCTTCTCATTCCACTTCATGCCTGCATGCATACGTAAAATAAGACCTTTATACATTTCCATGCTTGGGTAACCTTCGGCTTGAGCATCTGCATCAGTCATATCACCTAATGTTTTTTGCTCTAAACCTGTGACGGTGAATTGAACTCCTTCTAACTCAAAGGTTTCACCAGGGTAAGCATAAACACCATCACGGCGTTGCTCTGTTTTTCTGCCAGCTAAAGCAGCTTCAACTAGTTTTTCATGTGTGACCAAACGGTCAATTTCACAGCTTTTTTCAGG
>JAQRMU010000080.1:0-6249 GCA_028598975.1 Gammaproteobacteria bacterium | reverse complement strand
AGTACTGTAATACGCCTTAGTTTTGCCACCAATTTGAAGTGCGCCTTCCCCATATTCGCCACCAATACCAAACCCTGCTTTAATGATACTAGGGAAAATAAGCACAGCTTTAGCTTGTTCTAGAAATTCAGAACCGCCCGGGATTTCGTTACGAAAACGTTTCAGTGTTTCTTTAACACCTACGTTAATTTCATAGGATGAAGCTGCATTAGAAATAGGGCTTATAAATAAGCCAAGGCTTGTAATTAGAGCAAGAGTGAAGGTAAAAAGTCGATTGTTGAGAGACATAATTCATTCCTTATTCATAGTGAATTAATGACACGTTAGCATGCTGTGCCAGCTGAATAAAGAAGTGATTAAAAAAAGAGCCAGTGAGTGTGCACTGGCTCTCATATTATTGCTGATATAAGCTTATTTAACGCCTTGGCTAGCTAAATATTCTTCATAGGTGCCACGGAAATCAACAATACCGTTTTCAGTGATATCAAAAACACGCGTTGCTAATGAGGATACAAACTCACGATCATGACTGACGAAGAACAGTGTGCCATCATAGCGAGTTAACGCCATATTCAATGATTCGATAGACTCCATATCCATATGGTTAGTGGGTTCATCCATGATCAAAATGTTTGGTTTTTGTAATAATAATTTACCAAACATCATTCGGCCTTTCTCTCCACCTGATAATACTTTTGCTTTTTTATCAATGGATGGGCCAGAGAATAATAAACGCCCTAATGTGCCGCGAATAACTTGCTCATCATCTGATGGTTTCCCCCACTGTTGCATCCACTCAAACAAGCTGAGATCGTTTTCAAATAAATATTCATGATCTTGTGCATAGTAACCAATGTTAGAATTTTCAGACCACTTCACTTCACCCGATTTAGGTGCCATTTCTGTGGCTAAAGTTTTAGCAAGTGTAGATTTACCAATACCGTTAGGACCGATAATTGCAATTCGTTCGCCCACTTCAGCCATAAATTTAAAGTCTTTAAACAATAGCTCTTCACTGTCATAACCTTGGCTGATATTTTGAACTTCAACTGCATTACGGAATAACTTCTTATCTTGTTCAAAGTTAATATAAGGATTAACACGGCTTGATGGCTTAATATCGTCCAATTGGATTTTATCAATTTGTTTGGCACGTGATGTCGCTTGTTTTGCTTTTGATGCGTTGGCTGAGAAACGACGAACGAAGTCTTGTAACTCGATGATTTGTGCTTTCTTTTTAGCATTGTCGGCAACTTGGCGCGCTCTAGCTTGTGTTGATGCCAACATGTATTCATCGTAGTTACCTGGGTAAACACGAAGTTCACCAAAGTCCATATCGGCCATATGCGTACACACACTGTTTAAGAAATGACGATCATGCGAGATGATAATCATAGTACCGCTACGTTGATTGATAATGTCTTCTAACCAACGGATTGTGTTGATGTCCAGATGGTTAGTTGGCTCATCAAGTAACATAATGTCAGGTTCAGCAAACAATACTTGGGCAAGCAAAATACGTAGTTTCCAACCCGGAGCAATTTCACTCATTGGGCCGTAATGTTGCTCTGTAGGAATACCGACACCAAGGAGCAATTCACCAGCACGAGATTCAGCTGTGTACCCATCCATCTCAGCATATTCACCTTCAAGGTGAGCTACTTTGATACCTTCTTCTTCTGACATTTCAGGCAAGTTGTAAATGCGATCGCGTTCAGCATGCACTTCCCATAATTTTTTGTTACCCATAATAACAACGTCAATAACACGTTGATCCTCGTAGGCAAATTGATCTTGTTCTAAAACGGCAAATGTTTCATTAACATCGTAACTAACATTACCCGCTGTTGGCTCAAGTGTTTTTGAAATGATTTTCATGAAAGTAGATTTACCACAGCCATTGGCTCCGATAAGTCCATAGCGATTGCCATCGCCGAATTTTACTGAGACATTCTCAAATAATGGCTTTGCGCCAAATTGCATGGTGATATTTGCAGTAGTAAGCAAGATCGTATTCCTGAATAGTAGGTTGAGTTTTTAGATAACCCGCCATTATACATGAATTTATTGAGTTTCGATCAGTTCAATTTTTGCTTTTCGTGAAAGTTTCTTGATGGCTGATTCCCGCTTTGAGGCACTGCTACGATCAGGGTGAGATTCGTGAAAGACCATTTTTTTTGCTGAGCTAGTATGAAAAAAACGAGCACCGCCTTGTTTTGTTTTATGTTCAGAAAAACGACGCGCTAAATCTGTGGTTATGCCGGTATAAAGCTTGCCATTTTCAGCCTCAATCATATAAACAAACCAGTCACTTTTTGACGAGGCCATGTTATTTGCCGATAAAGTCTAATGCCACAGAATTAATGCAATAACGTAAACCTGTTGGTGCAGGGCCATCATCAAATATATGTCCTAAATGGGCATCGCAGTGTTGGCATCGAACCTCTGTTCTATCCATACCATGACTTTTATCGGCATGATGTGTAACAACACCATGTTCAGCTTGAGCTGAAAAACTTGGCCAACCACAGCCTGATTCAAACTTATCGCTTGAGGAAAACACAGCTTGATTACAGCAAACACAGTGGTAGATACCTTTACCATCATGGCTGACATATTTTCCAGAGAATGGTGGTTCCGTACCTGCCATACGTGTAATACGATATTGCTCATCATCGAGTTGTTCGCGCCATTGCGAATCAGTTTTACTTAGTTTTGTCATCAATATCTCACTGGGAGTGAATTTCATGTTGATTATGCCTCGGAATTAATAAGGTGACAATGTAGTCTTAAAGATAAGACAAAAATAATACCCACCCATTTTAAATTTGATTAACATAGCTTTTATGAAACATATTAATTGTGACTTAGGGGAATGTTTAATACCCAGCCCAGATGAGGAAATTATGCCATTGATTGATATGGCTAATATCGCCTGTGGCGGTCATGTGGGTGATGAAAACAGCATGATTGAGTCTATTAAACTGGCGCGGCAACATGGTGTTCGAATAGGTGTTCATCCCAGTTATCCCGATAAGGACAATTTTGGGCGGCTAAGTCACGACATGTCATCGACAGAGCTATTTCAACTCATCTATAAGCAGGTTGTTTATTTTCAAACCTTGTGTGACAGACAGGGGGTTAAGATTGAATACATTAAACCTCATGGTGCTTTGTATCACGATATGATGCATAAAGAAGAGGTGTTGATGGTTCTTTGTAATGTCATTGAAACATTCAATTCATCGCTATCTTTGATGGTACAAGCTGGGATCAATACCGATACCTTTGAGCGTTTTTCGCAAGATAAAAACATTCAATTCCTTTATGAAGCGTTTGCAGACCGAGGCTACCGAGGTTTACAAATGATACCGAGAAGTGAGCAGGGCGCGATACTGGAAGATGCACAACATATTGTTGAGCAATACCATTATTTTTGCCAAGAACCATCAATAAAGATAGATACTATTTGCTTTCATTCTGACAACCCAAGCTCTGTTCTAGCACTAAAAAAATTGAGGGCTGACTGATGTTTAACATTAAGCTGGCGGGTGAAAATACAATCATTATTTATTTTGGCGATCACGCTGCACCTAAGCTTGCAGAGCAGGTTGCATTTTATACCCAGCAGTTATTGGACGCGTTAGGAAATATCATTATTGATGTGGTGCCGTCATACACAAGTTTAATGATTAGCTACCGACTTAGCCTCATTGACCACCATGACTTTTGTGACCAAGTAGAACAGCTGTTATCAAACAGCACGTTTGAACCTAGTGATGTTAATTCAAACCTGATCGAAATACCCGTTTATTATGGCTTAGATGTTGGATTAGATTTAGATTCATTATTGAATGACAAAGGCTTAAAATTAGAAGAATTTATAGCGATACATAGTTCGAAGACGTATTTGGTTTATGCCATTGGTTTTAGCCCAGCCTTTGCTTTTTTAGGTAAAGTGGATGACCGAATTAGTGCTACACGATTAGCGCGTCCACGAATTAAAATTCCTGCTGGAAGTATTGGTATTGCCGATAATCAAACAGCGGTCTATCCCATCACCTCATCAGGTGGTTGGAATATTGTTGGTCGAACACCTGTCGACTTATCGCTTAAAGAACCCGAGAACATTAAACGCTTTTCAGTCGGTGATAGAGTACAGTTTATGCCAATATCACAGGAAAAATATTGTTCACTAGGTGGCACCTTGTGAGTTTTAAAGTCATAAAGTCTGGGTTTTTTTCCTTAATCGAAGATTATGGTCGATTTGGTTTCGCACGTTATGGGCTAAGCCAATCTGGAGTGGCAGATGAACATGCTTACTGCTGGGCAAATCACTTACTAGACAATCATTTTAATGATGCCGTATTAGAAATTACCTTTGGCAGTTGTGAGTTAAAAGCATTAGATGTGATGTCTATTGCAGTAACAGGTGCAGATTTAGATTTTAGGGTAAATGACCTGCCTCAGACTTTGTGGAAAGTGATCAATGTGCAAGCTGGTGACACGCTAACGTGGTCCAGAGCAAAAAGTGGCATACGAAGCTATTTAGCGGTGAAGGGCGGTTTCCAGAGTGATCCGTTATTTAACTCAAAGTCAGTGAATATCCGTGAAAATATAGGTTCAAAATTGAGTGATGGCGATCTTCTTTCTTGCCAAGCTACCACTAAAAATAGAGCTCCTCGAGTGGTGCCGTCAGAGTTTATTCCTGACTATGAGCAAAATTTAACACTGAGAGTTTTACCCAGTTATCAATTTGATTTGTTTAATGAACAACAAAAAACACACTTTTTTAATCAATGTTATAGCGTAAGTAGTGCATCGGACAGAACGGGTTGTCGTCTTGAAGGACAGACGATGGCAGGTGTTCAAGCAAGAATGATTTCTGAAGGGATCTGTTATGGCAGTGTAGAAATAACAACAGAAGGCCTACCGATTATTTTGCTTAAAGATAGCCCAACAATGGGTGGCTATCCTAAAATAGCTACCGCATTTTCACTGGATTTAGCCAAACTGGCACAACGACAGGCAGGCGATACAGTAAAATTTGAACTCATGGATATTGAGTCAGCACAACAACAACGACATGAATTTAATACATTCTTTTCGATTAATATAAGGTAGAAAAATGGTTTTAGAAAATGCGCCTAGTTGGCAAGCTAGGCTTAACGGTGAATTTGAACGACCTTATATGCAAGAACTTAAACAGTTCTTAAGAGCAGAAAAAGATCAAAAGAAAGTAATTTATCCTCACTCATCCAATTGGTTTCATGCTTTAGAAACAACACCATTAGATGACGTGAAGGTCGTTATCTTAGGTCAAGATCCCTATCACCAACCTAATCAGGCACATGGACTTTGTTTCTCTGTTTTACCAGGAATCAAAACACCACCATCTTTAGTCAATATGTATAAGGAGTTGCAGGCTGATTTAGACATTACTCCAGCAGAACATGGCTATTTAGAAAGTTGGGCAGAGCAGGGTGTTTTATTGCTTAATGCGGTACTGACAGTAGAAGATTCAAATGCGAATGCCCATCAGGGAAAAGGCTGGGAGCAGTTTACTGATAAGGTTATTTCAGTCGTTAATGAGCACTGTGAACATGTCGTGTTTATGTTGTGGGGGAGTTATGCTCAGAAGAAAGGTGCAATGATTGATACCTCACGTCATTGTGTTTTAAAAGCCCCGCATCCATCGCCATTATCAGCATATCGAGGCTTTTTTGGTTGTCAGCATTTTAGTAAGGCAAACCAGTACCTAAACGAGCATGACAAGGTGGCTATTGATTGGCAGTTACCAGTCGACTGAGCGGGAATATACCCGTAATCATTGGAAATGCAGATTTTCCCAAGTCCTCATTTCCATTAATCCTTAATTTTATCTCCTCACCCCAACCCTCTCCAGCAGGAGAGGGAGCTTTAGCCCCTTCTCCCTTGAGGGAGAAGGTTGGGATGAGGGTGACAGTTTTAATAGCGTTAAAATAAGGATTTATCACTCCCAGTTCAGCAACTATTAATCATATATTACATCTTGCTCTAACAACTGCATATTGAATGATTATGGGTATATAATGCCTGAAGCGATAAGGACTTCGTGTAATAAAAAGATTAGGGATAATTAAGATGAGAATTAGGGCCTGTTGATCTTTCAGATACATAACCTCACCATTCAACACTTACATTGGCAGCCATATCATGCAGCATGCCAATGCGAGTGTACTTTCATAATTTCTTTTTAACTTGTCATAT
>JAQRMU010000008.1 GCA_028598975.1 Gammaproteobacteria bacterium | reverse complement strand
ATTTTAATAACGGAGTAAGCTATGGAAAGTAAACAATACAGCAGTTTTAATAACGAACTTAACACTATGAATGAATACATCCATATCAGCCCCGAGAAGCAAATCGAACTCGGGCTAGACGCTGCCCAACTCAAACAATTTGACACCTACAAAACCCAATATCAACAATCTTTAAAAAAGGGTAGCGCCCCCCCTTTTCCACGTTATTGAAAAGCACAAAGGCGGTAGCGATAAGTTGGAAAACTTGGTGTTGTTACATCCCAACTGTCATATGCAACTGCACAATGGGTTGCATGATGGTTAATAGTTTGTTTTAATTAACTCTTCTTGTCCCTTTTGGGTCGTTTAGGATGGAGGTTACTTTGTTAGCCAAATTTTTGAATGTCCCCAATATACGTCTAGCTGAATCAGAGCTAGGTTCCGATTGGTAGGGGATATGAAACGAGGCTAGCGGAAAGAGCCGGAACTGCAATACTACCTCCTCATCGTGGATTCGATGACGGCGTAATGTAATTTCCACTCTACCTTGAGCTGATTCCTTAAGGTTTGACTGTGATGAGAGTGGAGTCGATCGGAAGAAGTGGACGTAATGCCCAAAGGTCAGCGACTGATGGATAACATTATATGAAGCGGAATGTATGCCTTAGCTCTCGCCTCACCTCACCTTAACCTTAGAATTAGTTAAGGTAAGTTAATGAAATAAAAGCTACGCTGCTGTGCCTATTCTAACAAATAAGTATTTAATACAAATGCTTACTTGAATCTCAGCTGTTTGCCCCCATATGACTCCTGAGCAATTTTGCTCTTAAGTGACAGAGTACTTTAAATGGGTAAAAATCAGCATGTAGTAAAACGAGAAGATGGTTGGGGTGTTCGTGGAGAAGGTAATTCCAGAGATACTTCTCACCATCGTACTCAGGAAGAAGCACGTCAGGCAGCGGTTGATATCGCCAGAAATCAACAAAGTGAAGTATTGATTCATGGTAGAGATGGAAAAATCCGTGATAGAGATTCATACGGAAATGATCCATACCCACCAAAGGGTTAATATTTTTTGTTGCCGGTTCAAACTTGAAATAGGGGACGCTACCCTTTTTTATTAATAGATTTACTTTTTCTACAACAAAGGGTAGCGTCCCCTTTATTTCCCCTTTATTTCATGAAGAACTTACCTGCAATCTGTTTTTGATAGACAGCCACATATCTTACATATGGTAGAAACGGGAGAGTTAGGCTGGAAAAGCGCCCTAGAACACAATTTTGATTTAATATTAATGGATATTCATTTACCAGAAATGGATGGCAATGAGCTAACTCGCCGATTAAGAAACACGGACAGTTATAAGAGCAGCCCCATTGTTGCTGTAACAGCATCGGCAATGAAAGATGATATTGAGTCAGCGAAAGGATTATTTGATGACTATATTACCAAGCCTCTTGATCTTTCCCACCTACTCAACATATTAAACAAGTTTTTAAAAGTTGAATAACACGTCAAAAGCACTTTGCTGCAGATAATATAAAGGTTGAAAGCCATATTCTTTAACTCAAAAATATGCCCTCTATTGCTTCATTACTCACCTTGAACTGTAACAATGACTTTACGTTGATGGCCATGAGTTCGGTGCTCCCAAAGATAAACACCTTGCCAAATTCCTAAATCACAACGGCCTCCACTCACGGGCATGGTTAGATCTGGGTTGGTGAGCACGGTTCTAATATGTGCACTCATATCGTCAGGCCCTTCATCTTGGTGCAAAAACATAGGGTCGCCATCAGGTACGATATGCTGCATATACGTTTCCATATCACGTTGCACATCAGGGTCTGCATTTTCGCACAGCATCAGCGAAGCTGAAGTATGCTGAACAAAAACATGGCAAGTACCGATATTAATACCTGATTGGGCAACAATACTCTGTACTTGATCGGTGATATTGTTTGTACTTCGGCCTGATGTTGTAAAACTTAACGATTGCTGAAATACCATTTACCCAACCCCTTGTTCAAAAAATGCGTTTGCACGACCAGTTTTAATCACGTGTCTTACATGGTCAGCTGCGTGTTGCTGAGTTGCTTGCAATCCACAATGCCATAATGCCATTGCACCGCCCAGAACCAAGCTGTCAAATGCAGGGCCAGACTGACCTGACAATGCGCCCAAACCTAGTTCAACGGTTTGCTGTGTGCTAACGTCTGTACCTTCTGCTGGCAATACACCACGCGTTGTTTGCTTCAAACCAAATTCATTCGGATCAATAAGACATTCCATAGCATCACCTGTAAAGGTTTGAAAACAGTTTGATGGCTCACGTAATGTTGGCAATATTCCACCTTCAATTCCACGAACAATCAGTGCAGATGAAAAATCAGCTTGTTCTGCAAGCCATGCTAATACAGGCGGATAAGCCTTATGCACAAAGCCAATTTGGAGATGTGTTTTGCTTTGTGCTTTGATTGGCATGATTAACTTTTCCAGTGTTGCCAAGCTCGGACGTTTTATCATTCTTGTGCGTAAGTCTTCTAGAGCAAAAAGAGCTGGCGTTGCCTGTCGCTGATCAATAAATGTCCATGCGAGCTCTTTCTTATTTAACCTTTCTGTTGCCTGCTCTACCGTCAAATCAACATTAACACCAGCTTCAGCTAATACTTGCGAATGCGTCACTCCAAATTTAGGCCCCATCTCTTTTACACCTTGTGACAGTGTTGGCAAGCCAGATGCCGCTAATACAGCAGGTAAAAATGCAGATATAGGGCAGTGTCGATTAAAGCCATTAAAGGGATCTGAAATGGTTAATAACTGCTCAACATTAGCAATAGATTGTTTGGTAGATGCTTGTAATGCTTGATAGATACCAAAGTTTTCTTCATTTGTTTCAGTTTTGATTCGGAGAGAAATAAAGAAGATGGCAGCTTGAACTGGATCCGCCTGACCTGACAATATTTCCATCATCGCTAATCGCGCTTCTTCTTGGCTCAGATCTTTTGATAAATGAGGACCTGTGGCTACTTTTTTAATTGCTTCAGCTAATGCACTCACTTAATTAAACCACGCTAACATGTCTGATTCATTCATCACGGTAATACCCAATTTTTCTGCTTTTGTTAATTTTGAACCTGCATCACGCCCTGCCACAACATAATCTGTTTTGGCTGACACGCTACCAGCAACTTTGGCACCTAAAGCCAATAACTTCTCTTTTGCTTCACTACGAGACATGTGTTCCAGAGTGCCGGTTAATACCACTGTCTTATCACTTAATAAGGAATCTTCAGCAATCTTTTTTTCTTCTGGCCAAGCGACACCTGCGGCTAATAATCGATCAATAACTTGCTGATTATGTTGTTGATGGAAAAAGGTCACAATATGATGAGCCACTATTGGCCCTACATCTTCGATTTCTATCAGCGCATCTTCATTAGCACGTTTGAGTGCATCAAGTGTTAGAAAATGACTGGCTAATGAGCGTGTTGTTGCTTCACCTGCTTCACGAATCCCCAATGAAAATAAGAATCGAGCAAATTTTGTCTGTTTAGCCGCTTCTAATGCATTGACTAAATTAACCGCAGACTTTTCACCCATACGCTCTAATGATGATAATTGCTCAACAGTCAGGTGAAATAGATCTGCTGGATCGCTAATTAAACCTTCATCAACTAACTGCTCAACCAATTTATCACCCAAGCCATCGACATCCATCGCTTTGCGTGAGGCGAAATGCTTTATCGCTTCTTTACGCTGGGCTGGGCAATATAAACCGCCACTACATCGCGCGATTGCTTCACCTTCAACACGTTCGACCTCAGAATCACAAATTGGGCAGATGCTCGGGATTTTAAAATTAACCGTTTGAGCAGGTCGTTTTGACAGCACAACTTGCACAACTTCAGGGATAACATCACCTGCACGGCGCACTATTACGGTATCCCCTACTCGCACATCTTTACGGTCGATTTCATCTTGATTATGCAGTGTTGCATTACTTACCGTTACACCGCCAACAAAAACGGGCTTTAAACGTGCAACGGGAGTTAGAGCACCTGTACGGCCCACTTGAATTTCAATATCTTCAACAACAGTCATTTCTTCTTGTGCTGGAAACTTATGAGCAATTGCCCAGCGAGGTGCGCGAGAAACAAAGCCTAAGCGTTGTTGCAGTTGGATATTATCAACTTTCAATACCACACCATCAATATCATAAGAAAGCGTATTACGGCGTTCACCGATCTGCTCAATATAGTGTAAACATGCATCAACACCATCAAGTAATTTAAGTTCTGGTGAAATCTGACAGCCCCACTTCTCAATCATCGCCATAGCCGCACTATGAGTGATAGGTTTATCCATACCAACGAGCTCACCTAAGCCATAGCAATAAATAGCTAAAGGACGACTAGCCGTTATTTTTGAATCTAATTGGCGTAGAGAACCTGCAGCTGCATTACGCGGATTGACAAAGGGTTTCTTGCCCTCTTCAACCTGCTTGATATTTAAAGCATCAAACCCTGCTTTAGGCATAATGATCTCACCACGTACTTCAACCACTTCAGGTATATCATCACCAATAAGCCTTAACGGTACAGTAGGAATAGTTCTTACATTGGCGGTAACATCTTCACCAACAGCACCATCGCCCCGTGTGGCGGCCTGAACCAATATTCCTTGTTCATAACGCAGGCTAATAGCAAGACCATCTAATTTAGGTTCAGCAGCATAAACTTGTACTTCACTGGTATTTAACCAATCACGTACTCGCTGATCAAACGCAGTCAAATCGTCGGTGTTAAATACATTATCTAATGACAACATGGGGATCGCATGAGTGATTTGATTAAACTTATCTAGCGCCTGCCCGCCCACTCTTTGGGTTGGTGAATCAGCCGTTAATAACTCAGGGTGTTTATGTTCAATCTGCTTAAGCTCATTAAATAAACGGTCATATTCAGAATCGGTAACTTCTGGATTATCAACAGTATAGTAGAGATAGTTATATTGATTTATTAAGTCTCTAAGCTCACTTGCTCGCAGGGTTGCTTCAGTCGGAGTAGTCATTATTGTAGTTACTTTGCTCTGCTTGTAATTGTAGGTTTAGATTTAAAATCCGATTACGCATTGCCTCAATGGCAGATTGGCTAAGCACCTGACGAGACTCATCACAGAGTGTGCCATCCAATTTATCGGTCATTTTTTGGGCGACATCAAGTAAATCATCAAATAATGTTAGACCATTAACGGGTCCCGGTAATCGGGCAAAAACAAGTAAACCAGGTGTTTGCATTGTTGCAAAGCTGTCAGGATTTAATGTACCTGGATCTAAGATGTTCGCAACGCTAAATAAGGTTTGCTTACGGAGGCCCGGCAGTGTTCTATGAAAAATTTGCAAATCCCCAAAATGTAAATCTAGGCTTTCTAAGGTTGCTTTAATTGATTTTCCTGAAAAAAGCTGTTCATCGCGTGCCATGACTGTAAATGAAATCACCATATCCCATTCATTAATGGCAGTAGGTTCTTCTGGCATATCGTCTAATTCGATGTCTTCTTGAGGTTCTGCTGTACTTTGTTCTATTACTTGCTCTGTTTCATCTAAATCATCATCAATAGTAACGCTGATATGAGTCTCTTTAGTCTGCGCTGTAGCAACAGGTTGAACACTCTCAGAAAGTGTTATCTTTGGCTCGGCATCAATTTCAAAATGATCGTTATCAATCGACTGCTGTTGTAACTCTTGGTCAAATAAAGCACCAAACTGGTCACTGTCTCCCAATTCGGGTTCTATATCATTAATTTCTTCTAATAGTTTTGTTCGTTGCTGACTACTTCTATTGCCATACCAAGCAACACCCGCAAAGGCAACAATGATCAAAATTATGACTACAGCAATATCTAACACTTAAATTAATCTTCCAACTAGGGGATAATAGTTCGTTTTTATCATCATTATCGAGACTTCCTATGTCCACACTTCCAAGCAAAGATCTTGACACCTTCGACAACGCGATTCCAGAACGTGATTATACCATTCACATTGAAACTTCTGAATTTACTTGTTTATGCCCAATGACAGGTCAGCCTGATTTTGCCACGATCAAGATTGATTACGTACCTGATCTCAAATGTGTTGAGTTAAAATCATTCAAACTTTATATGTGGACATACCGTGAAGAAGGCGCATTTCATGAGAAAGTCACTAATCAGATCTTAGATGATCTCGTTGCTGCAACTGAGCCTCGTTTTATGCGTATCACGGGCATTTTTAATGTTCGTGGTGGTGTTTATACAACCGTTGTCGCTGAACATAAAAAAGAAGGCTGGATTGCACCAACACCCGTTCAGCTACCTTAGTACGATTTAAGAATAGTACGCGTTATGGCTGATAACGCCTATATCGGCATTGATCTCGGCACCTCAGGGTGCCGAGCTATTGCGATTGATCAACAACAGAACATTATTGCCCGTAGCCAATGCGCGCTGACACTATCACACGATAATTCGCCAATCTCAGAGCAAGATCCAGATGCGCACTGGCAGATTGTCAAACACGTGCTCTCAGAACTTATTCCACACTGTCAACATTATGAAGTCAAAGCCATTGCAGTCGATGCCACCTCAGGTTCAATCTTAATTACAAATAAGCAGGGCCAGCCTCTTACACCCATACTGATGTATAACGATGCAAGAGCAGTAGAGCAAAGCCAACACATTGCGGATGTTGCTCCTGCAGAATCGGCGGCTCATGGTGCAAGTAGTGGTTTGGCTAAATTGGCATACTTACAACAAAACCATTCCTTCCCATCTCATGGTCACTTATTACATCAAGCAGACTGGATTAATTTTAAGCTCGGTGCGCCATTGGGAGTAAGTGATGAAAACAATGCTCTTAAAACGGGTTATGACCCAATCACTCGACAATGGCCAGAGTGGATTAACTCAATTGCTGTTCGTTCTCAATTACCAGATGTGGTAAGTCCAGGGCATCTTATTGGTACATTGTCTGACGAGCTCTGCACACAATTCAATTTAACATCAGCACCTAATATTGTTGCTGGTACAACAGATAGTATTGCGGCATTACTTGCTACGGGTGCTAATCATATCGGTGATGCCGTTACATCACTAGGTTCAACACTCGTTGTAAAATTAATCAGTGATATGCCGATCTTTTTACCTGAAAATGGGGTTTATAGTCACCGCTTGGGTGATCAATGGCTGGTAGGTGGCGCATCTAATACTGGTGGTGCTGTACTTAAACATTTTTTTAACTCTGGTGAGCTACAACGCTTAAGCCAGTTAATTTCACTTGAGAATAAAGCGCCTGACTACTACCCATTATTATCAAAAGGTGAACGTTTTCCAATCAATAACCCAGAATTAGAACCTAGACTATCGCCCCGCTCAACGAATGATGTTGAGTTCTTGCATGGCATGCTAAAAGGTATTGCCAGCATTGAACGGCAGGCTTATCAGCGACTAGAACAAGCTGGTGCACCGGCTATAAGTTCTATTCGTACAGTAGGTGGTGGTGCGGTGAATAAAGTTTGGCAGGCTATCCGTCAGCAGACTATCCCCGTATCATTCATCACTCCCAAACATACTGAAGCAGCATATGGTGCTGCATGTTTAGCATCAAACTCATTAAAGGACAAAGTTTAATTATGCAGGATTTATTTAGTGGTGCTCGTTACCTACTGAAAGGTTTTAGCCTAATTCATCAAAAAGGGATTCGTAAATTTGCCTACATTCCCATGGCAATCAATACACTATTATTCAGCTTTGCTATTTGGCTAGGCATATCGAAATTCGATCAATGGATTAACGCGATGATGCCAACATGGATCCCGGAATGGTTACTTGGTTGGATTATGTGGATTATATGGCCAATCTTTGCCAGCTTACTCCTGCTCATTGTCTTCTTCAGTTTTTCTATTATTGCTAATGTATTAGCAGCACCATTTAATGGTGCTCTTGCCGAAGCGGTAGAAACTAAACTGCAAGGGAAAGCACCAATAGGTCTAAATTTTAACGAAATACTTAAAGATGCACCCTCAATGATCTGGAATGAAATTCGTAAGCTTCTTTATTTCGCAGCGTGGATGATCCCATTATTTATCTTTTCGTGGCTACCTGTTGTTAATATCATCGCACCACTCTTATGGATAGCATTTTCAAGTTGGATGTTAGCCATTGATTATCATGATTATCCAATGGGTAACCATCAAATAAAATTCCCTCAACAACGAGCACTACTAAGACAAAAACGATCTCTAACACTTGGCTTTGGTGTCGCTACATTGGGAGCAACAATGATTCCATTTGTGAATTTTTTAGTTATCCCAGCCGCTGTTGCAGGTGCAACAGCGCTGTATTTAGATAAATTTAAAAGCTAAACAAATTTAAGCTTCTATTAACTTGTTTAAAGTAGTGCTTGGTCTCATGGCTTTAGACATGATTGCCTCATCAGCAAAGTAAGCACCATCAAGTTCAACCGCAACACCTTGAGCAGAATTTAACTCATCAACAATCTTACGTTCATTTTCAGTCAATACACTTGCTAACTTCGAAAAATGTGCTTGTAATTCTTGCTCTTCAGATTGTTCGGCTAAGCCTTGAGCCCAATAAAGAGCTAGATAGAAATGGCTACCTCGGTTATCTATTTCACCGACAGTACCTGAAGGTGATCTATTATTATCAAGAAATTGACCTGTAGCACGATCTAAAGTCTCAGCTAGTACCTTCGCTTTATTATTAGCGGTAGTATTGCTCAGGTGTTCTAATGATGCCGCTAAAGCTAAGAATTCGCCCAATGAATCCCAACGCAAGTGATTGTCATGAACAAACTGTTCTACCAATTTAGGTGCAGTACCACCCGCTCCAGTTTCAAATAAACCACCACCATTCATCAGTGGCACAATTGATAGCATTTTTGCACTTGTTCCCAACTCTAGAATTGGAAAAAGGTCAGTTAAATAATCACGTAAAACATTACCTGTTACAGAGATAGTATCTTGACCCTTTTGAATACGCTCTAGTGAAAACTGGATAGCATCTTCAGGAGACAAGATTTGGATATTCAAACCATTGGTATCATGCTCAGGTAAGTACTTTTCAACCTTAGCAATCAGCTGGGCATCATGCGCTCGATTTTTATCTAACCAAAATACAGCAGGAGTCTCACTTAATCGTGCGCGATTAACCGCTAATTTAACCCAGTCTTGGATTGGTGCATCTTTAGCCTGACACATGCGCCAAATATCACCCTCTTCTACAATATGTTCAAGCAATGTCGTGCCGTTATCATCAATAACACGCATTGTTCCTGCAGTTGGAATTTCAAACGTTTTATCATGCGAGCCATATTCTTCAGCTTTCTGTGCCATCAAACCAACATTGGGTACGCTACCCATTGTTGTTGGATCAAACGCACCATGTTGCTTACAAAAATCAATCGTTTGCTGATAAATACCCGCATAACAACGATCTGGAATAATCGCTTTAGTATCTTGCTGTTGTCCGTCTTTATTCCACATCTGTCCTGATGCACGAATCATTGCCGGCATTGATGCATCCACGATCACATCAGAAGGTACATGAAGGTTTGTAATGCCTTTATCAGAATCAACCATCGCTAGGTCTGGTCGCGTTGCATATACCGCCTGAATGTCAGCTTCAATTTCAGCTTGTTTTTCTTCTGAAAGGCTTTTTATCTTGGCATAGACATCACCAAGGCCATTTTTAACATCAACACCAATTTGTTCAAATACAGTCGCATATTTTTCAAAGACATCTTTATAAAAGACAGAAACAACATGACCAAAAATAATGGGATCAGAGACTTTCATCATCGTTGCTTTCAAGTGCAATGAGAACAATACACCTTCATTCTTAGCACTTTCTATTTCTGCTTCAATAAATGTGCGAAGTGCATTTTTATTAATCACAGAAGAATCAATAATCTCACCAACAAGTACAGCTGTTGTTTGTTTCAATACCGTTGTGTTGCCTGCTCTATCTTCCAACTCTATTGATACATTACCTGCTTTAGCTATAGTGACAGACTGTTCGCTACCAAAGAAGTCATTCTCAGACATGCTGGCAACATGTGATTTAGAATTACTCGCCCATGCCCCCATGCTGTGGGGATGTTTACGCACATAGTTCTTAACCGCAGCAGGTGCTCGGCGATCAGAGTTACCTTCTCTTAATACTGGGTTAACAGCACTACCTTTAATCTTATCGTAGGTACTTTTAATATTTTTTTGTTCATCATTTTTTGCTTCTTCAGGATAATCAGGCAATGCATACCCTTTATTCTGAAGTTCAGAAATTGTTGCCTTAAGCTGAGGAATAGAAGCACTGATATTTGGCAATTTAATGATATTAGCTTCTGCTTTTAATGCGAGTTCACCTAATTCAGCTAATGCATCAGTAATCTGTTGTTCAGGCTTTAAATAACTTGGGAAATTAGCAATAACGCGACCCGCTAATGAAATATCACTAATTTCAACATCAATATCAGCAGGGCGTGTGAACATCTTGATAATTGGTAATAAAGACTGTGTTGCAAGTGCTGGTGCTTCATCAGTTTTTGTATAAATAATTTTTGACGTTGTCATTTAAATTCCTAAAGTTTTAATTCTTTCTACTGCTTCTAATAATCGCTGTTCATTTGTTGTATATGCAAAGCGAAGATAGTGTTCTGATAAGTGATGACCAAAGTCATTACCCGGTGTTATAGCTACACCCGCTTTTTCTAACCAATATTTAGATAATGCCATGCTATCGGGCTGATTATCATTAAGAAACTGGCTACAATTTGCGTAAATATAAAAAGCACCTTGCGGTGATGCTGTTACATCCAAACCTAGCGACTGTAATGCTGGTAATAAGCTGTTTCGTCGTTGCTCAAATACCTGCCGACGCTGTTCTAAAATGTCTAATGTATTTTGGTTAAATGCTGCTAGTGCCGCATATTGTGACATGGTTGGCGCCGCTAGAAATAAATTTTGAGCTAAGCGATCCATAACCGGCACATATTCTTCAGGTACCACTAACCAACCCAAGCGCCATCCTGTCATACCAAAAAACTTTGAGAAACTATTGATTACAAAGGCATCTTGATCGATAGACAAGGCCGTAGGTGTGTCAATATCATCATACGTTAAGCCATGATAAATCTCATCAACAACAAGGTGACCTTTTTTAGCTTTAACAGCAATTGATAAATCAGTTAACTCTTGGCGCGATAAAACTGTGCCAGTAGGATTTGAGGGTGAAGCAACCAATGCGACGGCAGTATCATCATCCCAATAGTCATTAATATGTTGCGCGGTAAGTTGAAAGTTTGATGTTGAGTCAACGGCAATAGAGGCCGCCTTAGCTTCAACAAAGCGAGCAAAATTTCGATTACACGGATAGCCTGGGTCAGCTAATAAGACTTTTTTATCTCGCTCTAGTAAAGCCCCCATTACCAAGAGCAAAGCACCTGAGGCACCGGGAGTAACAACGATACGGTTAGGAGAAATATTTACCTGATACTGCGTGTGATACCAGTTTGCAATTAATTCTCGTAACTCAGGCAAACCTAGAGCAGCTATGTAGTGTGTCTTACCTGACTTTAGTGCATTAATACCTGCATCAATAATCGGCTGAGGTGTATCAAAGTCAGGCTCCCCGACTTCCATATGGATAATATCTTTACCTTGGGCCTCAAGTAGCTTTGCCTGAGCCAATATATCCATTACATGGAAGGGGGAAATGTCTCTGGCACGCTGTGAAATAATGCACTTAGCCATTGGCGTGGATTTGTCTCAAATCATCAACAGTTACATAGCCACCCGCAATGCCTTGGCCTGAAATGACAGTACACGCAAGCTCTGGTTCACCTAAATGATCTAAAACAGTCACCGCACCACTAAAGTCATCATCATGTGTGTAATTATTTTGAGTCACTATTGTCATAATATTTGCACCACAAGAAGACAGCACGCCATTGGCTGAATCTTCAAACACCAAACACTCGTCTGCTGACAAACCTATTTCTTGTAAACAATAATCAAAAATATCTGGTGCAGGTTTCTTTGCAGGTACGATATCACCGGCGGCAATACAATCGAACCATGCTAATGCTTCTTCACCTAATGTGCTTTTTACAAGTGCCGTTACATTTTTAGGTGTTGTTGTTGTCGCTATCGCTAATCGCAAACCTGATTCACGCGCCTCATCCATCAACCTTACAACACCCGGTCTCAATGTAATCGCATTTGACTCTAGTAACTCAACATAATGTTTCGTTTTATTTGCGTGCAAGCTAACAATCAAGCTATCAATATCATCGTGTTTAAAGCCAGTATTGAAGTGCGATAGATAATAACGAATACGCTCCTTACCGCCTGTTACCGCCAATAACTCGCCATATAAAGCCTCATCCCAGTGCCAATCAAGCCCGACATCCTTGAATGCAAGGTTAAATGCAATACGGTGTCCATCACGTTCTGTCTCTGCCAATGTGCCGTCCACATCGAAAATAAGTGCTTTTAATTGTTTCATTAGTCGTTTTCTTATTGAAAAAGGAATAAAATAGTATCAAATTTATTACACACATGACGTGCTTTCTGGTATAGAATTGCGCCTTAATTTAAAAAAGTTGATAAGGTTTAACTAAAGATGAGTTCATCACAGACAGATACTAAATTCGCACCGTATGTAGAAAAAAGCGGCGAAGAGTATATGAATGACGACCAAGTTGCTCACTTCCGTGCCATCCTTGATAGCTGGAAAGTCGAGTTAATGGAAGAAGTGGATCGCACTGTACATCATATGCAAGATGATGCAGCAAATTTCCCAGATCCTAATGACCGTGCGACACAAGAAGAAGAATTTACACTTGAATTGCGAACTCGTGACCGTGAACGTAAACTCGTTAAAAAGATCAAGCAGTCACTTGAAGATCTAGATAAAGGCGATTACGGTTATTGTGAGTCATGTGGTACTGATATCGGTATCCGTCGCCTTGAAGCACGCCCGACTGCAAACTTATGTATCGATTGTAAGACTTTGGCTGAAATCAGAGAAAAGAATCGCGTTTAATTCTGCGTAGGTTGGACTTTAGTCCAACAGTGTCGGCTTAAAACACCGACCTACAGTGCTTCACCATGTTCTTCCTAGAATATTAGACATAAAAAAGCCCCGATTAATCGGGGCTTTTTTTTTGCTTTAAACAAACAAAGTTCAATATCTACAAAAAACTTTTCACGTTAAGTATTTTTCGTCAAGACAATTTTTAACGCCCGACATGGCGAAAAAGACGACGCGTTAAATGTTTTTTTACAGTTCTTCACCATGTTTTGCTAAGTAATCAGCAACGCCAGCAGCGTCAGCTTTCATACCTTCGTCACCTTTGTTCCAACCAGCTGGACAAACTTCGCCATGCTCTTCGTGGAATTGAAGTGCGTCTACTAAACGTAACATTTCATCTACTTCACGACCTAAAGGTAAGTCATTAACAACTTGATGGCGTACAACACCTTCTTTGTCGATTAAGAAAGAGCCGCGTAAAGCAACACTTGCAGGGTGCTTAACACCATAGTTAGCCATGATAGATTGATCAGTATCTGCAACTAATGGGAAATCAATTTGACCAATACCGCCATCATTAACAGCAGTATTACGCCATGCTAGATGTGTGAATTGTGAATCGATTGAAATACCGATAACTTGAACGCCACGTTCTTTAAATGCAGCAACACGGTGGTGGTGAGCAAGAATTTCAGATGGACAAACAAATGTGAAATCTAATGGGTAAAAGAATAAAACAACATATTGACCTTTGTAATCAGACAATGAAAAGTTTTCATTGATGCTGTTGTCAGCCATGACTGCTGCCGCCGTAAAATCTGGGGCTGTTTGAGTAACTAAAACGCTCATATTTTGCTCCTTAAATTAAGAATTATAATAATGGAATGCCCTTATATATAGGGGCTATGGAATTACCAAGTAAAACACTCGGCTATGCTATCAACTAGCATTAGCATTGTCTAATCAGATGTGCTTTCTACTGAGTATTTAGTCCGGTATTGACGCGGTGGACAGCCAAAAAACTGTGTAAACCGTCGACTAAAGTGACTTAAATCATTAAAGCCTGAATCGTAACAAGCTTGAGTAACCGTTAGACCAGAACGCAGGGCCTCTGCGGAATTCTTCAATCTTCTTTGCTGTAAATATTCACTTGGCGAACAGCCTAACTGTTTTTTAAACACGATATAAAGCTTACTTTTACTCATGCACGCTTTTTGACATAGGATTTCAATATCAAGCGGTTTGGCACTATTTTGTTCAATATAATGAACAACTGCGGTAATGCCAGTTGCATCAGGTGATTTCTGACTATAATTTAACAGTAAATCTCGCCCCTGCTCTCTCAATAATTTAATGATAAGCTCTGACACGCCGAGCTCGACCATTATTTCTTTGTCGGGATGATTATGAGTAAAGAGTAAGACAAGCTTCTCTAATAACTGCTGTGTATCACGTGTATGGTGAGAATGAATGATATGAGGTTGGTACTGCCAATCATGATCGAGATGATTTAAAGTCGTTAAGTCCTGCATTCGCTCAGAAATACCTTCGATTCGCTCTTTAGGAATTTCGATTGTCAAACAAGTTGTGGGCTGTTGTTCATTCGCTTCAGGGAAGTCAATTTCTACATATTCACCAGGCGGCATAACAAAAGATTCGTGAGGCAAAAAGACTTGCTCTTGTTCATCATGAAAGTTATGCATGATCTTTTTACCTTTGACCATGCCACAATACATCAGCTGATCAGCACCAAGTCCAACACGTGAGGCAGAGCGATAAGTATCATAAATACTCAGCTCAGAGTCTGGGCCTGCAAAACTAAGCTTGTTTTCGACGAGTAACTGCCGATTATCTCGCCGTTTGTTTTGTGATAACTTATTCATATATATGCATTTTGTGACCATTTGGATTCTAAGTCAAGTAAATAAGATTATAAGTCTAGTATCTCTATTTAGTACGGTCTATTCTATGAAATACACAACACACTAAGGAGAACAATCATGATCTATTCAAACCCAGGAACCGAAGGTTCTGTTGTTTCATTTAAAGAACGCTATGGTAACTATATTAATGGTGAATGGACATCTCCTGTTAAAGGTGAATATTTCACCAATGTAACGCCTGTTACTGGCGAAGAATTTTGTGAAATCCCCCGTTCAACCGAAGAGGATATCAATTTAGCACTAGATGCTGCTCATGCTGCCAAGGATGCATGGGGAAAAACATCAGTTACCGAACGTTCTAATATTTTATTAAAAATTGCAGATCGAATTGAACAAAACCTTGAAATGTTAGCTGTTGCAGAAACATGGGATAACGGTAAAGCTGTACGAGAAACACTGAATGCCGATGTACCATTATGTGCAGATCACTTCCGTTACTATGCGGGTTGTATGCGTGCTCAAGAAGGTACGATGGGTGAGATTGACGAAACAACTGTTTCATACCAATTCCATGAACCATTAGGTGTTGTAGGCCAAATTATTCCTTGGAACTTCCCATTATTAATGGCTGCATGGAAATTAGCGCCAGCCTTAGTGACGGGTAACTGTATTGTGATGAAACCTGCCGAACAAACGCCAGTATCAATTTTAAAGCTCATCGAAGTAATCGGTGATTTATTACCACCAGGCGTACTTAATATTGTTAATGGCTTCGGTAGAGAAGCTGGTGAAGCATTAGCCAGTAGCACTCGCATTGCCAAAATTGCCTTCACCGGTTCAACACCTGTTGGCTCACACATTATGAAGCGTGCTGCTGAAAATATTATTCCATCTACTGTTGAGTTGGGCGGCAAATCTCCAAATATTTTCTTTGAAGATATTATGCAGCAAGAAGATGACTATATTAGTAAATGTGCCGAAGGTCTTGTCTTAGCTTTTTTCAACCAAGGCGAAGTCTGTACTTGTCCTTCTCGTGCACTGATTCAAGAAAGCATCTACGATGAGTTTATGGCTATTATTATTGACCGTGCGAAGAAAATAAAACGTGGCAACCCGCTTGATACTGATGTTCAAGTAGGTGCACAAGCATCACAACAACAATATGAAAAAATTCTAGAGTATGTTGAGATTGGTAAAAATGAAGGTGCTGAATTATTAATTGGCGGTAATATTGCTCAAGTCGGCCCTGAATTTGATAGTGGCTACTATATTGAACCTACCTTGTTAAAAGGGTCGAACAATATGCGTATTTTCCAAGAAGAAATCTTCGGTCCAGTTGTTGCCGTTACTACGTTTAAAGATGAAGCAGAAGCATTAGAAATCGCTAATGATACTGAATTTGGTCTTGGCTCAGGTCTATGGACGCGTGATATGAATAGAGCTTATCGAATGGGACGAGGTATTCAAGCGGGTCGCGTATGGACAAACTGTTACCACCTCTACCCTGCACATGCTGCATTTGGTGGTTATAAAAAATCAGGTGTCGGACGTGAAACGCATAAAATGATGCTTGATCATTACCAACAAACTAAGAATTTATTAGTAAGTTACAGCACAAGTCCTCTTGGCTTCTTTTAAATAAAGATCACAAAATAGAATGCCCTCATAAGGAAACTTATGGGGGCATTTTTCATTTCATTTCTAATAGTTTGAAGGCTATACTCTAGTCTAGAAACAATAACCTCATAGGTACTAAGGCATGTCTCAAGACAATATCCAATCAACATTACATGAAGATCGTCGATTCCCACCAAGCACTGACTTCATCAATGGTTCGGCATTATCTTCAAGCAAAGTCAATGAGTTAAACCTTAAGTCTAAAGGTGATAATCAAGAATTTTGGGCTCAACAAGCACGTACTGAGATTGATTGGCACACACCTTTTGAGACAACGCTTGATTCATCAAATGCACCGTTCTACCGCTGGTTTCCTGATGGTCAATTAAATGCCTCGTATAACTGTCTAGATCGCCAACTAGAAAAAAATGCCGATAAAACAGCCATTATTTTTGAGGGTGATGCAGGCGATGTTCAACATATTACATACCGTGAATTACATGCTCAAGTGTGCACCTTTGCCAATGCCTTAAAAGCGCAAGGTATTGCTCAAGGTGATCGCGTCATTATCTATATGCCGATGATTTCCGAAGCCGTTATTGCCATGCAAGCCTGTGCACGTATTGGTGCTATTCACTCTGTTGTCTTTGGTGGCTTTTCTGCATCGTCATTAAAAGATCGCATTGAAGATACCCAAGCAAAAATGGTTATTACTGCAGATGGTGGACACCGTGGTGGAAAAGTCATTGAGCTAAAGTCTACAACTGACAGTGCTTTAAATGCTGGTTGTGA
This sequence comes from Gammaproteobacteria bacterium, assembly GCA_028598975.1. Lineage (GTDB taxonomy): Bacteria > Pseudomonadota > Gammaproteobacteria > Nitrosococcales > Methylophagaceae. The sequence continues at coordinate 15,250 of JAQRMU010000008.1, read as the reverse complement.
CAGTGTTAAATCAGTCATCGTATTTAAACGCACAGGCCATGATATTTCTATGCAAGCTGATCGTGATATTTGGTGGGCTGATGCAGAAAAAGGGCAAACTAGCGAGTGTGAACCAACATGGGTAGATGCTACACATCCTTTATTTCTGTTATATACATCAGGTTCAACAGGTAAACCTAAAGGGATTCAACATTCAACCGGTGGTTATCTATTAAATGCCATTACAACCATGCGTTGGGTCTTCGACATTCAAAATTCAGATGTATTTTGGTGTACAGCCGATGTGGGCTGGATTACCGGCCATACTTATGTCGCTTATGGCCCATTAGCCACTGGTGCCACCATTGTTATCTTTGAGGGCGTGCCAACCTACCCTGATGCTGGTCGTTTTTGGGATATGTGTGAACGTCATAGTGTTAGCATCTTTTACACTGCACCTACAGCTATCCGAGCACTGATTAAACAAGGTGATGATTACCCAAATAGTCATGATCTTTCAAAACTACGTTTATTAGGAACTGTTGGCGAACCAATCAATCCTGAAGCGTGGATGTGGTATCACACGGTTATTGGTAAGGAACGCTGCCCTATCGTGGATACATGGTGGCAGACAGAAACAGGCGCACATATGCTGGCACCCGTTCCATCAGTTACTGTTACAAAGCCTGGTTCATGCACTCTTGCCCTTCCCGGTATTGATGCCGCGATAGTTAATCAAGAAGGTGAAGAAATCACAACCGCCAATGAAGGTGGCTACTTAGTTATTCGCAAGCCATGGCCATCCATGATCCAAACAGTTTGGGGAGATGACCAACGTTATAAAGATACCTACTGGCCTTATTTTGATGGCAAGTTCTATCTTGCTGGTGATAGTGCTCGACGTGATGAAGATGGTTACTTCTGGATAATGGGTCGCATTGATGACGTATTGAATGTATCAGGTCACCGTCTAGGTACAATGGAAATTGAATCAGCACTTGTTGCTAATTCACTCGTCGCAGAAGCCGCTGTGGTAGGTAAACCTCATGATGTTAAAGGCGAGTCAGTATTTGCCTATGTCGTTTTAAAAGGTGAAAGACCAGAAGGCGGTGTTGATAATGAGTTAACTCAAACATTACGGGCATGGGTTGGAGAACAAATTGGTGCCATCGCCAAACCTGATGAAATCCGATACGCAGACAACCTGCCCAAAACACGTTCAGGTAAAATTATGCGTCGTTTATTAAGAACCATTGCCAAAGGTGAAGAAATCACTTCTGATACATCAACGTTAGAGAATGAATCTATATTGCCTCAATTACAAGGTAAAGCTTAGTGGCAAAAAAAGAAGTTGTTTCAGATGAAAGCCAACGCTTAGATAAATGGCTATGGGCGGCGCGTTTTTATAAAACGCGTAGCCTTGCTGTTGAGGCTATTAATGGGGGTAAGGTTCACCTCAATAATAATAGAGTAAAACCTAGCCGTACAATCAAACCTGATGATATTTTAACCATCTCAAAACCACCTTACGAACATGTTATTACGGTGTTAGGTTTAAACAAACAGCGTCGACCTGCAGTTGAGGCTCAACAGCTTTATTGTGAATCTGAAGAGAGTATCGCCAAGCGTGAACTTTTACAGCAACAGATTAAAGATCAGCCTTTAGGCTTCAGGCATGACAAAGGTCGTCCAAATAAACGTGATCGACGACATATTATTAAGTTTACACGGCAAGAATAATCATTATTTGGCTTGCCCCTTCCCCAACGGTAATTTAACCATTCTTCTACACACCAGCTTAGTCTGTATTATCAAAATTAATAATTCTTTTCTCTCTGATATTTAATGTATATTTATAAATAGATAATATCGATTAAATCTCTATGCAATAGGCTTACTGAAAATATAGTATGAGCGAACCAACTGAAGAAAAAGTAAATTTACAAGTAGATAGTGAGCGTATTCACCTTTTAGCTAAGCAAGGACTATCGGCATTAATAACCAGCCTTTTTGTAAGTTTTTTTTACTGGCCTCAACAGTACTAATTAATGCACTTGATACGGCACTACTAGCCACTTGGAGTGTAACCGTAATCATTATTACTATTTTTCGGATTCTATTAATCATAAAAATAAAAAACCAGCTAACTAAATCCAACATGCTTTTAACTCGAAAGCAAGTAAGTGACTATGAAATAAAATATAGTATTGGTGGTTTTTTGAGTGGCCTTACATTCGGTATATTAAGTTTTTCAATTGATCCAAGTTGGTCTTTGGGTGCCCAATTTATTATTCCTTTCGTATTAATTGGCATTTCAGCTGGCGCTATAAGTTCAAACTCTAGTAGTTTGCCCGCTTATTACAGCTTTATAACACCTGCACTACTACCATTAATGTTTGTGTTAGATGAACTGGATATTGAAATGGCAACTGTTTTTCTAATTATTCATTTTGTGTTCATGGTTTTAGTTGTGAAAAGATTCAACCACAGTCTAGTTTCAGGTTTAAGACTGGGATTCAAAAATGCAGATTTAGTGACAGATTTAAAAGCTAGTAATAATGAACAAGCCTTTCTCATATCTCAAAATGAAATGCATCAGAAAACGCTGGAATCAATGGCACATTATGATGTTCTTACAGGCTTGCCAAATAGAGCATTATTTGCAGATCGTTTCCATCAAGCCGTTTCTCACAGTAAGCGCACTAAAACTCAATTGGCTGTTTGTTTCCTTGATTTAGATAATTTCAAACCAGTTAATGATAATTATGGTCAATCATGATGTGGGAGATGCTTTATTACTGGAAGTAGCACAACGTATTACTGCTAATATACGAGAAGAAGATACCGTTTCTCGTCAAGGAGGAGATGAGTTCACTTTACTGTTAAATGAGATTGAATCTTACGATCAATGCCGGCAAACTCTAGAGCGCATACACCACTCACTTGCACAGCCTTTTTTAATTGATAATTATTCCCATAAAATTACGGCCTCTAGCGGTATCAGTATATTCCCACAGGATAATAGCGATATAGATACCTTGCTACGCCACGCCGACCAAGCAATGTATCAAGCTAAACTGGCAGGGAAAAACAACTATCACCTATTTAACCCAGAACATGATCAGCGCACTATTCAAAAGCACCATCAATTAGTTGAAATTGAACATGCCTTAACTAACAATGAATTCCAGCTGTATTATCAACCAAAAGTTAACATGGTCAGCGGTGAGGTATATGGGGCTGAGGCATTAATTAGATGGATTCATCCTGAAAATAGTCTCATTCCACCATTAGATTTTTTACCTTCAATCGAAGGTACTGAACTAGAGATAAAGTTAGGTGACTGGGTAATAAATGAAGCACTCCATCAACTTGAAGTGTGGCGAAAACAAGATATCAAATTGGAAGTTAGCGTTAATATATCTTCTCATCATATATTATCTGATTCATTCTTGAGCTTGCTTGAACAAGCATTAAGCAAACACTCATCTGTAAATTCAAAATGTCTGCAGTTAGAAATATTAGAAAGTAGTGTTTTAAGTGACCTCAATGCTATCAGTAGCATTATCACAACCTGTCAAAAAACATTAGGCGTTAATATTGCTCTAGATGACTTTGGCACAGGTTACTCATCGCTAACGCATTTAAGAAATCTACCTGCTAATACCATTAAAATAGACCAAAGCTTTATTCGGGATATGTTAGATGATCCTAGTGACTCAGCTATTATTGATGGTGTGATTGGCTTGGCTGATTCATTTAACCGTGAGGTAATTGCTGAGGGAGTGGAAACAACAGAGCATGGATTAATGTTAATACTTATGGGATGCGATCATGCACAAGGCTATGGCATTGCTAAACCTATGCCTGCTACTGAATTTCCTAAGTGGTTAAGTCAGTATATTCCTAATCAAGAGTGGTTATTAACCGGCAATACAAACCTAAGTCTTAAAGAAACTAAAGCAAAAACATTCCTACTGGCTTCTCAGCAGTGGAAAAACAAGTTTACTGAAATCATCCATAATGAACCTCAATCCAGTGAACTTTGGCCAATTATGAATCACAAGAAGTGCCCTTGTGGGACATGGATTATACGAGCTAAACAGGAACATTTTTTTGATCATGTCGGATTGAAAAAACTTGAACAAACTCACAACGATGTTCACTCAATCGCTGCTACTCTACAAAGCCAATATCAAGCTAATAATATTGATGCCGCAAGAGAAGGAGTAACTCAACTCCAGCTAGCCTTTGCTGATATGGAACATGCCTTAGATATATGTGAATAAAGTGTTCTAAGCAATAAGCCCAATATCTATTACATTCAAAATATCACTATCATACAATATTGTAAGTTGCTGTAATTGTATGCTCATTACTAGGTTGAATTGTGACTGTATCATCTGCAGCATTGGCAGTTTCAACGCAGATAAAGTTTCTAAAACTACTGTCATCTAGATCTGCAATTTTTGTTACCGATGTTGACCATGGGTTCCAAATAACAGTTGTATTACTACCTGAAGATTTAATATTGATGATGCGTTCAAAACCAACATCTTGCAACCAAACATTTTCTGGCGATTGTTGATAAACACGGTCAGTTTCTTCTGACAAAACCACACTACCTGATTGACGCTTTGAATTAAAACTATCCAATTTATCTAGATAAGATTTACTATCAAGCCCCTTTACAGACACATTATCAACATCACTAATATTAAAATAAGTATGCAAGGCTTGAGTAATACTAAATGCCTTTTTATCCCTATTTTTTGTTGTTAATTTAACTTCAAGTTGTTGACCAACAATCACTTCAAGTTCAAGCTTAAATTTATATGGCCAAACAGATCTACTACCTTCCGTATCTTCAAGCCCCAAGGTAACACTTGTTCTACCATCAGCTAATGATTCAGTCTTTAAAACACTCCAAGGCTGATTTCGCACAAAACCATGTGAGGGTCTACCAAAGCCTGAGGTATCATCACCAAACCATGGCCAGCAGATAGGAGTTCCACCACGTATTGCCTTACCATCTTGATAAATAACTTTGTCACTTAAAAACAGAACATCTTCAACTGCATTATTAGGCAAAAAAGAAACAACCTGGCCTGCATAGGTTGAAACACGTGCTGTAGCAAAATCATTTGAAATATCAACCATGATGAATCCATCCACCTCCTGATTGAACTGGAGCTGGCTGGAAATTCCAAATTGTTGGTTGAGTTGTGCTTGGTTCTGCATATTATGATTGTGGTTTCTTGCTTGTTTAAACAAAAAGACGGGCCAAAAAGCCCGTCTCTCATCATTGAAAGTATAGTGAACGACACTATACCTCAAAAAGATATCTTAGTGTTGATGGCCGCCTTCACCATGAACATGACCATGTTCTAATTCTTCCTCGCTTGCTTCACGAACTTCACGAATTGTCACGTCAAAGTTTAAGTGAACACCAGCTAGAGGATGGTTACCATCAACCGTAATCATTTCATCGCCGATTGCAACAACTGTAACCATTACTGGGCCATCATCTGTTTCTGATTGAAATTGCATACCGACTTCAATTTTATCGATGCCACCAAATAATTCTTTTGGTACGTCTTGTTTCATATCTTCATGACGTTCGCCGTATGCATTTGCAGGTTCAATGCTTGCTTTAACTTCATCGCCAGCTTCTTTACCTAATAAAGCGGTTTCTAAACCAGTGATGATGTTACCCATACCGTGAAGGTATGCTAATGGACCTGCACCTTCTGAACTATCAATTACTTCGCCCTCATTATCAGTCAGAGTGTAATCAATAACGACTACTGCATTTTCTGCTATTTTCATTCTTAAATTCCTAAAATTAAATTTGATAAACTGCTACGGTATTATCATTGAAATCATCATTTTACACTATGAAACAGTACTTTCAAAAAAGTGTTCTACCGTGGTTGGCTACAATATGAGGATTACCAAAGATAAAACCAAGGGTAATCTATAAATTAACTGTTTAAATAGCTCGTGAGGTAATTTGATATGATGTTCTCTTATTTAAACAAGTCTCACTTTATATCACCCCATGCCACGTCTAATATTACTTAATAAACCCTTTGATGTGCTTACTCAGTTTACTGATGAGGCAGGTCGACAAACACTAAAAGACTTTGTTGATGTTAAAGGTGTCTACCCTGCAGGACGCTTAGATCGCGACAGTGAAGGTTTGGTATTGCTTACGGATTCAGGTCCACTTCAACATTTTATTAGTGATCCTCGCCACAAGCTTGAAAAAACCTATTGGGCTCAAGTGGAAAACATTCCCGATAATGCCGCATTAGAGCAGTTACGGCAAGGGGTTGAACTTAAAGATGGTATGACTCGGCCTGCAAAAGCAACATTAATTGAACCACCTGCTATTTGGGATCGTATCCCGCCAATACGTGAACGAAAATCAATTCCAACACAATGGGTTGAACTCAAAATAACCGAAGGTAAAAATCGCCAAGTTCGCCGCATGACTGCCGCAATTGGACATCCAACCTTACGTTTAATCCGTTATGCCATTGGTGATTGGACGGTGGATAATATCGATTCAGGACAGTGGATAGAAGTTCCTGCTCCTGTACTTAGCCCGGCCATGATAAAATCATCGGATGATTTGGACTCCCAGAACCACCGTCGCCGCAATCATCGAACAGGAAAGCAACTTCCTAATAGTCGAAGAAGAAATCGACGGCAAGATGACGCTCAATCAACCCGCAGGCCATCTCGAGTCAGGCGAAAGTCTGATTGATGCTGTTATTCGTGAAACCCACGAAGAAACCGCATGGCAATTTGAACCCACTGCATTGATTGGTATTTATCGCTGGCAACATCCTGAAAGTAAAGACACCTATATACGGTATTGTTTTACAGGAATGGCGAGTAATCACGATCCCAATCAAAAACTAGATGACGATATTCATCAAGCTTTATGGTTAAATAAGCAACAATTAATGGCAAGACAAGCTGATTTTCGCAGTCCTTTAGTTTTGGACTGTTTGAATGATTATCTTTCAGGCCAGCGCTATCCACTTACTTTATTACATAATTAAACATGTCAGAAAAAACAAATAACAACAAAGTCGTAGTCGGTCTTTCCGGCGGTGTAGATTCTTCAGTTGCAGCCTTATTGTTACAACAGCAAGGCCATGATGTTGAAGGCATGTTTATGAAGAACTGGGTCGATTTTGCCGAAGAAAGTGAATGTACGATCGCTGAAGATCGTGATGATGCCAATTCCGTTGCCGATAAAATAGGCGTGCCTTTTCACGAAGCTAACTTTGCAATGGAATATTGGGATTATGTCTTCAAGAACTTTCTCGATGAATATAAAGCAGGACGAACACCCAACCCCGATATCTTATGTAACCGTGAAATCAAATTTAAAGCCTTCTTAGATCATGCCATGAAACTGGGTGGTTATATGATCGCCACCGGCCACTATGCTCGTGTCGAAGAACGTAATGATGGCTTCCATTTATTAAAGGGTCATGATGACAACAAAGATCAAAGCTATTTTTTATATACCTTAGGCCAAGATCAACTGTCACGCACCCTATTCCCACTTGGTGAATTACCAAAACCTGAAGTACGCCAAATTGCCGAAGAAGCAGGCTTTATCACCCATGATAAAAAAGATAGTACCGGTATTTGTTTTATTGGTGAACGTCGTTTCCGTGAGTTTTTAGGTCGCTACATCCCCGCTCAACCGGGTGAAATGCAAACACCTGAGGGAGAAGTGATAGGCCAGCACCAAGGTTTAATGTATTACACCCTAGGTCAACGCCAAGGTTTAGGAATTGGTGGCCGTAAAGATAGTTCAGGTAAACCATGGTTTGTTGCCGGTAAAGATATGGAGAAAAAGATCCTCTATGTTGTTCAAGGCGATCACCCTTGGTTACATAGTAATTCATTAAAGGCAGAACAGTTATCATGGGTTGCAGGACATCCACCGACATTCCCTTGCAAAGCTTCAGCCAAAACACGCTATCGCCAGCCCGATCAAGCCTGCATTATCACTGAAGATGAGAATGGTTTAATTCATGTTGAGTTTGAGCAAGCACAACGTGCTGTTACCCCAGGCCAGTCTGTTGTTTTTTATATTGATGACGACTGTCTAGGTGGCGGAATTATCGTCAGTACAGATGCACCGGGTATTCATCCATGAGCATAAGTGCCCGAGAGCGCGATCGCACAATTGCCCTAGCAGCACTATTACAATCAGTCACATTAGTCCAACAAATTGCAGAGACAGGTAATGTTGATCAAACCGAGTTTGAGACATTGTTAAAGAGCCTTGTTGCACTAGAAGCCCCAAACACAGAAGCAATCTATGGTGATTTAGCCCACTTAAAAACAGGAATAGAGCAACTTAATAATCAGCTATCTAAAAATAAAGAGAAAAAAGATGTGCAGGTTCTCCGTTATGTTATTGGTCTGCTACACCTTGAGCGAAAACTTGCAAAGCGACCAGCAATGATGGATTTAATTGGTCGAGAGATTGATCAAATTCCACAGCAAATTGACTACTTTGGTGATATTAACAACCCTCAAGTTATAGCTCGCTTTGCAGACATTTACCTTCGAACAATCAGTGAGTTATCACCACGTATTCAAGTCCATGGTGATCCAACATTCTTACAACATGCTGATAATATAAACCGTGTTCGTACACTTCTTCTTGCAGGAATTCGTGCTGCAATACTGTGGCATCAAAAAGGTGGACGACGCTGGCACTTTGTTTTTCAATCAAACAAAATTCTTAAGTTTGCCACCGAACTGCATAAATCCATTTAACAAACCTGAGTCAAACACTAGGTAATTGTTACAGTACTGTCATAAATATCAGGAATAAACTCCTGATAAAAAAGGATTTATCACTCATACAGCTTTTTCTCATCATCTGTATTCTATGCACTGTTCTCATAAAAACCATAGATGGATAAAAATGAAAAAATTATTTACAGCTTTAATCGGTGCAACTTTATCAATGAGCGTTATCGCTGCAGAGTCACCTCTAGAATTACTTGCTGGTGTTGAAGCGGGTATTGATTCAGATACAGCAATGACAATTATTGATCTCAATAAAACTCAAGAAATTCTGATGACTCAGCCAACGGGTGCTTCAGACTCTTGGTACAACATTGATACAACAACTCATTACGATGTCATTATTGGTGAACACTTTAGCTCTGATCTACGTCCATGTGTTGCTTATAAGCTTATTGTTAAACACAGCTCTAAAACTGAAAACCAAGATCTTAATGCCTGCATGAATTATGACGGTCATTGGATTGCTCAGTTAGATTAAGTGGCTACAAAACAGCTTTTTAACGTTGTTGTAATAGCGAAACTAAGTCCCAGTACTTTCCTTAGTTCGTAGACTATATTGAATAAAGTCCCTGTCATGGTTTCATGGTAGGGACTTTTTTCTAGGTATTCCGCTCAATTAGAATAAATTAAACCACAGCACAAAACCCTAGCTAGTTCATTAAAAGTGAATTGCTTATTTCTCAGGGATAAATGAGACTTCTTCACGCACTTCACTTAGCACTTATCACCTCAGTAATAGATTATAAGCACAATTCAATAACTTACATTAGAATAGGTAATTATGGATTTATCTAATACTAAGTGGACGAAAGTTCAAGACATCCAAATTAATGAATGTTTTGCCAAGATCCTTTCTAGTCCGATGTTTGCCAAGGCTGAGCGCCAACAACGCTTTCTGAGTTATATCATGGCAGAGACCCTTGAGGGCCGGGCCAAGAAACTCAAAGGTTATAGTATTGGTATTGAAGTATTTGATAGAGAGCCATCATTTGATCCTGCTATAGATTCAATAGTTCGCGTGGAGGCTGGACGTTTACGGTCTAAGTTACGTGAATACTACGATGATGAAGGTGCCACAGACCCTGTCCGATTCACGTTACCAAAAGGAAGCTATGCCATCCAAATTGAATGGCAGGAAAGAATCTCTGTACAAAGCCATGCTCGCAAAATAAGTGACTTTCCAACACTTATTGAAGATCAACAGTCTCTTGCCGTATTGCCTTTTGCCAACATTGCTACAGATAGTACACGAGAGTATTTTGCTGATGGTATTACCGATAGCTTAATTTCCATGTTATCAAGGTTATCTGGCTTGTTTATTATATCTAAACAGTCATCTTTTTCTTATAAAAGTAGTAAAAAATCATCTAAAGAAATCGCAGCTGAATTAGGCGTGCGTTATTTACTTGAAGGTAGCGTGCAACATGCCGGCAATCATTTACGTGTCACTGCACAATTAATAGATACACGGAGTGATGGTCATGTGTGGTCTGATAGTTACGACCGCGAGTTAAAAGATATTTTTGTCCTTCAAGATGAGTTAACTCAAAGCATTGTTAGCGTACTACAGATCAAACTAGCAGGTGAAGAAGCAGCACTCTTTGGTTATAAAGGCACAAGTAGTGTTGAGGCACACGATACTTTGCTTCAGGGTATTGCACAATTTAGATGCTATACCGCAAAAGAAACTAATGAAGCCTTACGCCTTTTAACTAAGGCTAATCAAATAGATCCAAACTATGCGGCTGTGCATGCATGGCTAGCACGAGTCATTGTCTATCAGTGGCTAATGACTTGGAATACTAAGCACTCAAATTTAGATTTAGCACTTTCACATGCCCAACAATCAATAGAGTTAGATCCCCAATCACCCTACACCATGTCAATATTAGGCTGGGTACAACTTTGGCGGCAGCAAGGTAACGAATCGATCTCACAGTGCCGTCAAGCTGTAGCCTTAGACCCTAATAATGCCGAAGCACATCTATTCCTTTCTATGGCACTATCTGCTTCAGGAGTAGGAGAAGAAGCCCTTTATAATGCAGAAAAAGCAAAGCGCTTTACCCCCACACCTTCTCCATTATATGAGCTTGCGCTAGGCCAAAGTTATTTTGTCCTAGGAGAGTACCAAAAAGCGATCGCCGCTTATGAAGAAGGTTGCATCATGAGTCCTAATTTTACTCCTTGCCATTATTTACAAATGATGAGCTATGAAACCTTAGGAATGACAGAGCAAGTTAAAAAGAAATTTACACTTCTTCGCGAACTTAAAGGGAGTATTGATAATATACAACAAGTATCAATATGGAATGATAAAACCATTAAACAACAACATAAAATGTGGGATCAAATTCGCTCCCGATATTCTTAGTTTCGCAAAAGTATGAGCTATATACATCAGCATGGTGAAATTAATTCTGATTTAGTCAATACATCTCTTGGCCTATCAACATCCTGTAGTATTCCAATATCATCAGATTGAAATCTTCTTATAAAACAACTGTTTATTCGTAGTAACTCACCAGCCCCTTTATCGTCTGTAAGACGAAGTAATTCTGGTAAAAATCGATGTGAAAACCCTACCGGATGACCACGATGTTCTCCATAATAAGGTGCGGCTATATCTGTACCCTCTTCTATCATCATCGCAATCGTACTTATTGTCTGAGGGTTTATCCAAGGCATGTCTGCAAGGGCAATAAGCCAACCATCGGCATCTTTTGTAGTACGAATAGCAACCACTAGGCTCCCGCTCATTCCCTGCCCTGAATTTTCAGCCACTATCGTGCTCACGCCTTCAGTATGTAATAAATTGGTAAGAACTTTATCATCAGGCCTCACAACAGCAATGACATGATCAACACTTTTTTTTAAATTACGCGCTGCAGAAATTCCAATGGGCGTACCGTCTGGTAGTGGGTACAGTAGTTTGTTACTACCAAAACGACTGGCAGTTCCAGCAGCAAGCAATATGCCACAGATCATGCCGCCTCATCCTTAATATCATCTGCCCTTCCAGTTAACATTGCCATCCGTTCACGACGTTTTTGGTTATTGCTATGCGATTCTATTGCACTCTCATAAAAGGCATCAAATATTAATGCTTCCAATAACGCCATATCACCCAATCTTGGATCATGTGACAAACTGACTATCTCTGTGTGCTGTTTAGGAGTAAACGCCTTCACTACATCATCCTCAATGCATCCCCCCGATACTGAATCGAGCAATAATCCATATTGCCTGATACCATGGATTGATCCAACAGGTCGTAGTGATGGGTCCCAAGTATTAACGACCGTAATTAAGCTTAGCTGATGACCACCCTTCAGCCATCTGATAATGCCTTGAACAGCTCCTAAATCTATACTTTGCATTTTTATTTTTCCTAACTAGGTATAACTTAAATCATGCAAACTGATTGGCAGAGATCGTATGCGCTTGCCAGTAGCCATGAAAATCGCATTGCATACTGCGGGAGCAATAGGTGGCACACCAGGTTCTCCGACACCTGATGGTGCTTCATGACTCTCCACAATATGCACATCAATATGTGGCATTTCATTCATTCGAATCGGTTGGTAATTGTGGAAGTTAGATTGCTCTACCTTGCCATTTTTTAATGTAATTTCACCCTTTAAAGCTGCCGACAATCCAAAACCTATACCTCCCTGCATCTGTGATTCGATGATTTTGGGATTAACGGCAATGCCGCAGTCCACAGCACAAGTAACACGATCAACCGTGAGCTTACCCTCTTTACTCACCGTAACTTCAGCAACTTGGGCAACGTAAGTATTAAATGATTTATGCAGTGCCAAGCCTAGGCCTCTGCCTTTTGGCATAGATCTTTTCCAACCAGACTTTTCAACTACTAATTCAAGTACATTCAGAAAACGTGATTGTCCAGCAAGGTGTGAACGACGAAATTCAACTGGATCTTCGTTTGCTTCGATCGCAAGTTCGTCAATAAAAGTCTCAATAAAAGCGGTATGAGTATGTGCTACCGAACGCCACCATAGAACCGGTATATTGATCTTGGGTGTATGTAGATCAACAAGTAGATTAGGTGTTCGGTATGGAAAATCCTTTGCTCCATCCATTGCCATCGGATCATTACCTTTTTCTAGCAACACGCTATTCAACATCGTCCCCGCAAGAATTGACTGTCCAACAATACGGTGATGCCAAGCAATTATATTACCCTCATCATCAAGACCCGCCTCTAGCGTATGGTAATTAAGTGGTCGATAGAAACCTGCCTGCATATCATCTTCACGTGTCCAGATCAGCTTAATTGGGATTCGACCTGAAATGGCCTTAACAATGTGCGCCGCTTCAGATTGGAAATCTGATTGTGGATTCCCGCGTCGACCGAAGCTACCACCAGCATAGAGTGTATTGATCTTTATTTGATCCAATTTGAGACCCAGTATTCTAGACATATTGACCTGAGTTAGGGTTTGCATCTGTTCCCCGTGCCACAATTCACATCTTTCTTCGCTTAATGCTATGGTGCAATCCATTGGTTCCATCGCGGCATGTGCAAGGTAGGGGAATTCAAAAGTAGCAAAGAGTCGTTTTGTAGCTCCCGCCATAGCCTTGTTTATATCACCTTCACTACGCACAACCGCTCCAGGAATTTTTGCCAATTCTTTATATTTCTGAAGGATCTCATCTGATCCTAGTGTATTCGCAACCGATGTGTCCCATTCGATCTTTAGTGCATCACGTCCCAGTTTTGCAGACCAAAACCCATTGGCAAGTACTGCTATTCCACTAGGGACCTGTACAATTTCAACAACCCCTTTAACTGTTTTAGCCTTACTGTCATCGAACGACTTAACCTTGGCACCAAACAGTGGCGGATGAGCAACTACTGCCGTCAACATATCAGCTAACTGCATATCTATCGTATATTGGGCAGTACCATTTAACTTGACCATCGTATCTTTACGGTCAACATGTTTGCCTATCTATTCAAAATCCTTCGACTCTTTTAATGTGACATTCTCAGGAATCGTCAATTGTGATGCTGCTTCTACCAATTCACCAAAGCTGGCTTTGAACTTATTACCGTGATGTTGCACCACACCTTTACTGACTGTGATTTCACTTGCAGGAACATTCCAGCGCTCTGCCGCAGCACTGACGAGCATGGCTCGTGCTGTCGCTCCCGCTTGACGCATTTGATTGAATGAGTTGGCCATAGAGTTACTGGCCCCAGTACCTTGCAGAGATCCCCATATAAGGTTCCGGTAAAGCCTAGCTTTAGCGGGTGCCGCTTCCACATTAATCTGATTCCAATCAGCATCAAGTTCTTCAGCAATTAATGTGGGTAGACCAGTAGAGACTCCTTGGCCCATTTCTAAATGCTTAACGATGACAGTAATGCTATTGTCAGTTGCTATACGAATAAAAGCATTCGGCTCAAAAGAAGAGTTGAATGGGCGACTTTCTGGGGAAAGAGATCTGACCGCTTTGGATAATCCTGTCGGCATATAAAATGCGAGTATAAGACCAAGCCCCAAGCTTGCATCCACTTTCAAAAAGTCTCGTCGTGTCATCTTGAGGTTAGTGTTCATATTAACCTCCCATCTTCGCAGCAGTATGAATCGCAGCACGAATCCGTTGATACGTAGCACAGCGACAAATGTTCCCACTCATAGCATTATTGATGTCTTCATCACTTGGATTAGATATTTTTTCTAGCAATGCAGCAGCTGACATAATCTGACCAGACTGACAATATCCACATTGAGACACCTGCTCTTCTGACCATGCTTGTTGTAGTGGATGACTACTGTCTTGAGACAAGCCCTCGATAGTTGTGATAGTTTTACCAATAACTGTTGATACGGGTGTCACACAGGATCGTGCTGCAATACCATCAATATGTACCGTACATGCTCCACACAAAGCTATACCACAGCCATACTTAGTACCAGTTAGACCTAAGCTATCACGTAGCACCCACAATAATGGTGTGTCATCATCAACATCAATGTCTCTTTTTTCACCATTTACCAGTAAAGTTAACATGAGTTTTCTCCACAACATTGTGAACAGAATTTCTTCTGTTGTTGTGGGCTGGCCTCAAGTAGATAAAATCTTCCCTTCAGTCAGTCCAGTTTTACTATTTAAACAGTTATTCAAAGCCCGTTACTTCCCACTCACTGACATACTCTGTCGGAGACGTGAATGTTACTTTATAGGTACCAATAGGATGGATTGTTGCATGAACACCCGTTCCATACACATTAGCAAAAGTCCCATTAATGCTCGTCAATGGTGTTTTTCCATCGGCAGCCATCACGGTAGTCATTTTTCCTGTTAGTTTGTTGGTGACCGTCTCACCATTTTGACTAACAGTCCAGTAGCCACTATGTGTTCCATTGCCATTAACAATATCCACAAT
>JAQRMU010000079.1 GCA_028598975.1 Gammaproteobacteria bacterium | reverse complement strand
AGGCCGACGCCCACTGGACCTACAACAAGAACAAAGGCTACATGCCCATGGTGGGACACATTGCTGAAACAGGTCAAATTGTGAGCTGTGATTTTAGGCAAGGTAATGCGTCTCCGTCCAACAGGTTAATCACTGCAAGTCTCCTATATGTGAAAACTTCGGCATTCCCGCCATGCAGGGGGTGCGTGCCAGAGGATCGAACTCACAAGATCCCAATTACATTATTAGTGGTTCCGGGAAAAGCAAATCAAGTATTGCTACCTTTAAATGTAAGGCCTGCTCAGAGTTTATTCCCATAAAAAGTAATCGAGGAATAAGTCTTGAACTCAAACGGCTCTCAAACTACCTAAAAGTAGTCGAGCACACTTGCACTAACAGCAGGTGTGAAAACCGCCATGTAGGGCTAGAGAGCACGCCTGACACTTACCAAAAGTTCGGTAAATCTCGGCATGGGACGCCAAGATACCGTTGCAAACTTTGCAAGAAGACATTTTCCATTGGAAAGTCTACTCGCAAACATAAAGCGCCACACAAGAACGCCATCATCTTTGGTCTCCTGATAAATAAGATGCCATTAAAGCGAATCATGGAAGTAGCAGATGTGTCGGCGACTACTCTATATGGAAAAATTGATTTTATTCATCGTCAATGCTTAGCCTTTATAGCAAACCGTGAGCGTAAAATGATGGGTACAGCATTTACTGAAAATCTCTATCTTTCAACAGATAGGCAGATCTATTATCTGAACTGGACTAAACGAAGAGATAAGCGAACTTCAAGTTTTGAGGCTGTAGGCACTGCTGACAATAAGAGTTCATATGTATTTGGAATGCATTTAAACTTTGAGCCACGCCTTAATGCATCCAGAATTGAAGACTGGGCCCAGCGATGTAATGATTATGATCGACCTATGGCAATGAGGAGACATGCTCACATATGGTTAAGATCTGATTTCGTACAGAACGTGAAGAATAGCTCGGGTAAAGCCAGCCTTTTAGAGAGAGCAAGACATGATGAGGATATCGTAGAGAAGCGGTACGAGCATACAAGCGAGCGCACAGATGTCGAGTCAGCAGCATTTATGGATAGTGATGTAAAGCTCCCAGTAAAAGGTGTTCAAATCCACAATGAGTACACGTTGTACGCTCACTTCCAGCTGATGGCGAAGATGTTTAGCGGCGTTAACAAACCCCAATCAAGTCAGCTTTCGTTGAACAAGAAGGCGATCTAAATCAAAGCATATTAGAATTCCGCACCCGTAGCCCACATAAAGTAAAGCAAGTCCGTGAAGTGCTACATAGTTTATTTGCTGCTGGAGAGCTGATTGATATTACCGATATTCTGAAAGCAAAATATCAGTAACATCATGTGGGTGAACAGGCTTAACCTGCTACTTTCATCTGATCAATCCAAACAGACCCTGTTCGTGTATTGCCTCGTTTTTCAACATCATTACCAACAGCCTGAATGCCCATAAACATCTCTTTCAAATTACTAGCAATCGTGAACTCATCTATTGGATACTGGATCTCACCATTTTCAACCCAAAAACCTGCCGCTCCTTGAGAGTAGTCTCCGGTAACAATGTTTACGCCCATGCCCATTGTTTCGGTAACCACAATGCCGGTACCCATCTGCTGAAGTAGGTTAGCAAAGTCTAAATCACCGCTATCAATCGTTAGATTATGCACACCTCCCGAATTGGCAGTTGTGGTCATTTTCAATTTCCGTGCAGAATAGCTATCAAGAACATAGCCTTGCAACACGCCTTCCTGCACGATACTTCGAGTTTGAGTTGCTACCCCTTCACCATCATATGCAGCACTTCCCAATGCTTTTAATAAATTAGGCTGCTCATGAATATGAATAAAATCAGGGAAGATCTGCTTGCCTAAGTGATCCAGTAAAAACGTTGATTTTCTATATAAGGCACCACCACGAATAGCACTAATCAATTTTCCAAATAATGACGGGGCAATGTCAGCTGCAAAGATAACAGGATATGTTCCAGTAGGAACTGTTCTCGCATTCAACCTACGTAATGTATTCTTTGCCGCTCGCTGTCCAATCAATACTGCCGAGTCTAAGTCAGCGGCATCTCTCGCAATGTCATACCAATAATCACGTTGCATTCCTCGATCATCATCAGCAATTAAGGTGCATGACAAACTATGACGAGTGCTTGTTGAGCTACCGACAAAACCATGTGTATTGGCATATACCCGTCCACCTTGGTGGCTCGATACCGTTGCACCTTCTGAGTTATTGATTTTGCTATCAACATCAAAGCCCGCTTGTTCACACTCCATTGCAATTTCAATCGCATGCTCGGCAGAAACATCCCATGGATGATACAAGGAAAGATCAGGAAATGTTGTTGCCATTAAGCTGGCATCAGCCAAGCCAGAAAACTCATCGGCTTCTGTATGCTTAGCAATACCGGATGCTGCTTTAACCGCATCAGCAATAGATTCTGGGCGCAGGTCTGTTGTACTTGCTGATGCCTTTGTCTGTCCATAATAAACAGTAATGGCTAGGCCTTTGTCATTATTATGTTCTAAGGTTTCAACATCACCTTGCCTCACCGTTACCGATAAGCCAGCACTATGACTGACACCCACTTCAGCAGCACTTGCGCCTTGTCGTGTCGCTTCCTGCAAAGCAATTTCAGCCGCCTGCTCAAGTGGCATATTATTCATTGTTGTACTCATAGAAACCTTAAATATTTATTTTTCACACACGGGACAGCTAGGATCTTGTCGCAACTTCATTTCTTGCCATGACATTGATAAGGCATCAAAGATCATTAATCGCCCTGCCAATGTGTCACCAATACCCGTTATTAATTTGATTGTTTCAACAGCCTGCATGCTACCGATAATGCCCAATAATGGCGATAGCACACCACTTTCTGAACATGTTTGCTGTAACTCACCTTCATCTTGATAAACACAGTGATAACAAGCACTACCCTGATTACGGGAGTCATACACGGTTACTTGGCCCTCCATGCGAATGGCAGCACCCGATACTAAGGGCGTTTTACATGCTTGAGTAATGTCATTTAATAAAAAGCGGGTTGCAAAGTTATCACTACAGTCCACAACAACATCAACGCCGTTTACTGCCGCTGTCAATTCTTGTTTATCCAAGCGACGTGTCTTTATTTCAACTTGGCAATCACTATTAATCTCTTTCACGCTCGCGGCGGCGGATTCAACCTTCAGTTGACCAATATCCTTTTCACCATGAATAATTTGTCGTTGCAGATTAGACACTTCTACATGGTCATCATCCACCAGCGTCAAATGTCCAACTCCTGCTGCTGCTAAATACATTGCCACAGGTGAGCCTAGGCCACCAAGACCAATAGTTAATACACGGCTGTCTAAAATCTTTTGCTGACCAATAATATCAATTTGAGGTAATAATATCTGGCGGCTATAACGTAATAATTGGTCGTCATTCATAATGTGTATATGGAAAGTAGTCTAAAGTTAAGACCTTCTATTATAACGGCAGTTGTCCGATAGTGACGCGATCATTATCACCATAATCTTTATGCGATGAAATTGTGACAAACCCTGCAGAAAAGAACAGTTCCTGAACCTGTTTGGCTTGGTGATAGCCATGCTCAATAAGTAACCAACCCTCCGGCTTTAAACAGTCTTTTGCCTGTACAATAATCTCTCGAATATCATCAAGCCCATCGGCTCCTGAAGCAAGTGCAGCAATGGGCTCAAAGCGTACATCACCTTGAGATAGGTGCTCATCATTCGCTTCAATATAAGGGGGGTTGCTCACAATCATATCTAAACAATGATCAGAAATAGCACAAAGCCAAGATCCCTGCCAAAACCGAACATTATTAAGTTGATGATGTGAAGCATTGTCTTTAGCAACAGCTAAAGCAGCCGATGATGCATCACTTGCAAAGACCATACAGCTTGGCTCTTCCGATGCTAAAGACAGGGCAATTGCGCCCGTTCCAGTTCCCAAATCAACAATCGTCATTTGTGATGTTAACTTTTCGAGAGCAAGGGAGACTAATAGCTCAGTATCAGGTCTTGGAATTAACGTATCTGCTGTTACTTTTAGATCTAAAGACCAAAATCCTCGTTGCCCTATTAAGTGAGCGACAGGTTGTCCTTTTTTACGTTGCGCTATTAACTGTTCAAACTGTTGTTGTTGCTCATTAGTTAACTCTTTCTCAGGCCATGTGTGTAGATAGCTCGTTGCACACTCTAAGCTGTGGCATAGTAAAAATTGGCAATCAATTTCAGGGCTCTCAGACTCAGTAAGCGCTGTCTGACCATAGTTTAATGCACCGGCAATATTCATTTACACAATAACGGCAATCAAAAGCCCCACAACCACCACTCCCAAACCAAGGGTGATATTTTTTAACATGCTCACTTGCTTTGTGAGTTTATCTAGTGCTTCTTCATCTTGTTCAAGTAATGTTTGTGCAGCAAGTTGCTTTGTCACCACACTATTAATAATCGGATTTAATTCTGTATTCGTATGCTGTTCTAGAGAAAGGTTTATTGTTTCCTCGATCTCATCACGCGTTGGCCCACTCTGTTGAGGTTCAGGAATTGAAGAAGCTATATTCTCTTCAATCATCGGTAAAACTGTTGTCGCAAGATGAGTGTCTAAATATTTTTCACAAGTCGAAGGAATTAATTGTTCTAGTTGTGCAGTTAATTGTATGCCGAGATCTTCTTCTTGATCAGCCAGCCACTCATCCCCTTTCTCAGATAAAAACTGTGTCACTTGTTCTGTAATATTGGCATCATTCACTACCCGCTGCACAGCCTGTGACGCAGCATCCATCGTCGTTTTCTGAACTGCTACTGCACATGTTTGCTTGGCAATTTTTTCTGCAATCAATTCTGTTTTAGCTGTTAATGTGCCTGTAAATTCTGACAATACTTTATCTAACTGAGTATTCACTTGCTCTTCAATTAGGTTCTCAGCCATCTCTCCTACTATTTGCTGCCTAATATCTTCCGCTATTTCACGCACTTCTTTTTTCACATTTGGTAATAGCGTTTTCTCAATCGTCGCAAGAACGGTAGCGATCAATGTTTCTTCATCAAGTTGAGATTCAGCCTGCGTCTCAGTTGGAGTCAGTTCAATCCTTGGTTCTGCTGCCGAGCTTTCTACTTGAGATAAAATGGTAGCTAAGACCTCTGCAACTGGAGGCTTTGTTAATGCCGTAACAGCCCCGACATTAACCGCCTTATTTTTATCTTCTTCGGTATCATTTCCAGTACAAATAATAACGGGAATATTACTCAACGTAGGGTTCGCTTTAATTCTTTGAGTTGCTGTTAGTCCATCCATTCCCCCCATCATGACATCCATAAAAATAATGTCTGGTCGAGCAATGCCTGTCAGTAAATAGTCAATCGCTTCTTCACCACTACCTAGCTCAATCACATCAAATTGATATGTTCCCAGCAATTTCTTTAATGTCATGCGTGCAACACGAGAATCATCCACTACTAACGCTATTTTCTGCATACTTATTACCTTAAAGATATTTTCTTCATGCCCTTACCACACTCGGTAAGCATCTAAATTTACTTTAGTTACATACCGTCCCAACATAATCACTTCACCTTGATAACGTTGCTGCATATCACTGGCGAACTCAAAAAAATATGTTCGTTGAAACTGTATTCGCCCTTGGCTATTACGTTTAAGCCTTATTTTCTTCCAGCCCACGGTATCATTTAAGAATGACACTCCAGCCCGATTACAACTATTTTTTGCTGCTTGAATAGCCGTTTCTGCAGCGCCTCGGCTATCCCACCAAAACCATGCTAAACCAAACAATAACAAAATGGTTAACCCATTATCAATCACCCTAAGTCTCCCCACATTGTTTGCACAACAGCTAATGCCGCTACTGTTGCTGTTTCTGTTCTTAAAATTCGCGGCCCAAACCTAATAGATTGAAAACCAGCACTATTTGCTTGTGCAATTTCTTGTTCACTAAAACCACCTTCTGGACCAATCACCAGTGCAATATCCTTTTGTTTTTCTAAGCCTATAAACCCTATATCAGCTAATGGATCTAATACCAGCTGACATATTACCTTATTCTCATTCAGAGCATCTTCTAATGATTGTATCTGCATTAATTCCGGTAATATGCTTCGGCCACTTTGTTCACACGCACTGATCATGACTCCTTGCCAATGTGCTAACCGCTTATCTGAACGACCACCAGACAATTGAACATTACACCGTTCCGTCACTACTGGAATAATTTTATTTACACCTAGCTCAACCGCTTTTTGCAAGGCATAGTCCATACGTTCTCCACGAGAAATGCCCTGTAATAAGGTAATATTTAATGGGGATTCATTATGGACATCAATACGTTCACCTAAGCGAACAGAAGATTCACGCTTGGAGACATGCTCCAGACTGGCTTCCACTTCTAAACCTCGTCCATCAAAAAGGCGTAATAAATCCCCTTGTTTCAACCGCAGTACCTTCACAGCATGGCGGTGGGCAGCATCCGGTAAAGTAAACAGTTCGTTATCTGTGTTTAATTCTGGACAATAAAATCGTGTAATTCGCATTTACCAGTATCTATATAAATGAGTAACAAGGTGCTTAGTTTACAGGGTGATTCGTATCGTTTAAATAAATGAATCTATTTTGACCATAATGATAAAACGTTTCTATATACCCGTGACAAATGAAACTGCAACTCTTACGTCTCGGTCATCCTCGAGTGTTTTTGTCGAGGATCTATTGTATTTAAGTAGATCCCAGCTAAAAGCATGCTGGGATGACGGTAATGAAAAAGCATGCCAAGATGATTAAATAAAAAATGTGCAGATTGAATGATTACCGGTATAAAAGGGTTGCTATACTCACACCATGAATATTAATTTAGACCAGATAAAAGAAATTGTAACCACTTGCAGTAAAGAAGTGCTTCTTCCACGTTTTAATGCTGTTGAGCGCGCTTATAAACCCGATGGCAGTGTTGTCACTGAGGCTGATCTTATTATGCAAGAGCAATTAATCTCTCGGTTAAATGAAGCTTATCCTGATATTGAACTGTTGGGCGAGGAAATGACAGCTGAACAACAGCAGTCATTATTAGCGTCAGGTGATGCGTTATGGTGTCTTGACCCTGTTGATGGTACTAGTAATTTTGCTGCTGGCTTACCTTATTTTTCTGTCTCTTTAGCCTTAATCGAAAAAGGGCGAGTCACTTTAGCAATCGTCTACGACCCCATCCGTGATGAATGTTTTTCAGCCCAACGTAATCAGGGCGCTCATTTGAATGGAAAAAAGCTATCCGTAAAAGAAACAGGCCTATCGTTAAAAAAAGCCATTGTATTGCTTGATTTCAAGCGACTAAGTCCTAAACTCGCAACACAATTAGTAACAGATATTCCTTATGCATCACAACGTAGTTTAGGTTCTATTGCTTTAGAGTTATGCTGGATTGCCGCTGGACGCGGGCATCTTTATCTTCATGCAAAACAACATTTATGGGATTACGCTGCGGCACAACTTATATTAAGTGAAGCCGGTGGGCACGCATGTACGCTTGAAGGTAAGGCATTATCAAGTAACCAACTTGCACCATGCTCAACGGTTGCAGCACTCGATAAGTCACTCTTTGTGCAATGGTGTGACTATCTAAATGTAACACCAGAATAAACCATGATTTATCCAGACTGGCCTGCACCCGATACAATAAAAGCCATAAGTACCACTCGACAAGGAGGCTTTAGCCTACCACCTTATAGTGAACTTAATTTAGGCGATCATGTCGGTGATAATGCAGATAGTGTTGCTCAGAATAGAGAGTCACTCATTCTTCAGGAATATCTACCAGAAGCGCCCCGCTGGTTGAAGCAGGTACATGGCACCACCGTTTCTATTGCATCAACATGGCAGCAAGGTGATGAGGCTGATGCCATTATTAGTGACCATATCAATCAAGTATGTTCAATTATGACTGCAGATTGTTTACCCATTTTATTATGCAACCAAGAAGGCGATCAGGTTGCCGCAGTTCATGCCGGTTGGCGAAGCTTGGCAGCAGGGCTTATCGAAAAAACAGTGGCGCACTTTAACTGTCCCAGTCATGAAATAATCGCTTGGTTAGGCCCCGCTATTGGCCCATCACAATTTGAAGTTGGCAACGATGTGTATCATACATTTACCTCTCATTCTCCTCATGCTGATCTCGCATTTCAACAGACAGATTCTAACCATTATCTTGCTAATATTTACCTTCTGGCAAAACAGCGGCTTAACGCCTTGGGGGTTCATGCCATCTTTGGTGGAGAACGTTGCACAGTCTCTGAGCCAGCACATTTCTTTTCTTATCGACGTGATGGCATCACGGGTAGAATGGCATCAATGATCTGGATTACTCCTAAATAAGGTATGATCTGTCAATTAACAACCCCATAGCTGGAATGAGATGGAATTATTACTTTGGATTATTAGCTTTAGCCTCATTGGTGGCTTATTAAGTGTCGTATTTGCATCGTCATTTCTATTGCTATCTGAAAACTCCCGTAATATCGCCGTACCGCACCTGGTTAGCTTTGCTATTGGCGCCTTGCTCGGTGCCTCATTATTAGGGCTCATTCCACATGCATTAGAACCCGAGTTCGGTATTGATCCCCATGATATTGGTCTCACATTATTACTCGGCTTATTGAGCTTCTTCATACTTGAAAAACTCGTACTTTGGCGACATTGTCACCATGATCATTGTGATGCTCATGACCCAGAATCAGTAGGCCATAATCACGATGATAAAGCCAAAGCAGCTGGTACTCTCATTGTTATTGGTGATGCTATTCATAACTTTGTTGATGGTATTTTAATTGCCGCTGCATTTTTAACAGATACTCACCTAGGTATTGTTACTGCACTTGCGATTGCAGCACATGAAATTCCCCAAGAACTTGGCGATTTTGTAATTCTTTTACACAGTGGCTATAGCCGTAAAAAAGCCCTGTTCTTTAATATTCTTTCAAGCCTAGGTACTGTTGTCGGTGCAGTTATTGCCTATTTCTTATTGGCTGATATGCAATTTTTACTGCCTTATATTCTTGTTGTTGCAGCCTCAAGCTTTATCTATATTGCTGTAGCTGATCTCATTCCAGGTTTACATCAAAAAGTTAAACCTTCTGAAACACTGCAGCAAGTATCACTTATCGCCGCTGGCACCCTCTTTATTTATATTGCTCACAGCACTTTGCATTAACCCATGTCTTCAGCTATTAACAAAATTCTGATTATAGGGCCATCATGGATTGGTGACATGGTGATGGCACAGTCATTATTCAAAGCATTAAAAGCTGATAACCCTAATGTGTTGATTGATGTTTTAGCACTCGCATGGACACAGCCTTTATTAGACCGTATGCCGGAAGTCAACAAAGCGATACCGATGCCAGTCAGTCATGGTGTGTTTGGCTGGGGAATGCGAAAACAACTCGGTCACGAATTACGAAAAGAACAGTATGACCAAGCAATTGTTTTGCCGAACTCATGGAAATCTGCCTTAATTCCTTGGTTTGCCAATATACCGATTAGAACGGGCTGGCGTGGTGAAATGCGCTATGGCCTAATAAATGATCTCCGTGTGTTAGATAAAGAAGCCGTTCCAATGATGGTGCAGCGTTATGTGTCTCTTGCCTATCCTGCATCACAATCAAACATTGCACCCAGTTATCCTGTGCCATTAATGATTGCTGACGAGGTAAAGGCAGTATTCAAGATTCCACAAGGCACGAATCAAAAACGGTTAATTTTTTGCCCTGGCGCCGAATTTGGCCCAGCCAAGCAATGGCCTTCCAGTCACTTTGCTGATCTTGCATCCAGGCACATAGAGCAAGACTGGCAATTGCTGATTTTAGGTTCTGGTGCAGATAAAAAAATATCCGAAGAGATCATCAAAGATATTCCCTCTAAATATCAAAGTTCTGTCTTTAACTTATGTGGAAAAACCGCATTAAGTGATGCGATTGATTTGCTTGCAACGGCTGATTTAGTGGTGTCCAATGATTCTGGTTTAATGCATATCACCGCAGCATTACAGAAAAACTTAACGGTTATT
Organism: Gammaproteobacteria bacterium; assembly: GCA_028598975.1. GTDB lineage: Bacteria > Pseudomonadota > Gammaproteobacteria > Nitrosococcales > Methylophagaceae. Next base: position 3,148 of record JAQRMU010000079.1, on the reverse strand, counting down.
TATGGTCCAACATCACCAAGCTTTACACCGCCATTAGCAAGTAATTCTCACATTGTGCAATTAGATGTAGAGTGTGGTCCCTGTTTCCAGAAGTCCTGCCCTGAAGGTCATCACAAATGTATGCGTGATCTGACGAGTGATATCGTACTCAAGCGAACAAAGAAATCTTAAGTCAGCCCTTAACGCTATCCTCTCTCTTGGCAATCATTTCTTTAAAGACCTCAAATGCAGGCATCTTTCTTATTTGACCATGTCGGTTATCAACCAAGCCATACCCCGGTGCAATTAATTGATGCCAATAGACTCTATCGACCTCGCCACTTTGCAATACGATCATTAAATAGTCGTGCATGTATTCAGCATAGGTCTGTTCATCAATACATTCGGTCTCACTAGTTGGTGCGTAGGGCGCTGTACCTGATAAAGGCCAATTAGCTTCCGTTAAATACAGTTTATCACTCACTTTGCGCGATAACCGCATCAGGTTTTTCAAGACTGTAATTTTGAATTGAGTATCAAAGATCCAATATTGTGGATTATAGGGCGAGCCTCTTCTATCCACATAAAGCAAGGCAGACAATGCATCAAACCTCAGCTTTTTAAAGTTAAATAGTGCACTGCTTGTATAGTAATATTCAAAATCGATCACACTTGGACCGATTAACTTTATCTCAGGAAAATCACTATCCCTCACCGTTTGAACACGCTGATAAAAGGCAAGGTATTCGCTCATCGAAAAGAATCCCCACTTAGCACGATTAACTGCATTGCCTATCTGAAATTCAGTCACTCGCCCATTTAAGGCATGAAAAATACGTTTTACATCTCGCTCTAACAAGGCATGATCTTCGATATGTTCACGATCTTGTAGAATATTAACAACAATACTCTTGCCGACAAACCCCTTAATAAACTCGACATATTCATCAAGCCGTTCCATTTCCCAAAGAGGTATACGAATGATTAAATGTGACACGCCCAATTCATCCACAAGATGATATTGTTCACTGCCCTTATCTAAATTCACACCCAAACCAATGTCACCGTTCTTTTTAGCTTTCCGTACAAAAAAGTGAAGCATCAAGATAACAGGTAATAATGTAAAAAAAAGCAGAAACATACCTATATACGAAAAAAAGTGCTTCTTTTTCTGCCGCCTTTTATAGGCTTTATCTTTAATAATATGGGGTTGGTCTGAATAACTATCCCAATGAAAAGGTGACTTCATTATTATGATCTTTAAATGCGTAATGTTAAGGCGTATTTTACTCTGACTGAATTGTGATTAGATACAATTTATTTTAAACTAGTACCACTCTTAAATTGTTCCTCTTGGCTTTTCTACATATGCTTATTCTGAAACTTGTCGCTAACCGTTTAATAAAACTATTAGGACATATTAGCAAGCTACTTTGCTATCCTTTTCATTATTTTTTTCCTAAAAAACGTTTTACCATCCCAAGCTATGCCAAACCACTATTTTCACCTCGAAAGTCAGCTCATATTCCCAGAATAATCTGGCAAACAAACTTTACAGATCAGGTCAGTTTACCTGTCTACCTAAATTTTTTATTCAACCGGCTAATGTCACCCTGCTATGAATATCATCATGTCAGTACAGAAGAACGATTAGAGTTTATCCGAGAACATGCCCCAGAACGAACATTTCTTGCCTATCAGAAATTAACCGATGGGGCCGCACAAGCTGATCTTTGGCGATTATTAGTATTAAACCTTCGTGGTGGCGTATATATGGATATTGATGCGCACCTTGTCTGGCCCTTATCTCAACTCATTCATAATAATGACAAAGAATTGTATATGCTGCGCCGCGAAGGGCATTACAACAACTATTTCATTGCCTCCGAGCCCAATAGCCTTATTCTTGATAAAGCAGTACAGATTATTGTCGACAATATTGAGCAAAGAAAAGTCGAAAAAGGGGTTTACCATCTCACCGGACCTGACGTGTTAAATACGGCATTAGAAGGAAAAGAAGTAAATACACACTTATACAGATACACCTGTGTTCAAGGTAGCTTCACCAATGAGCACTTTCAATACATTGATAAGCCTCGTGGCAAGTGGACGTATGCAGAGAATGATTCGTTACTAAAATAATGTGAGACTTGTGCATAACTTATCATCAAGTCTTATTGTCATAATACTTTTAAATATAGGGAGTAAAACGTGCTAACTAGCATCATGTACCACCATATAAACTCCGACAAATACAGTAACAATGAAGATGTATTTGAAAAACACCTTCAATACATTAGTAGTAACTTTAACAGTACATTTCCCACAACAACTCTCCCTGAAAAGGCCATATGCTTAGTATTTGATGATGGGTATTATGATTTCTATAAGTATGTCTTTCCTTTACTAAAAAAATATGGAGTAAAGGCCCTTTTAGCTGTTGTCCCTAAATATATACTCGACGATACTGACAAAGAAGATCATGTAAGGCTAAACGTAAAACATGATGACCTATTTAACAGTTACCAAAATGCAACATTCTGTACCTATAAAGAATTAGAAGAGATGCAAAATAGTGGCTTTGTCCAAATTGTGTCCCATTCATACTCTCATGTGAATTTGCTTGATGCTAATGTTAATGTGACTGAAGAACTAAAAAAGTCAAAAGAAGTATTACAAAAAAAGTTAAATATAAACATAGATAGCTTTGTTTATCCCTTTGGTAAGTATAACCAAGCCGTTCTAGATGAAACAATGAAGCACTACCGCTATAGCTTTAGAATTGGTAATGGAATAAATTGGGATTTTTCTGGTGTAAACCATGTTATTTACAGAATTAATGGCGATAATTTAGTCGATGCAAAGTCTATTTTTTCCTTCTCTAATATGACCAAGTTTAGACTCAAAACATGGATCAAACGTATTGTAGGAAACCGAAAATAAGATGGCAAAAAATGATAATTGGGCAATGCTGTGTACGTCACCAGGAAAAGGTGGCTTGGAAATGCTTGCCGTCGAGACGGTTCAGAGTATAAAGCACTTTTCTTTTGCTATTGTATTAGAAAATAGTTGGATTGCTGAGGCACTGCAACAAAGAAAAACAACATTATTTCCTCAAAAGAAACCATCCAAACTGCCTTTATTACATGCGTATAAAATAGCTCGGTTT
>JAQRMU010000078.1 GCA_028598975.1 Gammaproteobacteria bacterium | reverse complement strand
CCATTTAGATGAGGTAAGGCACCTTAACGAAGACGCTGCGCTCACCGAAGTATTGGGCCTAACCACCATTCCGTCTGCCAGCACCTTAGGCGCGTGGCTGCGTAAAATGGGTGATTCCAACACCAAACAGCAAAAATTGCCGGTTTACAGGATCAGTTATCCGTCTTATGTGCAGGTGCTATCGGTTCAGATAAAAAAATAATGAAGTTTGAGCAAACATTAAATCAACTAAAAGAACACCAAAACACGCTTGATCTAGGCATGAGTTCACAACAACATAATTATGATCATGCCATTCGTCTAGCACGTAAAGGTGTGGGTATGAGCCAGTTAATTGATAGCTGTAATTTAAGTGATGAAGAAGCCCACTTAATTAACCGCTTACATGGTAACGGTAGTGACCATACTGACTTCAGACAAGAGCTACACTAAGAGATTAGCGTGCCTCTGGGCTTACCCACTAAGAAGCCTTGAATATAATCAACGCCATGCTCTTTGAGTAAATCCATCGTACTTTGGTGTTCAACAAATTCTGCTACGGTTTTCTTTCCTAAGCCATGAGCAATATCAATCATAGATTTCACTAATAATTGATCAACAGGATCAGAATCTAAATTTGTAATAAAACTACCATCAATTTTAAGAATTTCAACAGGAAATTGCTTAAGGTAGCTATACGAATTAAAGCCTGCACCAAAGTCATCTAAGGCAAACAAACATCCCAATGACCGTAACCGTATCACCATCTCTTTTGTTTGTTCAAAGTTAGATATAGCTGCCGTTTCGGTAATTTCAAAAATGACTCGACTAGGATTTACTCCCGTTTCCGCTAATTTTTGCTTAATAAGAGGGAACAGGTTTTGATCCAAGAAAATATTTCCAGATAAGTTGATTGTGAGTGAAATATCTTCGGGTAGTGTTCGTATTAAATTAAACGCATGGTGCACAACCCATAAATCAATCTGATGAATTAATCCCATCGTTTCAGCAACAGGAATAAAGTCATTTGGATAGTAAATAACATGATCATCACCTTTCATTCTAATTAAACACTCATAGTGACTAATTTGGCCCGTGCCAATCGAATAAATAGGTTGGTACTCTAATAAGAACCTTTCTTGTTGCAGTGCCTCTCTAATACGTGGTGCCCACTCAACATTGTGTCGTAGTGTGTGCATTTCCGTATCTTGAGGGCAATATAGGTGCACTCGGTTACGACCACGTTTTTTAGCTGTATAACATGCTTGGTTAGCTTGGGCGAGCACATCACCAGCGGTTAATACTTCATCGCTCTCAATGAACTTAATGCCAATACTTACAGATAAATGATATTGACTATGTCTATGCTCAAAAATATAGCCGTCAAAAAGTAAGCGTAACTCTTCGGCTAACCCCATTGCTTTTTCATCAGTGACATTATCAACAAGAATTGCAAATTCATCGGAGCCTATGCGTACCAATGTTTCACTAACAGAAAATTGACCTCGTAACTCATTAGCAACTTGTACTAATAAACTATCTCCTGCTTCATGCCCTTCGGCATCGTTTAACACCTTAAATCTATCTACATCCAAATATAATAAAGCGCTTGTTGCCTTGAAGTTTCTAATATGTGTAAGGGTTAAATCAAGCACTTGCTCTAAGCGACGGCGGTTTAATAACCCTGTTAAGTCATCATGCCCGACAGAAAACTGCAATCGCGCTTCCATTACTTTTAACTTATCTAACTCATCAACTAATTCAATGTGTCGCTGAGCAACTTCATCTCGCTCTTTCTTAACAGCCAGCGCGGTCATAACAGATGGGGGGAAAGACTCTGCCGTAAGAGGATGATAAAACAGTGACGTTACACTATGGCCTAAATCAGTGAGAAGTTGTGCATGATCCCACTCAGATTCTTGTGTAAGTGAAATAATAGGAATTAATCGCCACTCATCAAACTCATCCATCATAGTTCGCAATTCAGAAACGGTCATGCCTGGAAGATTACTATCTATAACTAACAAGTCGATATTACAAATATCATCTTGAATGCCTTGACGAAGACAATCCATAACGCCATTACCGTTATAGGTAGTGATGATATTGGAAAAACCACTGATTTCGAGCATTGTTTTCATAAATGCGACGTCAGATTCTTTGGCGCCGGCAATGACAATTTTAGAGTCGATCAGAACATCGACATCTGAACCGATAATCGGATCAGCTTGCTGATTTCTGGATACTCCTGAGCGATGCTCTAAAATTTTCTCGGCCAATATTGCCAGCAATACCTAATCTACAACCCTGTAGAAGACTATTCGACAATATCCATTTATCTAATAAAATCATGAGTTAATGACTTCATTGTAATGCAAATTATACGTTAATGCATCAATTTTATAACTTTTCATTAAAAAGCAGTGGCAAAATAGATCCTCATGACTAAGAATCCACATCGCCTCCCCCGTTTATAGGGGGGTCATGCCAATATTGGTAAATATGAGACTACGCTGAAATTTTTTATTTTTTTTGAATTAAGCTGCTGAATTATCTTTTGCAACAGGCATTTTTCCTGAAATAATGTAGGTATATGCAATCACTTCGGCAATGACTCGGTAGAGTAATGGAGGAATGTCTTCTCCGAGTTCAAGCTCGCTTAATAACGCGGCTAACATGACATCTTCACGTAAGGGCACGCCATGTTCTCGTGCAACACGAATAATCTCTTCAGCAATCGCCCCTTCACCAGATGCCGTCACAATAGGTGCATTTTCACCATCATACTGTAAGGCGATAGCACGAAGCGTTTCGTTCTCACTCATACAGATACATCCAATAAAGAGTCAGTTACATTATTAGGCTCCACGCCAAGATTAATCGCTTTATCCACCGCACCACAGCAACAGCTACTATGGCTTATTGATACGCCTAACTTTGCCATGGCCTCATTCAACAAAACGAGATTGTCTGCCAATAAATTTGCACTTTCTTGCCTTTCAGCACGGATAATCACTTTTACATCATCATTCTGAAGCGTCACCGTTGCTTGCACAGGACCTAAATTCTGAGTGTCTAAGCGGAGTTTTACATTCCAAGTGTCATCATCGTCTTCTGATGTCTGTTTGTGCTGGTCAATTTGCACCTGCAATAAGTCTAACGTCTGTTTATCTTTAATTGGAATATCAAATAACCAACTTGCTACCGTCGAGCTTGGTTCTGCTTCTTTCAGCATATTCAATTGATTTAACTGAAGTTTATTATGAACCCCTTCCACCTCTTTAAATAACTGCATCAACTCGATAAGATCCATTGGAACATGTCGACTAACAACCTGTTGACTAACACTCTGCTGACTAGGGATAAAAGGTTTGGTAAGTAAGGTCACTAATGATGTTGCTTGCTGCTGACTAATAATAGAAGGGGGCGTTGTTTGAGTAGTAAGGCTTGATAATGAGCTCGGTACGCTTTTTCCTGACAATAAAACATTGAGCAACTGAGTGGGTGTTTTACCATGAGTAGCCAAAGCTTCTTGCACTTGTGCAGGCAATTTATTAATCGCCTGATTACTGATTTTTCCTTTATTATCAGAAATAACAGTTTCAACCGCTTTTAATACATTTAATAAATTGGCTTTAAAATCCTGTGTCTTCTGGTTAGGCTGAGCTAATAGTTGCCGCTCCATTACAATGCCTGATGACGCGACAGCTTGCTTAAATACCTGTCCGCTTCCCTTTGTTAAGTCAGATTTATCAACAGAATTCTGAATAAGTTGCTGAACAGATTTTTGTATAACATCTGGTAACTTTTGGTTTTGAAAAGAGGCCACCACTTTATCTAAGCTAGGGCTCGTCAATTGTTGTGGTAATAACTGACGTATTCGCTCCAGAATAATTTGTTCTCGTGGCATTGCAGGTTCAGGTCGTAGTTGAACATTAAGTGGTTTTAAACTCACCACATCCAGCACCAATTTTTCACCTACTGTATAACCCTGACTCAACTTCGAAACATCAATATCAAATGTTTGCGGTGGAATAATAGGGGCAGTTGCCGGTTTATTGCTTACATTAGCATGAGTAGCTGACTTATTAATTTCATTACTTGCTAGTGTTTGTACTTGAACAAGTACTCTATTCTCAGCAAGCACCTTAATCACTTCTACAGCTAGCTGTTGACCAAGCTTTAACGCTACTGGCTCAGTTTTATTAACCGGGGGTAAAAGCGTTAAGGTAGCTTCACCGTTTTTTAATACCACCTCAAGCTGTACTTTTTGTCCGGCTTGCAATGCTACAGGGCTACGCATTTCTAATAGGCTATCAGCTACCTTAATAGAGGCTAATTCAGCGCTCAAAGAAGAAGTCATCACCACGGCCTCTAGCCGCTGACCGATCACTACGTTAGCAAGTAGATTCTTTGGTAGATCTTGAATTGTTCCAACTTGAGTTTGTATCGATTGCTGAACAAGCACTATAGCATCAGCCCACATTTGTTTAACACAGTGCTAGTATATACCTATGCGTCTTCGAGTTGTTTGGGTATATTACCTATGAATAAACAGCCAACATTATGGTTTACTCGTTCTAACGGTACTGTTAGAGGCCCTTTTACGGACTCCGTAATCAGAAATAACGCCTTGCTTGGTAGACTTGATCCTCAAAAAGATAAAGTAAGCGTTGATCAGCGGCACTGGTACCTAATTAATAGCCAAGATCAGCTTTACACTGACTACAATTCAGAAGTAGCAGTGCAAACTAAACTAAACTAAACCTTGATGAGCGTGATGGTTTTGATCGCAGACAGTCTCTTTCTGACACGCACGTAACACCTCACAACCGCACCGGTGAACGCAGGAGAAATGAAGATGAACATGATATTGAACGTCGTCAATTTCGTACTTTACTCATGCATAAGTTTAGGCATCAAGAGGAACATACTTTCTGGCCTTTAGTTGCTATATTTTCCCTCCTCGCAATCTTATTTATCTTGGCCCTTTCCTATGCAAAACCTTTCCCAACATCACAATCAAACTGTGAGTTGCCACCTTCATCAGGTGTCAATTGGAGTAACTGTCTAAAACCACAAGTAGATTTAGAGAATGTAGTACTCAACGGCGCACAGCTACGTAATAGTCAATTAGTCGGAGCTAACTTAATGAATGCCAACTTATCAGGTACCGACCTTGCCTATGCTGATTTACGCTTTGCCAATCTCAGTTACAGCCAACTGGTTGATGTCAACTTACTCGGTGCCAACCTGAAAGATACGGATTTGAGCTATGCTGATTTAAGTAATGCAGATCTTTCGTATGCCAACCTGAGCAATGCAAACTTAGGAGGAAGCAATCTCAACAATGTACGTTTTGATCATGCGATTTGGATTGATGGCCAAGTGTGTGCTCCGAACTCAATCGGTGAATGTGTTTTTTCTAACGCTCAAAGGCCTTAAGCTGAATATCATGCTGTTTTCGCAAAAATAACTGCGCTAATATACTGCCTATCAAAGCTAAAAACATATCCCACTGACTATCCCAGTTGTCGCCTTGTGTGCCCAGAAATGCCTCAGCAGCTTGCTCATTAAGCACGGCAACCCACCACTCTATTAGCTCATAAAAAGCACTAATAGATAGGCTAATTGCACATACAATAGCGAACAACCACTTTCCACGTTGCAATGGTGAGGTTCGTAATAGCAACTCTCGTCCTACTATTGCAGGTATGACACCTTGTAAAAAATGCCCCAATCGATCGTAATGATTACGCGCTAAATCAAACTCGGTTTGAATCCAATTAAAGAGTGGATTTTCAGCATAACTATAATAGCCTCCCACGATCAGAATAACACCAAAGAGTGCTAATAATCGGTAGCTCATTAAGGTTAATGGAAATCGCGAAGAGAAATACCATAAGACTGGTAAAGCAATCATGACTGGAACAGTTTCCAACAACCATGTCAGGCGATCTGTTACCGGTGAAATGCCCGACACTATCAGGCTAATTAACAGAAAATAAAACCATACTTTTTGTTCTATTCTCTGAGTCATTATTCTAATGCAACGTTTGAGGAACAGCTAAACTAAATGCAGGAATGTCCACTTCAAAGCGTTCACCCTCATCATCAACCATCATATAATGGCCTTCCATCATACCCACAGGCGTATCCAACATTGCTGCACTGGTATAGGTAAACTCTTGTTCAGGTCCTAAATAGGGGTGCAGACCAATCACACCGTCACCTTCTACTTCCTGCTCATGACCATCAGATCGTGTAATCTTCCAATAACGTGATAATAATCGAGCAGATCCTGTACCAATATTTTTTATCGTAATGGTATAAGAAAAAAGATAACGCCCTTTTTCTGGGTCAGATTCATGTGCCAGGTATGTTGCTTCAACATCAACAGCAATGTTTTTAGTATTTTCAATATTCATTTGTATGATTATACAGTGAATCTACGTGCTAATAACCGCGCACCTAGTAAGCCTACTTTAGGCTGTAATACAATTCGAACAGGAATATCTTCCATCAAAGGCTTCATTCGCCCCTTATCTTGAAAGGCTTTCATAAACCCACCCTGCTTAAAACGTTCTAAATTTTTAGCAGCAATACCACCAGCAAGGTAAAGCCCACCTCGTGGCGAAACCGTTAATGCTAAATTCCCTGCCTGTGCACCATAAATTTGAATAAATAAATCCAAGGCTTGCACTGCTAAAGGCTCATTATGTTCACTGGAAAATAGGCTAATTGCAGAAGCAGCATCCGCATTTATCATTGCTTGACGAAGCGCTTCATCCTCATCATATTGCTGATAGGCTCGTAAGAATTCATAAATAGTGACTAATCCCGCACCTGAGACAACACGCTCATAAGAGACATGACCAAAACGTTCGATAAGGCGCTCTAACAATACTGTTTGCACTCTATCTGTTGGTGCAAAATCAGTATGTCCACCTTCTGTTGCAACCACTGTCCACGCATCACCATTAGGAAATAATAGTGCTTGCCCCAACCCTGTCCCAGCACCAATAATCGCTCTCGGTGCATGCATGTCTTCTTTACCTTCTTGCAAGGTGAACACATCATCATCACTCAAACATGAAATGCCATGGGCAACCGCTTCAAAGTCATTGCATAGCTGTACTCTTTGAAGAGAAAACTGACTTTCTAACGCATCTGCATTTAAAGCCCATGGCAGATTTGTAACATTAGCATCGCGGCCTGACACTGGCCCAGCCACGGCAAAACAGGCACTGCTAACACGGTATTCTTTAACTTGGTCTTGAGCTAAGAAATCCGCCAAGACCAAATCAAAACTAGCATACTGCTGACTGACATATTCTGTTTCAAGAACAACATCACCTTGTTCAGTACTTAACTGAAACAAGGTCTTTGTTCCACCGATATCAGCCGCCAGAATGCAATTCATTCTTATTGACCAGCAGCCGCTTTATCCATATACCAATAATATTCACCTTGAGGTGCTAAACGCTGCACAGGCAAACCTTCAACAGCATCCGTTGTAATATCTTTTACAATTGCCGCTTTAGCCTCACCACCAATAAATACAATCACTTGACGCGCTGCATTAATCGTAGGGTAAGTCATGGTTGCACGCCACGATTCAAACTTCTCAACATAAAGGCTTGTTACCATTCTATCGGTCACATCTAAGGCCTCAGTGTCAGGAAATAATGAGGCAATATGACCATCTGGGCCTAAGCCCAACAACACTAAATCTAATGGCGCACCATCCAAGGTATCAGCTAACGTTCGGCCATATCGAATCGCCACTTCAGGAGCAACACCCTCTTCTGTTGGCATGCGATGAACATTCTCTTGAGGGATAGGAACATGATCAATCATCGCCTCACGTGCCATTTTGAAGTTGCTATCATCATGCGTCGGCAACACACAGCGCTCATCACCAAAAAACAAATGCACACGAGACCAGTCAATCTGCTCAACATAAGGTGATGTTGCTAATTTCTGATACAAACCTTTAGGTGTTGAACCGCCAGCCAATGCGACATGAAACACGCCACGCTTTGCAATTGCATTACGTGCAGATGCTACGAATTGCTCTGTTGCTGCCTCGATCAAACTCTGTGCATCAGGCATCACTTTTTGTTCAGCTTTCATCTTATTCCTCGGTATCTAGTTCAATATAATGAAAAGTAAGAATGATAATGCCACAGGGCTAAAAGTCCTAACCTTATTTTAATTGTGTTTGAACCTTTTCTAATAAGCTCACAACCACAGTCCCGTTTTCCTGTAATACATGTATATAAATCTCCGTTACTTTTACATCCGCATAGCCTATATTATTTTTGTTCTGGACAAACACATCGCCACTTTCACTCAGGTAAATGGGTTCAAATTAGAAGTCTAACAATTCTTCACTTTAAGAAAATCTACATGATAAGTCATAGCCATAATTATTAGGCATAAAGTTAACTGACACCTATATAGAAGATAAAACTTGGACATTTTTCTAGTGACGTTAGACAATAGGTGCCAACTTAATTTATAAATCACCTTCATGAAATCACATTCTTTTACACAGTTTACTCTTGTCGTTTCACTATTAACTTTCAGTATCAGTAGTTATGCTGAGCAGTGGTATCACGTGGAGCTTATCGTATTTGAGCAACTCGATACGATCACGGATGAACAGTGGCCTGAAATGGCAGAGACCGCCCCTTTGGAGTTAACACCTCAAACAGTGTCACAAAGTATGCAACCCGCTGAGGTTGAAACACTCATTAAGGCCGCGGCTCGCTTAGAACGTTCTTCATCTTATCAAGTACAGTATCATCAAGCTTGGCAACAGCCTATTATGAAGAAACGTCATGCAGAGGCTGTAGAAATCAGTTCTGAAGAGGGAAAAGTTTCCGGTTCAATTCGACTTTATAAGTCTACTTATTTGCATGCCGCACTCGACCTATGGTTAGTAGAAAACCTTCCCCCTGTCACAGCGTTGTCAGGTGATTCAATTGAGGAGGATATTGTCGTTCTATCTCCTAGCGCACAATTAGATGAAGATATTATTGAGCTATCTCCTATTCTGTATTTAGATAGCGATATTGTTGTTCTATCTCGCAACCCAAATTTAAAAGAGTCTCGCCGGATTCGAAGCAAGAAGCTGCACTTCTTTGATCATCCGAAACTAGGCGCTCTGTTACAGTTAACACCTATTGATACGCCAGAAATCATTCAACTCGAAGAGTCTTTAGAATCTTTTTCATTGCCGACTGAAGCGGCCCCTACTGCGTCTGAATAAGTTCAGCTAAAACCTGTTTAACCTGTTCCATTCCCTCTGCTAGGGTATGTTCAATTTGTGCCATTGTGATGGTGCCACTCGTCAGCCCAGCCGCCCAATTCACCATTAATGCACATGTTGCATAGGCGATATTTAACTCTCGCGCTAAATACGCTTCTGGCATTCCTGTCATGCCGACCATTGCACAACCATCTTGTGCCATACGTTTAATTTCTGCCGCAGTTTCTAATCGTGGGCCTTGTGTTGCCCCGTAACACCCACCATCAACCATATTTACTGATGTATCTTTACCTGCCTGTAAGATCGCTTGTCTGAGTGTTTCATCATAAGGGTAACTAAAGTCGATATGTTTATCTGCTGTGAAATCATCACTAAAGAAGCTCTGCTCACGCCCATAGGTATAGTCAATAATCTGATCAGGTACTGCTAATACACTCGGTGACATATCATCACGGATCCCGCCAACGGCAGCGACAGCAATAATCTTATCAACACCCATCGCATGTAATGCCCAGATATTTGCTCGGTAGTTCACCTTGTGCGGTGGTACGGTATGCCCATTACCATGCCGAGGTAGAAATACAACGGATTGACCTTGTAGCTCTCCTATTGATAACACACAGGAAGGCTTGCCAAAGGGCGTATCGACATTGCGTTGTTCCATAATATCTAGCCCAGCTAATGAACTTAAGCCCGTTCCGCCAATAATCGCTATGGTCATGCTTCGTCTTCCTCTCTCACAGCATAAATGCCGGGCGCGTTACGCCAATACCCTTGATAGTCCATACCAAAACCAAACACATAGCGGTCAGGAACGGTTAAACCTACATATTCTGGCAACACACCCACTTTATTGTTATGCAATTTATCAATCAGCGTTACACAACTGACTGATTTGGCACCAGCTTGTTCACAATGGCCTCGTAGTGCTTGAACAGTAACGCCTTCATCAAAAATATCTTCAACAAGAATAACGGTACGACCTTTTAATTCAGTGGCGGGTTTATGAAACCAATTTAGCTCCCCTCCCACGGTTTTGTCACCATAACGACTGACATGAATATAATCTAATTCTAGAGGGAAATTTAACTTGGGCAATAAGTGTCCCGTTGTTAATACCGAGCCATTCATGACACATAATAAAAGTGGGTTTGACTGAGAAAAAGTTTGGCTCAATGATTCGGCTACCTGAGTCAAGGCCTTATCAATATCATCCATTGAGTACAATTTATCTGCTGAATCAAAAATATGTTGTAAATGTTTCACTTTTTTCTCCTGATTGAAGTGTAATTGTTCATTATACCCATGACACTTCAATCTGCGTGCTTCAGTGGGATTTAAACATGTTTTAGGCAAGGTATTAATTACTGATAATGGCTCCCTTATCAAACCGCATAAGCATCTTTATATACTGGTGATCATTCAAGATGCAGAATTTTTCCTATTAATCTTTAATTTTATCTCCTCACCCCAGCCCTCTCCAACAGGAGAGGGAGCTTTAGCCCCTTCTCCCTTGAAGGGAGAAGGTTGGGATGAGGGTGACACCCTCAAATCAAAATTAATCTGCACAAAACTCAAACAACTTGGGTATAAACCTCACTTGAGCCATGAAGCTTGAAGTGACATGGGTATATAATGTTTGTTTTTCTTTAAGGTTCAAACTAAATGCGTCAGTTTTGGCCACTCATCTTATTTTTGCTTATTTTTTTAGTGGCACTCTTTGGTCTAAATAAAGCACCGATGACTGAAAAAACACCATCTGTAACACCACAACGTATTATTACACTTTCACCTAGCATCACTGAAATTGCCTTTGCTTTAGGGCTTGATAACGAGGTTGTCGCTGTTACTCGTTATTGTGACTACCCTGCCAAGGTAACTAGTTTGCCTAAAGTCGGTGGATTCATTGATCCGAACATTGAAGCGATTGTCGCCCTACAACCTGACTTAGTTATTTTAGGTGCAACGCGACAGTACACCGTCGATCAACTTCAGCAACTTAACATTCCCACGCTAACGGTTCATACCACCAGCTTATCCGACATAAAAGACAGTATTAAAATCATTGGTGATGTCACTCAGCACCAACAGCAAGCGCACACCTTATTAGCCCATATTAATCAACAAATAAGCTATGTTACAGATAAAGTAGGTGCCCTCACTCGCCCTAAAGTAATGGTGACAATGGGACACAGTATGGGGAGTGAGCATGTGAAAAATATCTATATCGCAGGCCAACATGATTTTTATAATGATCTTATTCTTCTTGCCGGTGGGCAGAATGCCTATCAAGGTAAACATTTAAAAGTACCCTCATTATCTATCGAAGGCATTATGCAGCTTAACCCTGATGTGATTCTTGATATTTTCCCTGAAGCATCTGATCACGGTGCCGATCTTTCTCAGGTAAAACGACAATGGCAATCTCTCGTCCATGTGAACGCTATCAAAGATAATCGCTTTCATATTATTGAAGAAAACTATGCCACGATTCCGGGGCCAAGAATTTTCAAACTTTTAAACAAAATGGCTCGGTTAATTCACCCTGAGTTAGAGTGGGATGAACCCTCACCATGACACTATTATTAGATGTCCAAGAACTCTCTGTTGAGATAGGGAACAAATCTCTTTTATCTTCAATTAGTGTTCAATTTCAACAGGGGGATTACCTCTGTGTTTTAGGCCCTAATGGTGCGGGTAAAAGTACACTGTTAAAAGTATTAATGGGTATTGTGAGTTCAAGCGCTGGTGAGATAAAGCTAAATCAACAGCCCTTAGCATCCTTGTCTCAAAAAGAACTGGCTCGTCAGATAAGTTATGTGCCTCAAGCACATGGTCATCAACTTAACTTTAGTGTTATCGACTTCATCAAGATGGCTCGCTATGCCCACCATTTTGCTTTTTCTGACTGGTCAAAAGAAGATCAAAATGCACTAGAGCACGCGATAAACATTACCAATACGGAAGACTTTCTTTATCGCCAGATGACGACATTAAGTGGTGGTGAGGCACAACGCGTTATGATTGCCGCAGCAGTATGTCAACAATCGCCCTTATTACTTTTAGATGAACCAACGAGTTTTCTCGATCCTCATCATCAAGTTGAAGTGCATCAACTTATTCAAAACCTCAATCAACACCATGGCATTAGTATTATTGAAGTAAGTCATGATTTGAATCATGCCGCACAACACAGTCATCATATTTTGGCACTTAAACACGGAAAAGTACTTTGGCATGGTCCGTCATCAGAATTATTACAAGCGTCTCATTTACACGCACTTTATGACCAACAATTTGTCTTTGCCACCCACCCGCAGACTGGGGCCTTAGTTGCTTTGCCCAGTGAGATGACACAATGACAGCAAGAAATACATTAATCCTCATTGCCCTAGCAACACTACTTATCTTAGTGGCGAGCCCTTATCTTGGCTTATCAATTGGTAATGCTGATATTCAGCATCATATTTTGACTCAATTACGCATCCCTAGAGTCTTGTTCGCTTTTATCGCAGGCGCAGGTTTAGCCTTATGTGGCATGGTGTTTCAAGCAATGTTCCATAACCCACTTGCAACCCCTTTCACTCTCGGAGTTGCTAGCGGTGG
The DNA here is from genome assembly GCA_028598975.1 of Gammaproteobacteria bacterium. Classification (GTDB taxonomy): domain Bacteria; phylum Pseudomonadota; class Gammaproteobacteria; order Nitrosococcales; family Methylophagaceae. The sequence goes on along the minus strand of JAQRMU010000078.1, from coordinate 32,266 downwards.
CTCACTAGGTGCCGCCATTTATGTTTACCTTGGTTTTAGTTTTACCCTGTTCGGTTTTGATGGTGGCACCTTTGCTGCATTTTTAGGTTCCTTAATCGCCATTAGTTTTGTCTACAGCATTAGTCGCTATCAAAGTGGTTTCTCTCCTGAGACATTGCTGTTAACCGGTGTTGCGATTAGCTTCTTCTTTTCCAGTCTTATTCTATTCACCCAATACCTTAGCGATCTAACAGATTCATTCCAAATTCTACGTTGGTTAATGGGTAGTTTAACGACAGTCGGTTATCGTGATATTTTACAATTACTGCCTTTTGTGGCGCTTTGTACTGCGGTTATATTATGGTTACGACGTGAGCTCAACCTTTTAATGGCAGGTGATGATATCGCCCTCAGCCGCGGTGTATCGGTTCAATATATTCGCTATACACTCTTTTTTGTCACCTCATTGTGTGTCGGTGCTATCGTCGCTTTATGTGGTCCTATTGGCTTTGTCGGCATGATGGTTCCTCATATTTGCCGTCTATTAATTGGCAGTGATCACCGCTGGCTAACGCCTGCCAGCCTACTTTTTGGTGGGTCTTTTTTAATTGTCTGTGACACCATATCACGGCTTATCATTGCACCCGCTGAAATTCCTGTTGGCGTTATCACCACCTTACTGGGTGGCCCCTTCTTTTTATGGTTATTAATTAAATCTAGATCGCACACTGCTTGAATGCAATAAGGTGATGGTGCGGAGAACGTGGCTGTAATTAGGCGTTTTGCACTCAATTTAGCACGATTGCATCCTCAAAAAACAGTACGCGGGGTAAGTTAAAACAAGCTGGATGAAGTGATACAATGAGAAGTCAGCTTGTGTTTGGGCTGAGAGGTTAGTATGCGTTCTCCCTGACCCATGCATGTTATACCAATAGACTGTAACAAAAATTATATATATTTTTAATATACTACTTCTTGTTAAACACAGGTATCTAATCAGGTTATTACGTTATGAAAATGAATAAGCTACGAAGTTTTTTATTAGCACTAAGCTTGTTTTCATGTGCCGTAGTACAAGCTGAATCACCTAAACAATGGTATCAAGATGGCCAACAAGCACTGCAACAAGCGCTAGCTAACACGGTCAACACTAATCAAGCTAAAAATGTGATCTTGCTGGTAGGTGACGGCATGAGTATTTCTACCATCACTGCCACTCGAATCTTTCAAGGGCAAAAGATGGGGCAGATGGGGGAAGAAAATAAACTGACGTTTGAACAATTGCCTTATGTTGCACTAGCTAAAACATACAATGTTGATCAACAAGTTCCTGATTCGGCAGGCACGATGACAGCGATGATGACGGGCATCAAAACGCGTGCAGGTGTTATTTCGGTTAATCAACATGCTATTCGCTCGAACTGTTTAAGTAGTAAAGAGAATGGCACTGAAACCTTGCTAGAACAAATGGAAGATCTTGGCTATGCGACAGGTATTGTGAGTACTGCCCGCATCACACATGCCACGCCAGCGGCAACTTATGCTCATGCTCCAGAACGTGACTGGGAAGCCGATAGTAAAATCCCCTCGGTCGAACAAAAACAGGGCTGTGAAGATATTGCCAGTCAAATGGTTAATTTCAATCACGGTGATGGTATTGAAGTTGTGTTAGGTGGTGGGCGGCGCAATTTTTTGCCTTTAGAGGAAAATGATCCTGAATATCCTCAATTAGCTACCGGTATTCGTGAAGATGGCAGAAACCTTATCAATGAATGGCAACATAAATATGCCAGTGGTCAATATGTTTGGAATGCCAAGCAGTTTGAACAAATTAATCCGGTGACTACTGACAAATTACTAGGCTTATTTGAGCCCAGTCATATGCGGTATCATGTTGATCGCCCGCTTGATGGCGCAGGTGAACCAACCTTAGCTGAAATGACGGATAAAGCAATCCAGATATTGCAAAAAAGTAATACAGGTTTTTTTCTGATGGTTGAAGCAGGCCGGATTGATCATGGTCATCATGCTGCGAATCCGCATCTGGCTTTAAATGACACAATTGCTTTAGATAATACGGTCAAGCGGATACTTGAAATGGTCAATTTAGACGATACACTGCTGATTGTTACCGCTGATCATAGCCACGTCTTTACGATGGCAGGTTACCCAAAACGAGGTAACCCTATTTTAGGTAAAGTAAAATCAAATCACCCTGTGCAAGATAATGCAGTGTCGGAATATGCTTTGGCTAAAGATGGTTTGCCTTATACCACATTAAGTTATGCTAATGGTGGTAAACGCTTGCCTGAGCATACAACAAAATGCTTTTCACCTAGCTGTAAAGTTGCTCCCCATCGTTCAGACTTAACGATGGTTGATACTGAACACCGAGATCATGTACATGAAAGCTTGATACCACTCAGTTCGGAAACACATAGTGGGGAAGATGTGGCTATTTTCGCAGCGGGCCCTTGGGCACATTTATTCACGGGCGTTTATGAACAAAATTACATTTACCATGTAATGAAACATGCTCTACAGCTTAAATAACACGATAGGCATAAACTTAATTTACCTTTAACAGGGTGTCAGACTACCGCATATTCGGGAATAAAGGATGGCCCCTTCTTTTTATGGTTATTAATTAAATCTAGATCGCACACTGCTTGACCCACTATTGCCCAAAGTGTGATGATGCTCAAAAGGAATCTAAAAGAGCATCACTATTGTGGATACCGTTAGAAAACTTGCTTGGATAAGCATGCTGTTGCTTAGCAGTTTTTGCTCCATAACGCGGGCAATGACAGTACAGTGGCTCGAACAAGCTCAAATTGATAATGCAATAACGCTTGATACAGCATCACTAAGCACGATGTATAGTCAATCGACATTTATTTGGCTGAATAATCAGCAACTCAGTAGCCAGGCCCATGATGCGCTTGACTTTATTTCCGGCTCATCTAAACATGGTTTAAATCCAGAACATTATCACCTATCAGCCCTCACCCAACTTAATCCCTTACACGATAATCTTTCTGCTCAACAATTTGATATTTTATTAACAGATGGTTTATTAACATTAATTCACGATATTGCTGTTGGTCGCTTGCAAGCAAATAGTGCGGATCCTAACTGGTTTATTCCTCAGGCTAAGTTTAATGCTGTTGCGTTTTTACACGATGCGTTATTAAAACCCCACCTTAAAACGCAACTAAATTCACTTTCCCCCAATACTGCTGAATATTATCAACTGTTGGTAGCATTATCTCGTTACCAAAGCTACGTGAGTCGAGGTGGCTGGTTAGCTATACCATCAATGCCCTTAATTCACCCTGGTGATCGGCAGAAAAACATTCCTTTAATTAGAGATAGATTACATTTTGAAAATAAGGATCTCGTGCTCAGTTCAAAAAAACGAGCTCATCATTATGATCCTTTTTTAGAACAAGCCGTACGAGATTTTCAAAGAAAATATGGCTTAAAAGTCGATGGCATTATTGGTTCTGAAACACGCAGAGCGATGAATGTTTCAGCAATAGAACGATTACAGCAAATAAAAGTAACATTAGAGCGCCATCGTTGGATGCCTCGAGAATTGGGCCAACGCTATCTCCTTATCAATGCAGCAAATTACCAATTACACGCTATAAATGATGGTAATAAAGCACTTAAGATGAAAGTTATTGTCGGTCGAAAGAGTCGCCCTACTCCTAGCTTTTTTTCTCAAGTAAACCACCTTGTTTTTAACCCTTATTGGAATGTGACCAAAAAGCTAGCAAGGTTAGATTTATTACCAAAACAGCAGGAGAATTTAAACTATTTTTATCTTCATGATATTCGCGTCTTTAGTAAACATAATGGTCAAAAAGTGGAGCACGATCCTTACTCTATAGATTGGCAATCAGTGAGCCGTTCTAACTTTCCATATACCTTTCGACAAGATCACGTTAACAACTATAATATTTTCGGACAGGTAACAATCGAACTTGTTACAGGACAAGATACTAAATTCAACGTAAAATATAGCTAACTTACTATCATCTCTGGAAAAACCATGTCCCAAATCGTTGTCTGTGCTATGTATAAATTTGTCACACTAGATAATTATGTCGAGCTAAAGCCACCCTTACTTGATTTCATGCAATCACATAATATTCGAGGCACATTATTACTTGCCAAAGAAGGAATTAATGGCACAGTCGCAGGCTCTCGTGACGAAATTAATGCCTTGTTAGAATACCTTCGTAATGATGAACGTCTTGCTGAGATCAGTTATAAAGAATCCTTTACCGAAAATATGCCTTTTTTACGCACACGGGTGAAATTGAAAAAAGAGATTGTCACCATGGGAGTTGAAGGTATCGATCCTAAACATGTGGTGGGTACATACGTTAAACCAAAAGATTGGAATGCATTGATTAGTGATCCTGAGGTATTACTCGTCGATACCCGTAATGATTATGAAGTTCAAGTTGGTACTTTTAAAGATGCCATTAATCCACTAACAGACAGTTTTCGTGAATTTCCTGATTATGTGAAGGAACACTTCGATCCCGCCAAACATAAAAAAGTAGCGATGTATTGTACTGGTGGCATACGTTGTGAAAAATCAACAGCGTATATGAAAGAGCAAGGTTTTGAAGAGGTTTACCATCTTGAAGGCGGTATTTTGAAATACCTTGAAGATGTGCCAGAAGAAGAGACCTTATGGGAAGGTGAGTGTTATGTATTTGATGAGCGTATTACCGTTAATCATCAGTTAGAAAAAGGTATTTATGATCAGTGTAATGCCTGCCGCCTTCCTATTACTGAAGAAGATAAACAAAGTGAACATTATATTCATGGTGTCAGTTGCCCTCATTGTTTTGATAAAACAACGGAGGAACAAAAAGCACGGTTTACTGAACGTGAAAAACAAATGAAATTATCAGAAGCACGTGGTGAGGCACATATTGGTTCAGACTCGGCTAAAACGATTGCTACCCATCGAGCAGAAAAACAACAATTAAAAGAAAACCAGCGCCAAGCCTCTTTGCAAAAACAACACCGCTAACGTGAAAGTAGCTTTATCTCTCTTCTGCTTATTGTTTAGCTATAACACGGTAGCGAGCGAAGTTAAGCATTCGGCAATTGCGAGCGCCCACCCTTTAGCAACACAAGCGGGCTTTGAGATATTAGAACAAGGTGGCAATGCCTTCGATGCGGCCGTTGCAGTCAGTGCCGCATTAGCCGTTGTTGAACCCGCTGGGTCAGGCCTCGGTGGTGGCGGTTTTTGGTTATTACATCGAGCCAGCGATGGTTTTAAGACCATGATCGATGGGCGGGAAATGGCTCCCAGTGCCGCCCATAAGGATATGTATCTTAATCAAGATGGAAAAGTAAACTCATCGTTATCGTTGAATGGACCTTTGTCAGCCGCCATACCCGGTGTACCTGCCGCACTCGATCACCTTAGCCAGAACTATGGCCGTTTAACATTACAACAAACACTTGCTCCTGCTATCCGTTATGCGAAACACGGTTTTAAAGTGTCTCAGCATTATCAAAAATTAGCAGGGTTTCGGCTTAATACATTAAATACATCAGCAGAAGCCAAAGCAATATTTCTCAAAAATGGTCACGTACCTAAACTCGACTCGCTCATCATTCAACATGATTTAGCCCACACACTAGAACAACTCGCCAAACAGGGTCGTGCAGGGTTCTATCAAGGTAAGGTTGCAGAAAAGTTAGTACTCGATGTTCAAAAACATGGCGGTATTTGGACGCTTGATGACTTAAAGAATTATCAGCTTAAAGAACGTTCCCCTATCATCAGTTCTTATCGGGGTTATAAAATCACTTCCGCCGCCTTGCCATCATCTGGCGGTATTGTATTAACCTCAATACTAAACCAGCTTGAGCATTTACCACTTGATTCAGCAAACTCAACTCAGCGTAGACACCTCATTGTAGAAGCCATGCGTCGCGCCTATTTTGATCGCAGTCGTTATATGGGTGATACTGATTTTGTGACCGTTCCAACTGGTCAACTTACCTCTAAACCCTATGCTAAAAGCCTAGCCAGTAGTATTGATATTCACTCTGCATCGCCTAACAAGCACCTAACAGAAATTGACACCTTGAAAGGAGAAGATACCACTCACTTTTCAATCATCGATAAAGACGGCAACCGTGTTTCGGCAACCTTAAGTATTAACTACCCCTTCGGCTCAGGGTTTGTCGCTAAAGGTACAGGCGTATTACTTAACGATGAAATGGATGATTTCTCCGCATTTATTGGCTCTGCGAATGCCTATGGACTAACAGGTAACCATGCCAATGCTATAGAGCCAAACAAACGGCCTTTATCCAGCATGACACCTACTTTTATTGAAAATGACAACCGTTTAATGATCATTGGCACACCGGGGGGGAGCCGGATTATTACGATGGTACTTCTCGGGATTTTAGATTTTATTGATGGTAAAGATGCTAAAACCATCGTTTCACAACCTCGTTTTCACCACCAATACTTACCGAATAAAATTCAACTTGAATCTACTGGTTTTAGTACTCAAGAGATTGAACAATTAGAACACTATGGTCACAAGATTCACTTACTTAACCGCCAATATGGCAATATGCAGGTCATAACTAAAATTGAACATCAGCTTACCGCTGCAAGCGATCCTCGTGGCGAAGGTATGAGTGATGTTCAATAAGACTTTAAGTATGATATTTATTCACATACCCAGCACAAGGTATGGCAACGAATATACCTCTCAGCCATACAGTGACTTCAGAACTCAATTAGAAATAATTCCTTGCCTTGCTTGTGATAAGGCAGTTGTTTCCATTACCAATAAAATCAAAACAGCCAACACAATGGGGACAGCAGCAATACGACTAAACACCACCAGCATGATATTAACCCTATTTTGATCAACTTGAATGGATGCTAACAGCCAGCCCAAAAGCATAATGATCGTAGAGATAGCGTAAGCAATCAGTAATAAACGACACCGCCGCCATGCTAATTGTCTATGTGCATTCACTAACTCAACATCACTTGTTTGGCGAGCTTTGCGAGCAACTAAGAATATCATTACGGCTGAACCAATTAATGCTAAGCTGAGAAAGGTACTAATATACCCACTACTTAATGCTGCGACAGGCAATAATAAATGAAAAATAGCCAAATTCATCATCACCATTTCATGAGCAAAACCCGCCCTAGCTTGTTCACCTTTCATCACTACATCCAATCACTATCAACATTAGAGTTTAATGATGCACTTAATTGATAGCCATTGCCACCTTGATTTCGATGAATTTAATCGCGATCGTGACGATATACTTTTACACTGCCAAAAATTAGGTGTTAAAGACATTGTTATTCCCGGAGTCACCGCTAATAGTTGGCAACAATTATTAACGATTTGCCAATCATCAACTATGCTCCACCCAGCATTAGGCTTGCACCCTATGTGTATGCATCAACACCGACTTGAACACCTTCACCAGTTGGCTGACTATATTGCGGATAATCACATTATTGCTATTGGTGAAATCGGCTTGGATTTTTACATTCCTGACCATAATAAAGAAGATCAAATTGAGCTTTTCACCGAGCAATTAAAAATGGCTCAAACGGCCGAACTACCGGTATTGCTCCATGTCAGAAAGGCACACGATCACACCATTCATTTGCTAAAACAGTATCCCGTACTAGGAGGTATTGTCCATGCCTTTAACGGTAGCCTTCAACAAGCGGAACACTATCAACAATTAGGGTTTGCACTAGGTGTTGGGGGTGCCATTACGCATCATCGAGCGACACGGTTAAGATCATTATTTAGCACACTCCCTCTATCCAGTATTGTGTTAGAAACCGATGCGCCCGACATGCCCTTGTCAGAGATGCAGGGTCAAAGAAACAGTCCTGAAAATATCCCTAAAATATTAACGTGCCTAGCAGATATTCGTGATGAGAGTTATCAAGAATTGGCCTTAGCAACAACACATAATAGTCGTCAGGTATTAAAGCTATGAGCCAACTAAAATATTTAACGGGCTACCCTGATGCCGTTCAAAATCAGATTATTACCCTTATAGAAAACAAGAAACTAAGTACCTTTATTCTCAATAAATATCCTATCGCACATGATATAAACAGTAATAAGGCCCTTTATTCCTATGTGATGGATTTGAAGTCTCAGTTTCTACGAAAATCCAATCCACTCAGTAAAGTTATTTATGACGATAAACTGGATGTACTGCATCACGCCTTAGGACTTCACTCATTTGTCTCTAGAGTTCAAGGCGGTAAACTAAAAGCAAAGAATGAAATCCGTATTGGCTCCATATTTAAAAAAGTGCCCATTGAATTTTTAAGGATGATTACTGTGCATGAGCTCGCTCATTTAAAAGAGAAAGATCACAATAAAGCTTTTTATAAATTGTGTACTTATATGGAACCCGAATACCACCAGTTAGAGTTTGATATGCGTGTTTATTTAACGTATGTGGAACAGGTCGGCAAATTATATTAGAGTATATGAATTGTGCATCAATAGATAAACTAGGTCACACGATCAGACAGTTTAGGTTTCAAAAATTATGAACGAAATTGATCTACAAAAATTCAAACACATGCTCGAAAAGAAAAGAGATGTGTTGATGTCCGCCCAAGAATTGGCTAAAAGCTCAATCAAAACGGTCAACCTAGATCAATCAAGTGTTGGTCGTGTATCACGAGCTGATGCCTTACAAGCGCAATCAATGGCCATTGAAGCCACACGTCTTCGCCAGCAGCAGTTACGACAAGTTTCCACGGCACTTGCACTGGTTGCCTCGGGTGATTATGGCTACTGTAGTGTCTGTGATTCTGAAATTGATCCACGTCGATTAGAGATTGAACCAGCATCAACCCTATGTGTTCCCTGTGCGTCTAAGGTAAAATAGAGTTTATTCTGTTTTCGGTGTTCTCCTCATGACTAACTCAAACCTATTATTTGAACGTACCCATATATTAATCGGTGATGAAGGTATCAAACTTCTACAACAGGCTCATGTTTTTATTGCCGGTGTAGGTGGTGTTGGCTCTTTCACTGCTGAAGCACTTGCCAGAATGGGCGTTGGAAAAATTACACTAGCAGATCATGATGTTGTCTCTGGCTCCAATATCAACAGACAATTAGTGGCCCTCAACTCAACAATTGGCTTATCAAAAGGCGAAGTAATGAAGCAACGCATTCAAGATATTAATTCTGATTGCCAAGTAACATTAATTAAAGAGTTTCTCACCCCTGACAGTGTGTTTGAAATTCTCACTCCTGAATTTGATGTCGTTGTTGATGCCATTGATAGCATGAGTAGTAAAGCGGCATTAATTGAAGCCGCATGGAAAAAGAAAATACCTATATTCGCTAGTATGGGTGCAGGTGGAAAGCTCAATCCCAGTATGATTCGTACGGGTGATATTATGGATACATCAATATGTAAGCTTGCTAAACAGCTCCGCCGTCACCTACGTAGGCGAGACGTTGGAAGAGGTGTGCAAACTGTCTATTCACTTGAACCACCATTACTCCCCCTCCCGCCAGAAGCGGTAGCACATGGCCGAGCACGTGCTGTTAATGGCACGGTAAGCTATATGCCTTCAATCTTTGGACTAACATTGGCTGGGATGGTCACTAATCATATTATTGGTGATGCACGCCGTGTCTGAAACCGATCCAACTAATGTTTTAAATTGTAACCCGCAACGACAGCAAGAATTAGCTACATTACTTAAACCTTATGGCATTGAGGTTGTTCACATTGCTGATAATGACACCATTCCAGGAAGCTTCTTTGGTGAGCGTGAAGCAGGTTTAATAGGAAATAAGCTACTATTACGTCATGACACCCCTATTCACTCAGCCCTGCATGAGTCAGGGCACTATATCTGTATGGATCCGATAAGACGAGCAAAACTCGACACCGATGCAGAAGGCGACTATGACGAAGAAAATGGCGTGTGTTATCTACAAATCCTATTAGCTGAACATCTAGTCGGAATGGGAAGCAAACGTATGATGGATGATATGGACAGTTGGGGCTACACCTTTCGACTAGGGAGCGCCGAGGCTTGGTTTGAACACGATGCTGACGATGCGAAGCAATGGCTAATTAAGCACGGCGTTATTGATCAGCAGCAACAATCAACATGGCAAGTAAGGCAAAAATAGGCTGACTTCTTTCGTGAATAGCACTTGCCAGTCCTCACCCTATTATTCACACTCTGCCACAGTACATATGTGTAAACTACTGATGATATTTTCTGTTCCTATATTGTTAACTAGCCACCCTGTTTACTCGATGTAATTCAACTGAATCTATCGCTATAGCTAAGCTTTTAGCTATAGCGAAATAAACAAATTAACACCACTTTTAGCTGTCATCTCCCGAGAGTTATTCACTTTTACTACCGCTTGTTATTAAACTGTAACAACAACCCTCGCTAAGTTATTGATACTGCTTAATTTAGACGTAAGCCATTGATATTTATTGGTTTTATTGATATGGTTGTTTTTTAACCAATTCGTGTCGGAATGTTACAGAATAATGACTTAGCGATTTTCACAACAGTTATAAACAGAGTTATCCACAGGAAATGTGGGTAACTCTGTAAGTTGTTGATAGTCTATTTTCAAGTGTTTTATTTAACGTTTTACGGGTTTAAAATCTTCTGCAAATTCCAATGCATTTCCATCCGGATCTCGGCAAAAGAATGCAGCCCTACCCGACTTGCTTCGCGAGACTTCAACACCTGCTTTTTCTAATTTTTCTGCAAGGTCATCTAAATTATCAACGACAAGTGCGACATGACGATCTTTTCCACCGTGTTCCGGTCTCCCTTCCATTGAATCTGGATTGGGTAACCTCATCAAATGTAATTGCTGGCCACCTTCGCTTAAATCCAACCATGCGCCATCGAAAGGAAAATTAGGTCGCTCAGTGCTGTGGTGAATACCTAAAATACCACAATAGAAGTCTAAAGAACGTTGAAGGTCAGCGACCAAAAAGCTGGCATGTGCTATTGATTTAATCATAAGTTTTTCACCCTTAAAGTTTCTGTATTATTTTCTGCTCTAGCAACACCATAGGCTGCTATTAATATTAATCCACCACCTAACCATTCTTGTATTGACATGGCTTCATTTGTTAAGGCCCATGCTGCAATAGCGGCAACAATTAATTCAAATAGCATAATAACGGATGATCGGTATACCGGCATGCTTGCTACGCCATAGAGTACCGCAACTGTCATCGCAACAATGCCTAACCAACCTAAAGCCCAAGCACCGAGCCATGCACTAAGAGAGACATCGGGAATAGGTGAGTGTTGTCCCCATAAAACAATCAATGAGGTAAGTACTACGCCCCACCAGATAATGCTGGTTTTCACTTTCATCGAAACAGAGCCTAGTTTTCTCGCCTGAACATTGTTTATAGAAAAGGCAAAACCAGCAGTCAATGCCAACCAATCTGCAAGGCTATGAGGCCAAGGCCAACCCATTTCTTTATTCCATAACATCACCATTGATCCAGACATAGCAATAAGTAACATAATGATAGCGGCAAAAGATAATTTTTCTTTCAACCACCAACGACCTAATAAAACAGTCCACAAAGGCGATAGATAAAAAAGTAACATCACTCGCATAACCTCCCCTTCGGTTAATGCAACCAAAAAGGTGACGTTAGTGATACCGGCGGCAATGGCAAGTATTAACAGATCTGAAAAATGCTTAGTGATCAGGTGATATTCGCGCCATAAAACAGGAATAACCAATAAACCGGCAGCAAAATACATGACCAATGAGCTCCATACAGCGGAGAGTCCGGCATCTTCCAATAAGCGAATGGGGTACCAAATTAAGCCCCACATACTGGCTGAAAATAACAAACAGGTAATGGCTAGGCGGTTGTGATTAGAGTTAGAGTTATTCATAGCAGAATCTTATACCATGTTATGACTGTATCGATTAATTTATGATGCTTTTGTTCCGCCATAATAACCCGCTATAATGGTCGAATTTCTTTACACAGTTACTTTGTTATGAATCCTGATCTGGCTCACTTGCATCCCTATCCATTTGAAAAGCTTGCCCAACTTAAGGCAGGGTGTACACCACCGGATAACATGCAGCATATTGCATTATCTATTGGTGAACCAAAGCATCCTACGCCTGGATTTATTACCGAAGCGGTTATTGAACATCTGCATGGTTTATCTAATTATCCAACAACTGCGGGCTCTATCGAACTACGTTACGCTATCGCTAACTGGTTAGATAATCGTTTTAAATTAGAAGGTCACCTTGATGCTAGCACTCAAGTATTGCCCGTTAATGGAACACGTGAAGCCTTATTTGCATTTGCTCAAGCAATCGTTGACCGTTCAGCTTCTGCCCCACTTGTTGTTATGCCTAATCCCTTCTATCAAATCTATGAAGGTGCAGCAATCTTAGCGGGAGCACACCCTTATTTCTTAAACTGCACTGCCGACACTAATTTTGTGCCTGACTTTTCATCAGTTAGTACGGATGTGTGGGATCGTTGCCAACTGCTTTATTTATGTAGCCCTGGCAACCCAACAGGTGCAGTTATTGATCAAGCGACATTAACACTCCTTATCAAATTAGCTCATAAGCATGACTTTATCATCGCGTCAGATGAATGTTATTCCGAAATCTATTTTGATGATGACAAGCCACCAGTTGGATTATTACAAGCTGCTATTACAGCAGGTTATACCAATTTAAGTCGATGTGTTGTCTTCCATAGCTTGTCAAAACGCTCTAATGCGCCCGGCTTACGTTCTGGCTTTGTCGCTGGTGATGCTATCGTATTAAAAGGCTTCCTACGCTACCGTACCTATCATGGTTGTGCGATGCCACCTGCAACGCAATCAGCATCAATTGTTGCATGGAATGATGAGGATCATGTTACATACAACCGCTCGCTGTATCGTGATAAGTTTAAAGCGGTCTTAGCCATTCTATCCCCCGTGATGAATGTTAGCTTGCCCGACGCTGGTTTTTACCTTTGGGCTGAAACACCTATTTCTGATACAGAGTTTGCTCGTCGCCTTTTTGATGAAAAGAACGTGACTGTATTACCTGGCAGTTTCTTAGCCCGAGATAATGATAATAGTAACCCAGGTTCAAATCGTATTCGCATGGCATTAGTTGCACCGATAGAAGACTGTATCAATGCGGCACATCGAATTTCAGATCTAATTGAAAACATATAAAAACGCTGTAGACCAGCATTAGCAAGGCATCATTATGATTTTGTACGGCATTAAAAACTGCGATACGGTTAGAAAAGCACGTCGTTGGTGTGAAGCCAATGACATTGATTTTCAATTCCATGACTTCCGTGTGGATGGTTTAGATGAAGCAACCATCACTGGTTGGCTAAAGTCTGTGTCATGGGAAGTATTACTAAACAAACGTGGTACCACTTGGCGAAAGCTAGAAGATCCTCGTAAAGAACAACTCGACCAATCCATTGCTGTTGAATTGATGTTAGCAAACCCAACATTAATTAAACGCCCCGTACTATCTGATAGATCCGACTGTAAGGTTGGATTCAAAGAAGCGGACTACGCCGCTTATTTTGCCAAACAATAAAGAGCACACTATGTCTGCAACACTTGAACTCACTAACGATCTCATTAGCCGTCCAAGTGTGACGCCTGAAGATTTTGGTTGTCAACAATTATTAGCTGATCGTCTATCAGCGATTGGCTTCACTGTCGAACATTTACGTTTTGACGATACTGACAATATCTGGGCTCGTCGTGGTACAGATGGTTCGCTATTAACCTTTGCAGGTCATACAGACGTGGTTCCCACAGGCCCAGAAGACAAATGGATATCCCCTCCATTTGAACCAACGATCCGAGATGGTTTGTTATATGGACGTGGTACAGCAGATATGAAAGGCAGTATTGCTGCATTCGTAACTGCATGTGAACGCTTTGTTGCTGAGCATGACGATCATACTGGCAGTATTGCATTTCTAATTACCAGTGATGAAGAAGGCCCTGCAACGGGTGGAACAGTTAAAGTTATTGAAACACTAGAAGCTCGTGGCGAAAAAATAGACTGGTGTATTGTTGGCGAACCAACAAGCACAGATAAAGTCGGTGATATCGTTAAAAATGGCCGTCGAGGTTCTCTTAATGGTCGTTTAACGGTGAAAGGTAAACAAGGGCATATTGCTTACCCTCACCTTGCTGAAAACCCAATTCATTCTCTTACACCAGCACTCACAGAATTGTGTGCAGTTGAATGGGATCAAGGTAATGATGATTTTCCTCCAACCAGTTTCCAAGTATCAAACCTTAACTCTGGTACCGGTGTAACGAATGTCATTCCTGGAACCGCAGAACTCGTATTTAACTTTCGCTATTCAACCGAAGTCACCCATGAACAATTACAGCAACGTGTAGAAGCCATTCTAAATCAGCATGGCCTTAACTATGATCTAAGCTGGGAGTTATCAGGTAAGCCTTTCCGTACTGCGAGCGGTGCATTAGTTGATGCAGTCAAGCATGCTATTAAATCTACCACAGGCTATGAAACAGAGTTATCAACCTCGGGCGGGACATCTGACGGTCGTTTTATCGCTCCAACAGGAGCGCAAGTCATTGAGCTCGGCCCTTTGAATGCTACGATCCATCAGCTTAATGAATGTGTTTCTGTTGCTGATCTTGATACCTTATCTGATATCTATGAAGCAGTACTCATCAAATTATTACCAAGTTAAAGCTTAGTTCGGTTAATAGAATTCTGCTAAAGTAGCTTTTTTGTTCAATCTAATAAAGGACTTTTCATGTCAGAAATACAGGCAAATACCACAACGCCAAAAATAATATACATCTTAGTCTTAGCCAATATTATTGTTCCACTGCTTGGTTTAATTGGTGTTGTTATGGCTTATGTCAATAAAGATGATGCGCCTGAATGGTTACAAACTCATTATCAATTTCAAATTCGTACATTCTGGATTGGCTTACTTTATGTATTTGTTGGTGCTCTACTATCAATCATCATAATTGGCTGGTTTATTATCCTATTTACAATTGTATGGATCGTCGTGCGTTGTATTAAAGGCATGAAAGCGTTAGATGACCAAGAAGCACATCCAAACCCAACCGGTTGGATGTTTTCTTAAATAAAGTTCGCTTCTTTCAAAACAAAAAAACCGTGCTTAAAGCACGGTTTTTTTATTTGTCTCTACGATAAGTAGCCAGAGGGCCTGTTGCCTGTTCAGTCGGCATAATTTCCATTGTTGTTACATTCACATGTTCAGGGGTGTTAGCTAGCCACAACACCGTGTCAGCGATATCCTCAGCAGTTAACGCTTTAGTATTGTGATAAACATTATCCGCACGCAGCTCATCTTCTTTAAACCTAACCATTGAAAATTCAGTTTCTGCATTACCTGGTTCAATATTAGTAATGCGAATACCCGTACCTAACAAGTCAGCGCGCAAAGCTAATGAGAACTGTCTAACAAACGCTTTAGTAGCACAATATACATTGCCACCTGGATATGGCCAGTTACCTGCTATAGAGCCTATATTGATAATATAACCCTGCCCACGCTGCTTCATCATAGGTAGCACTGTGCGAGTGCAATACATCAAACCTTTAATGTTGGTATCAACCATCTTTTCCCAATCATCAAGATCAGTCTCATAAGCCGGTTCCAATCCTAATGCCAAGCCGGCATTATTCACTAGCACATCGATCTCAGAAAACTTTTCTGGCATATTATCGAATGCATTAGCAACAGCATCACGATTGGTAATGTCAAAGCAACAACTATATGCCTTGTCTGCACCTCCAAGTTCCTTTTGCAATAAATCAAGCCGTGCTTGTCTACGACCAGTAATAATGACCTTCCAGCCACTAGAAGAAAATAAACGGGCACATGCTTCACCAAAGCCTGAGGTTGCTCCTGTTATCATCACTGTTTTCATTATTCACTTAGCTCTCAGGACGCTGAGCTAAAATCTCTAATGCTGCAACCCGGTAAGCTTCCGCTAGTGTTGGAAAGTTAAACGTACTTTCAACAAATATATCAACATCAGCATCACATAACATTGCCATATGACCAATATGTACTACTTCTGTTGAGCCTTCACCAACGAGCATTACACCAAGGATTTTCTTTCCTTCAGCATCGGCAACAATTTTCAGCATTCCTTCTGTATTGCCTGAAATTTGTCCTCGTGCGACTTCAGAAAACTGAGCAGTCCCCAC
Organism: Gammaproteobacteria bacterium; assembly: GCA_028598975.1. Classification (GTDB taxonomy): domain Bacteria; phylum Pseudomonadota; class Gammaproteobacteria; order Nitrosococcales; family Methylophagaceae. The sequence continues at coordinate 15,974 of JAQRMU010000078.1, read as the reverse complement.
AAGAACATTGACATGCTGATCACGCGCTTGTTTCTCAGTTAGCCCTACTGATGATAATTCAGGAATCGAATAAATGCCTGCAGGTATGAGTTGGCTCATTGATCCAATTTCTACACCTAATGCATTACAAGCAGCACGACGACCTTGTTCCATTGACGCTGATGCTAATGATGGCGGACCAATCACATCACCTGCCGCATAGATATTAGACACGTTTGTACATAAATTATCATCAACACTGATCAAGCCACGCTCATTGAGAGCCAAACCCGCATTTTCAAGTTGAAGTTCTTTAACATTAGCCAAGCGACCTGCTGCACAAAGTAATTTCTGGCTTCGGACGACCGTACCATCTTCACATTCAGTCACAACTTCACTAATACCATCCCAGTAGACTTTAGCAACCTTCTGACTCCCCATCCATGTTCCACCCATGTTCTTAAAGGCCCCAACAAAGGTATCTGTCATATCACTGTCTAAAAAACCTAACGGTGTCGGATAGCGATCTATCATTGTCACCTTAACACCCAGTGCTTGGAAAATAGACGCATATTCACTGGCAATAACACCACCACCCAATACCGTTAAGCTCGATGGTAAATACAACATTGATAAAATTGAATCACTATCAAATAAGTGTTCATGATCAATTGGGATATTATCTGGATTACGTGGATATGAACCCGCTGCAATAATCACAGTATTCACCTTTAAATCAACCGTTTCACCACTGACCTTAGTTATTTTCACCGTGTGATTATCAACAAAACTTGCTCGACCATGAATGCGTTGAACATTATTACGATCAATTTGTTTACGCATGTAGTCATCGTGTGATTTAAGCACTTCATCAAGTCGATTGATGAGTGTGTGCATTTCAGTATCTTCACCCAGTTCAAAATCGGCCAATGCGGCATTTTGACGCATATGCTTTACTCGAAGTGCATTTTCACGCAATGTTTTTGATGGAATAGTGCCTCGATGAACACAGGCACCACCAAACAAGCTATCACGTTCTACAATCCCAACACGCTGACCAGCCTTAGCAGCCTGAATAGCTGATTTTTGACCTGCTGGACCGCTACCAATCACTAACACATCATAATCAAATTGCTCATTACTCATGATGATAATCCTTCTAGACGTCCTTTTATCATTTCAGTTTTGCCAAGTAAGGTTTCAACTTCATCTTGATATAGGTTCAATGTATCTAAAGCCGGTAACATTAACAAAATCTCTTTATCTAAATTTTCAGGTTTCAGCATATGAGTAGCAAAGCGTGACCCAACAGTAATTTGAGCGGCTTGCAAACCTAATGGTAAATCACTATTTTGATCGGTGTATGCACTAATTGCCTCAATCACTAATGTCGGCATTTTCCATGAATGAACTACTGCTTGGCTCACTTGCTGACAATAGCTATTTTCTAAATGCTGAACTTCACCTTTACTTAAGCTGACATTCTGCTTCTTTGCTAAATCAAGGATAGCTTGTAATACCGCAGGTCGGCCAATGGAATGCAATAGTCCTGCAAGAAAAGCCACTTCAACATTACTTCGTCCATGGCGAGCAATCTCTTTCGACCAGAGTGATGTTGCTAATGCATGCTTCCAAATACCAGCCACATACTCTTCATAACCTGGCGTATTAAACATTTTGGCACCAATAGCAGCCGTTAAAGCTATTTCACTAATTGTTGCCATACCCAGCCGTGCTATTGCTTGTTGCAGTGAAACCAAGTTGGATAATGGCGTAAATGCAACCGAGTTAGCAATTCGCATAACATGAGCAGCAAGTGATTGGTCACCCTGTATTAATGCCGCCATTTCACTAGCATCAGAATCGGGGTTCTGAGCTAATACCAGTGCTTTATTAGCAATTTCTGGCAACATCGGCACTTCAATACCACCCGTATTAATAAGGCGTTTAAGTTCGTCACCTAATGATTGGTCCTGACCTGACATGCATTATCCTTCTTTATTTACAATTTTTTTAACCGTGATATAACTGGCACTATATTTGACGTTATTAAGCGCCTTCTGAGAATACAATTGTTCGACGACCAGATATGATAATTCGGTGTTCAATGTGCGCCTTAACGGCTTTTGCTAACACTAGACGTTCAATATCTTTACCAATCATCACTAGATCTTCAGGACTATTATCGTGCATCACTCGTTCAACACCTTGTTCAATAATAGGCCCTTCATCTAAATCAGCCGTTGCATAATGTGACGTTGCTCCAATAATCTTAACACCTCGATCATAGGCTTGATGGTACGGTCTTGCACCTTGAAATGCGGGTAAAAAACCGTGATGAATATTAATAACTCGTCCTGCATGTTGCTCAACAAAATCTTCTGACAAGATTTGCATGTAACGCGCCATGACCACAAGATCAATCTTATACTCATCAAGTAGTGCATTGATTTGAGCTTCTTGCTGTGGCTTAGTCTCTTTTGTGATGGGTAAATGATAAAAAGGTTTTTTAAACTGCTTTGCCATGCCTTCAAGATCATTATGGTTGCCGATCACAACAGGAATGTCACACTTTAATTCACCTTCTAATTCACGTGATAGAAGGTCATAAGGACAGTGTGAGGCTCGTGTTACTAGCAAGGCTACACGATAAGGTTTATCTGAATACCTTACCGACCACGTTAGTGATAGCCCCTGTGCAAACGTATTAAATTGTTGCTCCAATAATTGGCGATCTAGGCTACCGTTATCTTCTAATTTTATACGCATGAAATACTGGCCATCTTGTACATCGGTATATTGCTGGCAGTGTAAAATGTTAAAGTCACGCTCCGAAAAGAAGCCAGTAATTCCTGCGACCAAGCCTTTTTGGTCGTGACATTGAATAAGAAAAACAATCGCATTCATGAAATTATTAATACCTTAAATATATTATGTATTCGCACTGTAGCACTAATTTAGCCTAGATAGACAAACAACTTAGAAATATTAATATTCATTATATTTCTCTGACCTTCCCTTCACTTTTTCAATGGGATATTTCTGGGCATTTTTATTGATTTTAGCTTCTACAGCTTTATTTATATCAATACCCACATCATGGCAAAGGTAAGTTAAATAGGCGACAACATCAGCGACTTCATCTTCTAGCGCTGCACGCTTATCTGAGTTTAGTTTCAATTGAATCTCATCATCATTTTTCCATTGAAACCATTCTAATAGTTCAGAGGCTTCAATAGATAATGAAATTGCGAGCTCTTTGGGCGAGTGAAACTGTTCCCAGTCACGATCACTGCGAAACTTGATTAAACGGTCTACTAGTTCAGCTTTAATCATAATCAAAAAACTCTATTATTTTAGTTAAGAATATATCTGGCGCCTCGGCATGAACCCAGTGACCAGCTTCCTCTATTGTAACTATCTCTGAGTGAGGAAAAGTAGCATTAATTAAAGCAAAATCATCATCACCAATATAGTTAGATCGACCACCACGTATAAAATAGCTAGGAATAGCAATTTGTTGATGATTACATACTGATTGAAGAAGCTTGGGATAACATTCAAACAAAGCATGCAAATTTAATCGCCAAGTTAATTTATCATTAGTCAGATCCAAATTCATTAATAAAAACTGCCGGACAGCTTTGTTGGGTAAAGATAAACTTAATTCCTGATCAAGTTCCTTTCGACTTAAATATAGTGATAGATCTAAGCCTAATAAGGTTTCAAATATAGTGCTATGTTCATCAGTATATGCGCGAGGAGCAATATCAACCACGACTAATTTATGTAGAAACTCAGGGTAGTGCTGACTGAAAGTCATAGCAACCTTACCGCCTACAGAGTGACCAATAAGATCGACTGAACTGAGCTTTAATTCTTGGATAAGTTCAGCTAAATCATCAGCCATTAATTCGTATGACTGTTCTGCGCTGTGTGGTGAGCGACCATGATTCCGTAAATCAACCGTGATAACTTGAGCATGGTTCGATAACTCTTTCGCCAAACCACGCCAATTATCTGAGGAACCAAATAGGCCATGTAAAATCACTACAGGCTGACCTGAACCTACAATTTGATAATGTAATTTCATTAAATAAATATTTTATAGTCTTGAAAGTTTATAATGACTTTATTTTATGACAACTGGAGATTTTTTGTGGAAGATGAAACTGTTTTAGTAATGTTGGTCCAACAATATGCAGGAAAACATGGCATTACTTTTAGCTCAAAACATTTGGATGATCCCGAAAAGAAAGCTAAATTGATTACGCTAATCCAAGAATCACTTTCTGGTAAGCGTGGTGTGGTAACGGATGATGATCTAGATTAAGATTATTTTCACAAACGTCATAATGGCGTTAATGAGACGTACATGTAGAAATAAAAAGGCCACCTTCTTTAAGGTGGCCTAGTTTTTTACTTGTTAGAAAAGTAATTCAAAAACTAATCAACTAACTTCTCAAATACTAAACTTGCATTAGTTCCGCCAAAGCCAAAGCTATTCGACATGATTGTCTTCAAACCTGCATTATCTTTACGTTCACGGATAATCGACACACCTTCCGCCTCAGGATCTAAGTTTTCAATATTGGCAGATGCAGCAATGAAATCATTTTCCATCATTAATAAACAATAAATTGCTTCTTGTACACCTGCTGCACCTAATGAATGACCAGATAATGACTTAGTAGAACCTACTAATGGCGCATTATCACCAAATGCTTTCTTAACCGCACCTAGCTCAGCCAAATCACCTACTGGCGTGCTTGTACCATGCGCATTGATGTAATCGATTGGCGCGTCAACGGTAGCGCTTGCAAGTTGCATACAGCGTACAGCACCTTCACCCGATGGTGCGACCATGTCATAGCCATCTGATGTTGCAGCATATCCTGTCAATTCAGCGTAAATTTTTGCGCCACGGGCTTTTGCATGCTCATATTCTTCTAATACAACGACACCACCACCACCAGCAATAACAAAACCATCACGATCAGCATCATATGCACGAGAAGCTTTATCAGGTGTATCGTTATATTTTGTTGATAACGCACCCATTGCATCGAATAATGAACTCATTGTCCAATGCTCTTCTTCAGCACCACCAGCAAATACGATATCTTGTTTACCAAGTTGAATTTGTTCCATGGCGTTACCAATACAATGTGCACTTGTTGCACAAGCAGATGACATTGAATAATTCACACCTTTAATCTTAAATGGTGTTGCTAAACAAGCAGATGTGGTGCTACCCATAACTTGGGTTACGCGATAAGGGCCAACTCGGCGAATTCCTTTTTCACGCAAAATATCAGCAGCTTCAACTTGATTAGCCGCTGAAGCACCGCCAGATCCCATAACAAGGCCTGTACGAATGTTAGAAACTTGCTCATCCGATAAACCTGAATCGGCAATTGCTTGTTTCATAGAGATGTAAGCATATGCTGCTGCATCGCCCATAAAACGCAATGTTTTGCGATCAATATGTTCTTTAAAGTCAATATCAACACTACCAGCAAGATGACTACGGAAACCCATATCAGCATATTCTTGTTTAAACCGAATTCCTGACCGACCTAAACGTAAAGATTCTGTAACTGTTTCAGCATCCAATCCCAAACATGAGGTAATACCTAAACCTGTGACAACTACGCGTTTCATGACTATTTCCTAAAAATTATCTGTAGATGTAAACAAACCTACTCGTAGATCTTTTGCTGCATAGATCTCTCGACCATCAACAGAGACGGTACCATCAGCAATCGCCAAAACCAATTTGCGTGCAATAACACGTTTCAAATCAAGTTTATATGTTACTTTTTTAGCTGTTGGTAATACTTGTCCAGAGAATTTAACTTCACCAGATCCTAAAGCACGACCACGCCCAGGATTACCATCCCAGCCTAAGAAAAAGCCTACTAACTGCCACATAGCATCTAAACCTAGACAACCTGGCATAACAGGGTCACCTGGGAAGTGACAATCAAAGAACCACAAATCTGGCGTAATATCTAATTCAGCAATAACTTCACCTTTACCGTATTTACCACCTTCGTTAGAAATGTGAGTGATGCGATCCATCATCAACATGTTAGGGGTAGGTAACTGTGCATTACCGGGGCCAAATAACTCGCCACGACCGCACTGCAAAAGTTCTTCGTATGTATATGATGATTGATTACTCATGTGCTCTTCTTATAAGTTTGCAATAGTCCATAATATCACGACCTGCTAAAAACAAGAAAAGATCATGAGTAACTTTCTATATTTCTGATAAAAAAAAGCCATGAGATTAATGCTCATGGCTTTAAATTTTTTACTCGTTGTAATCAGTGCTATTTATTATCAACCACTGCACTCGCTTCAGGTAATGCAACTTGCAAAGTTTGCAATAAACTCCCCGTACTATTTAACACTCGGTACAGAGCAAATAGTTGATCGTATTGAGCATTAACTAATGCTTGGCGAGCGACAAACACTTCATTTTCAGAATCTAATAAATCAAGTAATGTTCTTTGCCCTAAACTAAATTGTTGCTGGTAGGCATTTCGAGAGTTTTCACTTGAATCAACATGTAACTGAAAAAAGCTCATTTGATTATTAACCGTTTCTAATGCATTCCATGATAGGCGCACACTTTGTTCAACTTGACGGTATGTATTGTTACGAATCTCTGATGCTTGATTAATCAAATAAGCAGTTTCTTCACGACGGGCTTTGTCTTTACCGCCATTTAACAAGTTGTAACGTAAACGAAACATTGCTGTTACATCATTATTATGACCATCTATGCCATCAAGATCATTGTTTGCAGTTGTGTCCAATTCAAAGTCAACTCGAGGGTAAAAAACAGCGGCAGCGGTATCGTGTTGTGAATTTGCCGAATCTATATCAGCATTTGCAGATTTTAATGTTGGGTGATTTTCTATTGCTAAACTAATAGCTTCATCAAGCGTTTCAGGTATTGAGCTTCTTGGTGATGCAGGATCTGATAAATCTTCTGCGACCTCACCGACAACACGTAAATAGTTAGTTTCTGCATCGCGAAGATTACTTTGTTCTGCTATTTGGTTTGCTCTAGCAAGTGCTACACGACCTTGGCTCTGATCCATATCAGCTTTACGCCCGACACCACGTTCACTTCGTAAACGAATTTGATCGTGTGTGCGCTCGTGAGCTTCAAGATTAGTCGTGGTTAATTCAACTAACCGTTGTCTACGTAAGACATTAAGGTATGCATCAACAGCTTCTAAGCCTGTATTTTCAGCTGCACCAAAGACAGTATAAGCACGAGAGTTTGTACGGGCTGTATGACGAAGTACTTCATTTTTTGTTTGCATTCCATCAAACAACATTTGACGTAAATTAAGACTTGCCTCGTCACGATTTTTATGAACATTCCCATGGAAGTCGCCTACTCGAGTCGTTGGGCTATCTGTAGACTCATAGCCCGTACCAACCGCTAAATCAATGGTAGGGAAATAACCAGCACGCGCTTGTGCAATCTCTTTAGATACAGCATTTCGCTCGTTACCAGCAGCTAACACATCAGGATTTGTTTTGATCGTGGTGCCTACGGCCTCCTCTAGTGAAGCAGACCATACCGTGGTCGAAGTAATTAAGCATACTGAGACCCCTATCATTGTATTTTTACAATTTCATCTAACTACTCCCAACTTAACTTATGTTCCATTTTCAAAAATTAAAGCGCGATACTAAATACACCTTACCACATTATTATAAAGAAACCTATTACATATACTTCTTAACTTATTGTATTCAGTAATCATTCTCGTAAATCACGGAAAAATATTGCTAAAGACAAACGATCTGCAAGACTCATTTTCTGAAAAATAGTCGTTAGATGTGCTTTAACAGTACGTTCTGTAATTGACATATTTTTCGCAATCATCTTATTTGTTGCACCATGACTCACAAATTGAGCTACTTCGAGCTCTTTTGGAGACAATGTCGATACAGCTTGTCGCTGCTCCTTATTTATTTCTGGCACATGTGCAAGCTCATCAATTAAGCCCGAAATCACATAGCGCTCAATCCAGACCTCTCCATGAAGAATGCATTGAACAGCTTCATTTAATTTATCCAACGACTCTGACGTATCAAAATAGCCGCGAGCACCATGTTTCAGTAATGATATTTGTTCAGCACTGGTACAACTTGGGCCAACGATTAGAATCCGTGCGTTAGGATTAAGCGACTTAATATCTTTTATTGCTGCCACATCATCATTGTCCAATATTGAACTCTGGCAAATGATAAGGCTTACTTCTTCAGCCACAGATGAGGATAAATAATCTTGTAAGCCTCTACTTATAAGGATATTAAATGACTTTAATAGCGTAGATTTAATTGCCCGAGATAAATCCTTATCTGAGGCAATAATGTGAAAGTTGGCTTTAACCATTGATGTCATCTTTCTCTTAACGCCTCATTTTTAGCTTTAAGAATTGGTTTTAGTAAATAATCTAACACTGTTTTCTTGCCGGTCAAAATATCTACGCTCGTGGTCATTCCAGGAATAATATTTAACATTCCCTTATTACTATCAATATAGTTCTTTTCTGTTCTTAAATAAATTAAATAAAAACTTTCATCTTTCTCATTTGTAATTGTATCAGCACTAATTCGTTCAAGCTTTGCCGGTAAGCCACCATAAATTGAAAAGTCATAAGCAGTAAGCTTGATCATTGCCTCTTGTCCAGGGCGTAAAAAAGCAATATCTGCGGGCCTTATTTTTGCTTCAATCAATAAATTATCTTCAATTGGAACAATTTCTACCAAATCCATTCCTGGTTGAATAACACCACCAACAGTATTAATTTTTAATTGTTTAATTGTACCTTTTACTGGTGATCTAACTTGTGTACGTGTTACTCGATCTCCGAGTGAAAAGATAGTTTCTTTTCTCCGAGCTAGTTCTGCATTAACTTCTGAAAATTGACTTGCAGCATCGGTTCTAAATTGAATGCGTTGCTCTTCAATTTTCTGGTTGACTTCCGCTAAGGCAGAACGAATTCTTGGGATTGCTAAGCGATTTGCCTCCTTTTCTCCAAATAAGTCATTAACAGAACGTTTTAAGCGTAAAATTTCTACTTCAGACATTACACCTGCATCGACTAAAGGTTCAGACATTTTGAGTTCTTGATCACTCAATTCATAACTCTGTTGTAATTGAGACTGTCGTGCACGTCGCTCAACTAACTCTTGCTGGCGTTGCGCTTTTTGTTGCTGTAATACTCGAATAGCTGATTCTAATTCTAATTGCCGTGTTTTATACAATGTCATTTCATTTTCAGCTAATATTGGATCAGCTTCTGTCACTTCTGCTGGGATGACAACCCTACTATCCAAACTTTCTGCTTTTAGACGAATACTTCGGATGAGTAACTCATAATATTTAAGTTCTGTTTCCCTAAATGACGAGGAAAAACGCGTATCATCAATTTTTAAAAGTATCTCATCTTTTTCAACAGTTTGCCCTTCTGCAACAAGCACCTCAGATAAAATCCCCCCCCTCCAAATTCTGAATAACCTGGATTTTACTCGAGGGCACAACTTTGCCATCACCACGAGTAACTTCATCTAAAGATGTTTCATAGGCCCACCAACCAGCAGCAAGAAAGAATGCTAATGTTAGGATAAGCAAAGAGTGTCCTACCCGATGTGCAGACTCTAGAGTGGCAGCACTCACTTCTGACATAAAGTCAGCATCATCTGGATGGGTGCGTTTTAACCATGCCATATTACTTTATCCTTTTGACACTTTGATATGGCCTTTTTTAAGCGCAGTTAATATCTGTTCGCGAGGTCCATCAGCAAGCAGGTTCCCTTGGTCCATAACAATAATTCGGTCTACAAGACTCAATAGAGAAGCTTTGTGTGTCACTAAGAGTAATGTTTTATCTCCTAGTTCAGAGGCGAGTTTTGCCTTGAATTGATCTTCCGTACTGTTGTCCATCGCGTTAGTAGGCTCATCTAACACAAGGACTGGAGGTTCAAGTAAGAGTGCTCTTGCCACAGCAACACTTTGGCGCTGTCCACCAGATAACCCCTCACCGCGTTCACCAACAGGTAAGTCAAAGCCAGCAGGATGGCGGTTAACAAACTCCGTTACACCAGCAACTTCTGCGGCCTTAAGAATAGCAGCATCATCAGCAAATGGAGCGCCCATCGCAATATTATCTCGAACACTTCCAAAAAACAGTACAACATCTTGTGGTGCATACCCCACATTACGGCGTAAATCGACAGGGTCAATTTGGCGAATATCAGTGCCATCTAACAAAATAGCTCCATCTGTAGGCTCATACAGACCTAAGATCAACTTTTCAATTGAACTTTTTCCTGAACCAATTCGGCCAATGAAGGCAACCTTTTCCCCTGGCTTAATAGAAAAAGAAATATCAGATAAAGCATTCATTGGTTGCTCTGGGTAGCTGAATGAAACATTTTTAAATGTAATGCCGCCTTTAAAATCAGGGCGGTGTAAAAACTCCCGACCAGATGGCCGCTCAACCGGCAGACTCATTAAATGATTCAGTGAACTTAAGGCGGCTTTTGATTGATGATAACGAGTCAAAATCCCTGCAACCTGTCCCAATGGTGCAAGTGCTCGTCCCGTAAGAATCGTACTCGCAATAAGTGCCCCCATCGTAATATCACCTTCCGATATTTTATAAACACCGAATACAACAATACTTACAGATGCCATCTGTTGTAAAAATGCCGTAAAGTTGATAGCTGTTGACGATAAAATACGAGAACGTTGACTATATTTAGAAATAAAACCAATCGTTTGTTCCCATTTTCTCTGAATGGGTGATTCTGCCCCAATACTTTTAATCGTTTCTAGGCCTGTTAGGGTTTCAATTAAAGTCGCACTTTTTTGGCCCGAATAACGAAATAACTGTTGAATCGTCCGCCCTAGCGGAACTTGAATAACAAGGCTAACAATAATCGCTAATGGAATCGCTGCTAGTGGTACATAAGCTAATTCACCTGCAATAGTCCAAATCACAAATATAAATAAGAATGCGAAAGGCAAGTCGATCAATGTTGTTAATGTCGTTGAGGTAAAGAACTTTCTAAACGACTCAAACTCTTGCATGCTATTTGCAAAAGAGCCTACCGAGTTTGAACGCGATGCCATTTTGATTCCCAGCACCTTTTCGAAAATGGTGGCAGACAATATAACATCTGCTTTCTTACCCGCCATGTCTATAAAATAGCCGCGTAACGTCCTCAGTAATAAGTCAAAGACAAAAACGGTTGCAACACCAATGGCAAGCACCCATAAGGTTTCTATCGCATGATTTGGTACGACACGGTCGTAAACATTCATGATAAATAAGGGCGATGCCAAAGCAAATGAGTTTACTAAAATCGAGGCTATGAAAACTTCACCATAAATCGGCCAAAATCGTAATATAGTTCCCCAAAACCAGTGCTTGGTGCGAGGAATTGTTGTTTTTTCAGTACGATTATCAAACTGGTGAACAGCTTTAATGAAAATAGCAAAGCCCGTATATTGCTCTTTCAATTTATCTAATGAAATCTCAGACTCACCTTCACCTGACTCAGGAAAAATAACGGTTGCCGAGTCTTTTTTGAATTCTAAGACAATACACGCCATGCTATTTTCTAATAACAATACTGCGGGTAAAACTAGGTTTGATATTTTCCTAATGGGACGGTTAACAACCTTTGATGATAATCCTGCTCGTTCTGCTGCTCGTGAAAATAACTTAGGGGTAAGTTTATTATCAACTAATGGAAGCCCTGCTATTAAGGATTTAGAACTATGAGGTTTGTGCAAAAGTTTACTAAGAATCGTTAAGCAACTTAGTAATGGATCATCGAGCGTCTGCTGACTATTCTCGGCAGTCCACTGCACCTGATTATCTTCTAATGCCTTGCTGTCTTCTAATGATGTTATATCTTGTTCCATACTTACAGCTTTGTCCTAAATAGTCAGCAATTAACATCTATCTTACAAAATGCGATACGGTTCACAAAGTTTACAATTATAAATAATCAGTAATCATACTATCATTCGCGTAGTTTGCTAAGTCTCAATGCAGATCGGTATTCTTTTATATCACTCCCCCCCCTAAATTATCACTAGAATAGATCTATATTTTATATCTATTTAGTAATATAGTTAGCGAATAAAGTATTTATAACAGGTTATAACATGGCTTACGTTCACCGAAACACTCTGGGCGAAATTGATTCAATATCTGAAACAGCTAATGAACACGAGCAGGAATATTTACCTATAGACAATGTTGAACTCATCACCTATTTAAAACATTCTAATAATAGTGATGAAATTAAAACAGCGCTTTCCGCCTCAGATGTTGCTTTAATACGTGTACTTGAGGATCTTATCAATACACTTGTAGATCAAAAGGTTATATTATTTACAGACCTTCCTCTTGCTGCACGTGAGAAACTATCCGAAAGAGAAAAGATTCGAGGGCACTTAACAACCCTCGACAATTTAATGGGAGATGATGACGGTATTTTGTAGGTTACTTTCTATGCTTAGTATCTTTTACGTGCTTAGTACCTTGGCCCGCCGTTCGTTTTCTCTTCTCTTTAAATGGATTATCACCCTTCTTAAACTCTATTACTATCGGTGTTCCATGTAACTTCAAAACATCTCGAAATGTATTTTCTAAATAGCGCTTATAACTATTTGGAGTTGAATCTGTCTGGTTGCCATGAATAATAATGCGGGGTGGGTTTTTTCCTCCCAAATGCGCATAACGGAACTTAATTCGTCGACCATGTACTAAAGGTGGCTGATGATCTGATACAGCATCTTCTAATACGCGGGTTAGTCTCGGCGTTGGAATTTGTGACATTGCCGATTGATATGCTTGTTTAACAGATTTAAATAACAAGCCAACCCCACTGCCATGTAATGCAGAAATAAAGTGTGTATTTGCAAAGTTTAAAAATGGTAAGCGGCGTTCAACATTTGACGTAACCCACTCTCGTTCTTCTTTATCAAGGCCGTCCCATTTGTTAACGGCAATAACAACTGCTCGACCACTTTGAATTATTAAGCCTGCAAGATGGAGATCTTGCTCCACAATACCTTCATGTGCATCTAAAACAAGTAACACAACATTGGCATCCTCTAGCGCCTGTAATGTTTTTACAATACTGAATTTTTCCAACATTTCTGATACTTTTGAACGTCGTCGTACACCAGCTGTATCGATTAATGTATATTCAGTACCATCTTTTTCAAAAGGAATATGAATACTATCTCGTGTTGTACCCGGCTCATCAAAAGCCACTACACGATCTTCACCCATAATTCGGTTTATCAGTGTAGATTTACCCACATTTGGGCGGCCTAAGACAGCTAAACGAATCGTGTTATCAGATTGTTTTTCCTCTTCATCATCATCGAGTTCAGCGGCCAGAACAGTCGGTAGTTCATCTTGTAGTCGTGATAATAGCTGAGAAATCCCCCGACCTTGTGATGCAGAAATAACTTGAGGTTCTCCAAGGCCAACTGAATAAAACTCAGCAGCCATCATTTCTCTTTGTTCACCTTCTGATTTATTTACAATCAGAATCGTAGGTTTACCAATCGTTCGTAACTTTTGAGCAACGGCTTGATCATCAGCAACCAAACCTGCACGGCCATCCACTAAGAAAAAAACTAAATCTGCTTCTTCAATCGCTAGATCAGCCTGTTTCTTCATAAGATCAGACATATCATCAGACTGGGCTGTCAAACCACCTGTATCAATAACAATAAAGTCACAATCATTACTCGTTACTGTGCCATAAATCCTGTCTCTTGTCAGGCCAGAAAAATCCGCAACAAGTGCATCTCGGCTACGTGTTAAACGATTAAATAATGTAGATTTCCCCACATTTGGGCGACCTACTAAGGCGATGACAGGTTTCATATTACTGGATCCGGAATGCGGTTAATGTGCCATCAGAAGCAGTTAGGAATACTAAATCATCTTTGACTACGGGTTTACTACGAATAGCATTATTCGCAACTCGAGTGCGGGCAACAAAATGTCCATCTTCACGGGAAATCCAATGAACATAGCCTTCAAAGTCACCCACAATTATATGATTACCTACAATAACCGGCGCAGTTACTTTGCGGCGCAACAGTCGAGTTTGTCGCCAAAGTGCATCGCCAGAACCATCCTGTAGCGCCCACACATAATCACTATCATCACTCACATAAACAGAATCACCGCCAGCAACATCTAAGCCTGAGCGAGAAGACATATCTCGTGTCCAAAGTATTCTGCCACTTTCCAAAGATAAAGCAGCAAGACGACCGTGATAAGCAACCACATATACGATTCCATCTTTAATTACTGGAGCGGAGTCTATATCAACAAGTCGATCTAACTCCGTTCTTCCTCGTGGTACAGCAACACTTTTTTCCCAAATAACGTTGCCGTCAAGAATAGATAATGCGACTAATTTTCCATTTGCATAACCTGAAATCACTTTATCATCGGCAATAACAGGTTCACTCGCACCACGTAGGCTAAGTAACGGTACTGCACGCTGATAACTCCACAAGATTTGACCATCTTCAATCGATAAGCCACTGATTCGACCATCGGCTGTGCGAGCAACAGCGATACCCATTGCCGCTTTTGGTGGTGCAAGCACTTCACTGCTTAGTTTCTTTTTCCACTTCACATCACCCTGTACTTCATCAAGGGCAATAATCTCACCTTCTTGTGTTCCTACCAGTACAAGACCACTACCTCCGCCCGCACCTGACACGACAGGAACATCAAGATCAATGCGCCACAATTGTTTACCTGTCTGAATGTTATAACTAGCCACCTCACCTTCATAATCAACGGCAATAACCATATCACCCTGAACCCAAGCAGCTAAATCATTGTAGTCATTACCCGCTCCCGATCCGGTATCTGTTGACCAAACAACTTGGGGTTCAAACTCTGCAACAAACTCTGTTAATTCAGTTGGTGGGGCTTCATATACATCTTCTTCTAACCAGTTACTTACAGTGCCACATCCTGACAGTATCAGGAGAAATAAAAAGCCTATAACAAAGCGGACAAGGTTACTTATCATCATTACTCAGCCACATCATTTAGCTTAAATTGTAAGATACCCTTCCTTGGTTCGCCTTGGGCCAAGCCTAGCATTGCACTCTGATATGCTGTTCTAGCATCACTAGCTTTACCTTGTGCGACAAAGATATCACCCTGTAATTCTGATAATAATGATGCAAAAGCTGTTGACTCTGATTGTTCGATTAATTCTAAAGATGAAGTGAAGTTTTCTTCAGCCATTAAAAGTTGAGCTAATCGTAATCGAGCTAATTCTTTATGAGCAGATAAGTTTGTATTTGTCATAACCCATTCTAAATAGGATTTTGCAGACACGGTATCTTTGTTTTCTACTGCTTGAGCAGCCATTGCAAACGCAGCAAAAACAGCATAAGGCGTACTAGAAAACTCACTAAATAATTGCTGCGTTTTATCTTCTGCCAACGATATATTATCTTCACCAATTGCAAGAACAACTTGCTGATAAGCAAGTGATGCATTTGAAGCTGAAGTATGCTGATAACTGATCCAGTAGCGGCCTGAAAAAATTACTGCCGCACCCAAAATACAGCCTAAAATCACTGAGCGACCATTATCACGCCACCACTGTTTTATCTCTTCGCCTTTCTCTTCATCTGATGCATAAATATCCATCTTACTATCGTTCCTCGTTTGTAGCTGCAATTGAGCTGAAATATGTATATTAATTAGGAAACCGCTAATTATACGTTAATCTGCTACGAATGGGGATAACAAGCCAACCGTAGGCAGGGCAAGATCATTAAAACAGGGAACTAATTGAGTAAATAAGGATCAGATCAGTAAATCAAAGGAGATTTACTGACATGACAAACAACTTCATTACTCATTTTTCAAAGATCAACGATC
>JAQRMU010000077.1:6682-9019 GCA_028598975.1 Gammaproteobacteria bacterium | reverse complement strand
AGGTGGGGCACGAATGGTGTGATGTTCGCGTAGTCGCTGTGTGCGATACGGCTGGGTGACAACAGACTCAACTGCGGTAAGTTGAGGTACAAATTGAGGCGTAACTGATACTGCAAGATCAAGTGCTGGTGTGTGACTGATGCTTTCAAACTGTTGACACGGAGTCTCAGCTATGTGGAAAGGGTGTGACGCATCATGCCATAAGGCGAACGACTGCATTAACAGCACAAGTGCTGTCAGCAGGTAAAGCCAGTGACGTTGATGAGTAATACTATTCACAAATTAAGGTGTTAATTGTTAGTTATTGAGCGGAAAATTCTGATAGATTTGTTGAAATATGTCAACAGTAGAAAATGAAGTGTTGATATTAACGCCAGTGTTTATGCAAACTTTGGCTTTGTAACAAAACTGTAATATAGTTTTAATATCATTGTCACATTCCAGCGGGATACTACTCAGCGTAATTTAGGTTTGATTACTTGTATTTCGATTTTAATTTTAGGAGTTGGACAATAATGTTCACAAAAAAACTAGCAATTTTAGGTGCCGCGGTAACGATGGCATTTTCTGCAGCAACATACGCTGATGTTGATCCTGCTTTAGCTGATTACGAAAAAGTAAGTGGTGTTTCAGGCAACCTTTCTAGCGTTGGTTCTGATACTTTAGCTAACTTGATGACACTTTGGGCTGAAGAGTTCAAACGTGAATATCCAAATGTAAGCATTCAAATTCAAGCAGCGGGTTCATCTACTGCTCCTCCAGCATTGACTGAAGGTACATCAAACTTCGGCCCTATGAGCCGTAAGATGAAAGATAAAGAAACAGCTGCATTTGAAGCTAAATACGGCTACAAAGCAACACCAATTCGCGTTGCGATCGATGCTTTAGCAGTTTACGTACATAAAGATAACCCAATCGAAGGTTTATCTATCCCTCAAGTTGATGCGATTTTCTCTGCAACACGTAAATGTGGTCACGCTGAAGATATTACTAACTGGGGTCAAGCAGGTGTTGATGGTCTTGGTAGCATCCAAATTTACGGCCGTAACTCAGTATCTGGTACTTATGGTTACTTTAAGAAAAAAGCATTGTGTAAAGGTGATTACAAAAACAATGTAAACGAGCAACCTGGTTCTGCTTCAGTTGTTCAAGGTGTAACTAAATCATTAAATGGTGTTGGTTATTCTGGTATTGGTTACAAAACATCAGGTGTTAAAGCAGTTTCTTTAACTAAAAAACCTGGTCAACCTTTCATTGCAGCAACAAAAGCAAACGCGGCAAATGGTACATACCCACTATCTCGTTACCTTTATGTTTACGTGAACAAAGCGCCTAACAAACCATTAGCGCCAATTGATCGTGAATTTATCAAAATGATTATGTCTAAAGCAGGTCAACAAGTTGTTGTTAAAGATGGCTATGTTCCATTACCAGCATCAGTTGTAGAAAAAGAGTTAGCTAAAATCAAATAAATTTTAGCTAGATTTATAGTGGGCGCCCTGCACAGTGTGTGGGGCGTTTTGCTATCTCATAATCAAAAGTTTATTTACGATAAAAGTACATTTTTGATTATGTTTTGAAGTGATAAAACAGAACTGTTTGGTATGAGCTAGCAGTTTAATTTTTGAATAATTTTGAGAGACTTATGGTTGAACATTCTCTAAAAAATAGCGTATTACCAGCATCTGACTCACCCCTTGCGATACGTCGGCGTAAATGGCGTGGAACGAAAGATAGCCTAGCTAAATACAGTGTAGCGGTAGGTGGCCTAGGTGTTATTTTTGCTATCGTATTGATTTTCTTTTACCTACTTTATGTCGTGGTGCCATTATTTTATGGTGCTGAGATTGAAACAACAGCAGAATTTAACTCAGCAGACAATACGGCAACGCATTTAACGTTGAATGAATATAACGATGTTGCCTTGAGTTTAGATATGCAGGGGCAGGCTCGATTCTTTGCAGCGAAAAGCGGCGAGACGATGTTAACGCCAATGCTTCCTTTGGCTGAATCAACGGTGAGTAGCTTTGCGAAGGGTGATCCTTCTACGGGTGTATTTGCTTATGGTTTTGAAAACGGTCAAGCCTTAGTTTTCAAGCAAGCATATAAAATTAGCTATCCCGATGATATTCGTACCATCACACCTAGGATTGAATATCCATTAGGGGAGAGCGTGCTAACTCTGGATAATCAAGGGCAAGCATTACGCTTCTTGTCTGCACAAAGTAATGAAGAGCAAACAACACTAGCGGCTGTAACCGCTGACAAGCGATTAGTCTTAACAGGGCTAGTACGTGAAGAAAGTTTTATGGATGAAGATGAGTTCACCATTGAACA
>JAQRMU010000077.1:3871-6582 GCA_028598975.1 Gammaproteobacteria bacterium | reverse complement strand
CCAGATGTTTCATGGCATTCATTGTGGGAAAAAGTCTGGTATGAAAGTCGTGATAAGCCAGAACACCTTTGGCAATCATCATCAGCGAGTAATGACTTTGAGCCAAAATTTAGCTTAACACCGCTTACATTTGGTACCTTAAAAGCAGCCTTTTATGCGATGGCGATTGCAGTACCTCTAGCAATCTTTGGTGCGATATTTACCGCTTATTTTATGTCGCCGGGCATGCGTAAAGTGGTTAAGCCAACCATTGAAATTATGGAAGCATTGCCAACGGTTATTTTAGGTTTCTTAGCTGGTTTATGGTTAGCCCCAATCGTTGAAGGCAATCTCCCTGGGGTGTTTAGTATATTTATCATGACACCAATTATGATTGTGGTAACGGCATGGGCTTGGACACAATTGCCGAGTCGTTTCCGTGAACGAATTCCTGATGGTTGGGAATCAGCAATCTTAATACCCGTTGTTATATTGGTTGGAGTGGTATCAATGATGATGAGCCCAACAATTGAAGCATGGTTATTTGATAGCAATATGCCGCAATGGTTGAATGATCATGGTATCGGCTTTGATCAACGCAACTCATTAGTAGTGGGCATGGTCATGGGCTTTGCTGTTATTCCAACTATTTTTTCAATCACTGAAGATGCGATCTTTGGTGTGCCAAAACATTTAACGATTGGATCACTGGCATTAGGTGCAACACCGTGGCAGACATTAACACGAGTGGTTATTTTAACGGCAAGCCCAGGTATTTTCTCTGCGGTAATGATCGGCTTAGGTCGTGCAGTCGGTGAAACTATGATTGTGTTAATGGCAACAGGTAATACACCGATTATGGACTTTAATATCTTTGAAGGTTTCCGTGCGCTATCAGCCAATATCGCAGTTGAAATGCCTGAGGCAGAAGTGGCAAGTTCACATTATCGTGTCTTGTTCTTGGCGGCATTGGTACTGTTTATTGCGACTTTTATCTTTAATACCGTGGCTGAAGTTGTTCGTCAGCGTTTACGAACTAAATACAGCAGTCTGTAGGGTTTAATTACAATGTCTAAACAATCATTTTCTTCTTGGTTTAAAAGCGGTGCCCCTTGGGTATGGCTAAATGCTGGTGCGGTCAGTATCAGTTTGGTAATGGTCGTGGGTTTATTGCTGTTAATTGCGGTGCGAGGTCTCAGTCATTTTTGGCCAGCAGATGTGATGGAAGTCAGTTATACCGAGCCAAATCAGCAACAAATAGAAGTACTCATTGGTGAAGTTATTGAGACAGAGACGGTACCAGCTTCACAGTTAAAACGTGTAGGTGTTGAGTTGGCAGAAGGTCAAGAGAGTGCCGAACGTGTTTTAGTTAAAGTTGGTAATCGTGATTATTTTGGTCTGGACTTTCGTTGGGTGAATGCACCTTGGTTAGGCGAGGCGAGTTATCCAGAAGAGTTATTGTCTATTGAGCGTCGTGAATGGGGTCGTTTTTATGGCCGCTTAGTTGAGGTGAAGCAACAGGGTGAAGTGATTGCTTCAGGTGATGATGCTTATGAAGAATTACAACAGCGTTTGACTCGAAGCAATGATATTGTTGCTGAGATTAAAGATCTTGAATATTCTGAGATTGGTAAAATTAATCATGGCATTGAGTCGTTACGTTTAGATAAACGCCGATTAGAATTAGATGGGGTAGCAGCAGGTTCAGTTCGGTATATTGAACTAGATCAAGCAAAAAAACAGTTCGATGATGATTATGCTGAATTACAAAAACAGTTAGCTGTGCTGTATAGCGATCTGAGTCGCGATCAATTAGTTGTAAAAATGGCTGATGGTCGTGATGTTGAAATGCCTCTTTCCAAGATAGTCTTAATTCATCGTCCAAACGCGATGGGTGTTATCGAAAAGATTGGCTTTTATGGTCATGCAGTATGGGATTTTGTTTCGAGTGATCCGCGTGAAGCGAATACAGAAGGGGGGGTGTTCCCTGCTATATTCGGTACGATTATGATGGTACTGATTATGGCTGTATTAGTCACACCATTTGGTGTGATTGCAGCGGTTTATTTGAAAGAATATGCCAAACAAGGGCCATTGATTCGCCTGATTCGTATTGCGGTGAATAACTTGGCGGGTGTGCCTTCCATTGTTTACGGTGTGTTTGGTTTAGGTTTCTTTGTCTACTTCTTAGGTGGTAATATTGATGAATTATTCTTCCAAGCAAGTCTACCCTCGCCAACCTTTGGTACACCAGGGTTGATGTGGGCATCGCTCACCTTAGCTATTTTGACTGTACCTGTTGTGATTGTGGCAACAGAAGAAGGATTATCACGTATTCCTAGAGCGATTCGTGAAGGTAGTTTGGCACTGGGTGCAACGAAAGCTGAAACATTATGGCGAACAGTGTTACCCATGGCGGCTCCAGCAATGATGACAGGCTTGATATTGGCGGTAGCACGTGCTGCTGGTGAGGTTGCACCATTGATGATGGTCGGAGTGGTGAAATTAGCACCTGCCTTAGCGGTCGATAATATTGCACCGTACTTACACTTAGATAGGCAGTTTATGCACCTTGGTTTCCATATTTATGATGTGGGTTTCCAAAGCCCTAATGTTGAAGCGGCAAGACCCTTGGTTTATGCCACAGCGATTTTATTGGTATTTATTATTATCGGATTAAATTTAGTAGCGATTAAGATCCGTAATCGACTACGTGAAACATATAAAGCGAG
>JAQRMU010000077.1:0-3771 GCA_028598975.1 Gammaproteobacteria bacterium | reverse complement strand
CATGAATCTGCAATGGGTATGTCAGGTGGTCAGCAACAGCGCTTAGTGATTGCGCGTGCCATTGCGATTGAACCTGAAGTCTTATTATTAGATGAGCCTGCTTCAGCTTTGGATCCACTTTCAACCTTGAAGATTGAAGAGTTGATCCATGAGCTAAAAGATAAATATACGATTGTGATTGTGACTCATAATATGCAACAAGCAGCACGGGTATCTGATTACACCGCCTTTATGTATATGGGCGAATTAATAGAGTTTGGGCCAACGGATGAGTTATTTACGAATCCTAAGAAGAAACAAACAGAAGATTATATTACCGGGCGTTACGGGTAAAATTAGGAGCAGATAATGACTACAAGTAATTCACAACATATATCTCAGAAATTTGAAAATGAGTTGCAGGAGATTCGTTCACGCGTTTTAGCAATGGGTGGCTTGGTTGAGCAACAGGTTGGCAACGCTTTAAAATCATTGAAGAAAGCGGATGTTGAATTGGCGAGAACGGTCATGGAAGAAGACGGACTTGTTAATGATTTCGAAATGAAGATTGATGAAGAATGCATTCAAATTATTGCTTTACGACAACCTACAGCAAGTGATTTAAGATTAGTGACTGTTATTCTAAAAGCGATTACAGACTTAGAACGTATCGGTGATGAAGCCTACAATATTGCCCAGAAAACATTAAACCTAACAGCTAATGAACACTCTAAAAAGAACTATAGTGAATTATCGAAATTAGGTAACCATGTTAGAGGCCTATTGCGAGATGCCTTAGACGCTTTTGCTCGCTTAGATGTCGATGCGGCTCTGAGTGTGGCCCGTGAAGCACAAGAAGCCGATGCAGAATATGAAAGCTTTATGCGTACAATGCTGACTTATATGATGGAAGATCCGCGTACCATTTCACGCGTGCTTGATTTAATGTGGTCAGCTCGGGCCTTAGAACGGGTTACCGCCCACACTCATAATCTATGTGAGTATGTGATTTACTTGGTTGAAGGTAAAGATGTGCGTCACTTAACTGTTGAGAAGATGGAAAAGCTGTTAGAACGGGATGATAATTAACGCTTTCTAGTTACCCTAGTCTAAATTATAAAGCCCGCACTTTAATTCAAGTGTGGGTTTTTTATTGCTTGTCGCTTAAGAACTTGTGATGCAAAATGTCGGTACTTATTCCAACATAGATAAGATCTTATGACCCAACATGCTGACGATGGCATTTTAGCTGCTATCGATTTAGGTTCGAATAGTTTCCATATGATTATTGCTCGTCTTCGTGACGGTCATTTCCAAGTTGTAGATAAACTCCGTGAGATGGTGCAGCTACGAGCAGGTTTAGATGAAGATGGCCGACTTAACCCTGAGTCTCAGGAACGTGCTGTGGCATGTTTACAGAGGTTTGGTGAGCGAATTAAAGATCTGTCACCTACAAGCGTACGTGTTGTTGGTACCAATACATTGCGTGTGGCTAAAAACAGTCAGAGTTTTTTACGCAAAGCGCGTGTGGCATTAGGTCATCCGATTGAGATTGTTGCTGGTGAAGAAGAAGCACGTTTAATTTATTTGGGTGTCGCTCATGCCTTGGCATTTGATGATTCTCGTCGCTTAGTGATGGATATTGGTGGCGGTAGTACTGAGTTTATTATTGGTGAAGGTTTTTCTGGGTTAAAGCGCGAAAGTCTAGAAATGGGCTGTGTGAGTTTTTCACAACGTTTTTTTGCTGGTGGCAATGTGTCAAAAACAAGGATGAAAACAGCACTTATTGTCGCGGGTACGCGCTTGAGGGCAATTCAACGACCTTACCGAAACCTGGGTTGGGTTGATGCTATTGGTGCATCTGGCACGATTAGAACGGTCGCAAATATTGTTAATCAAAATGGTTGGTCAGTAGATGGTGTGATTACACCAGAATCCCTCGATAAACTAATAGAAGCGATGGTTAATGCAGGGCATACAGACAAGTTTGAGTTAGACGGTTTGAGTGAGGAGCGAACCTCTGTTTTACCTGGTGGGGTTGCCGTATTAAAAGCGGCTTTTGATCGCTTGAAGATTGAACGTATGGTGGTGTCAGATGGTGCTTTACGTGAAGGTTTGCTCTATGACTTATTGGGTCGAATTCAACATGATGATGAGCGCGACCGTACCGTACATTCTTTAGCAAGACGGTATCAAACGGATGAAGCGCATGCACAGCGAATTAGTGCCATGGCAACACAAATGTTTGAGCAGGTGTCGGTAAAGTGGAAAATTGATGACAAGCAGTTTTTAGACCGCTTGCAGTGGGCTGCAAAACTACATGAAGTGGGTTTAGCGATTGCCCATCATCAGTTTCACAAACACTCCGCTTACTTAGTTGCCCATTCTGATTTGCCTGGTTTCTCACGAGAAGAGCAACATGCATTGGCGACCATTGTTAGTGGACAGAGGAAGAGGTTTCCCAAAAAGGACATTAAAAACCTGCCAGATGAATTACAGAAATCGACGCAGTTTTTAACGGTTCTATTGCGTCTGGCAATGGTATTTAATCGAGGTCGAAGTGAAACGACAGATACCTTTGTGAAGTTAAAGGTAACAAAAAAAGGATTGCGACTGACATTACCAGAAGGATGGTTAGATAAACATCCATTAACAGAAGCAGATCTATTACAGGAAGCCAAGTATCTTAAAGCGATTGATTTAAAGCTCAAGATTAAATCATAGAACCAATCGTGTTTTAGCGTGTCAGAGTATTAGAATATGCTTATTTTGGGGTTTCTTATGCAATTATTCAAATCGATAGGCTTACTTTTGTTTTGCGGTGTTTTATCTGTGCAGGCAAGTGAATCAATTACACTGCCAAGCAAAACAGGTGATACATTAATGATTCACCGTTTAAACAATGGTGAGATCTGGGGTAGTTTGATGATTACCGATCACGTCTCTGATAGCTTTGCTGATTATGAACTCATTGTATTGCAGGTTGATCAAAATAAACCCATTAAGTTAGATCAAGAGAAGCGGTGTGGCACGCCAGCAGGTGAGGCACAAAAAGTAAGTTATTCATTTGAGACTGAAGACTCAAATCAATGGCAATTTAGCCAAGAGGCAACAGCAAAGCCAGACATTTTGAAATTAACGGGTTGGGACAAAGATATTTACCAGCATATGAAGTCAGATCGTCGCCCTGAGGTTGTCGACTTTCCAATCAAAGCAACTATCGCTATAGAGTCATTATGGCAACAGTTTCAGCAGGGTAATAGTGTTACCTTTCGCTACACGACGGATGCCGATGAGACTCGACAGGCACTGTTTGAGTTAAATAATAAACGAGAACAGATTAAAGCACTTATTCAGCAGTAGTTAATTGTTCCCGAGATTAACTTATTGACCATCTGTTCGTGGCGGGGACGCCACTCCTACAACTTATTTGTAGGAGTGGCTTTAGCCGCGAACAGTCTGTAATTACCAGTTTACGTTAACACCAACATAAGCACTGCGCCCTAAGCCTGGCAAGCGGTCCCCTTGGTTGATGTCATTATCACTAATACGATTATAACCACCGAGATGGTTTTGATACTCACGATCAAATAGGTTGTTTACACCCGCTGTAAGCGTAATCATTTCTGTTGGTTGATAATTACCGTTTAAGTTAAACACGGCATAGCCAGCGGTCTTGTCTTCGTCATTTTCATCAGAGACTTTGTTTTGTGCTGCAACGGTTACCGCTTCAAATCCAACACGCCACTCTGTTTGCACATAGCTCAACATAGTGCGAGCTGTTAACGGTGC
>JAQRMU010000076.1 GCA_028598975.1 Gammaproteobacteria bacterium | reverse complement strand
GCCATCATGATGCTGGGGCGGGCAGGACATTTCAACGATACGGATACAGGTGTTCATATATGGCGTATGGCTGATTATGCTGGCGCATTAGCCCGAGCAGCACATTGGCCGGTTGCAGATGCTGAGTTATTAGCTCAGGCGGCCCCAATGCATGATACAGGCAAGATAGGTATTCCTGATTCAATCTTGAAAGCTCCTAGAAAACTGACAGATGAGGAATGGGTGATTATGAGAAGCCATTCAGAAATAGGTCATGGGATCCTCAGTTTAGGTAAAACACCTCTATTTAAATTAGCGGCTGAAATTGCATTAACGCACCATGAAAAGTGGGATGGAAGTGGCTATCCACATGGTCTAGAGGGTGAAAATATCCCAGAGTCATCACGCATTGTTGCTATTGTAGATGTGTTTGATGCATTAACAATGAAGCGACCTTATAAAGAAGCATGGACTGTCGAAAAGGCGCATGAAGTATTAGTGAACGATATTGGTACACACTTCGATAAACGTCTCGTTGAATTATTTGTTTCTATTAAAGATGAGATATTAGAAATAAAAAGCCACTGGGATAAGACAGTAGAACCTGAATTTGCAGATTGAATGACTTTCCAGCTTCGTCATTCCCATGAAAATGGGAATCCAACGGTAGTGGCTATATTCACTCTCCATGTGGCATCATCGAATATTGAATCGTTTAATTAGGCTCCAGAAAAATAATGCTGGGATGATAGGTTGAAAACCTGCATCTTGAATAATTACAGGTATAAATATGAGATAATTACCGCACAATATTATTGAGGTAATTACGTGAGCCAAAAAGAACAAATGTCTAAACATGACTATGTCATCAAATGTAAAAAAGCAGCCTCTCAGGGCAATGTAATTGCTCAAAATACATTGGGGTTTTTATACCTAAATGGCCAAGGTGTTGTCAGTGATTATAAAGAAGCGGCTAAGTGGTTTAAGCAAGCAGCAGAACAAGGTTATGATGCCGCAGAGTACAACCTTGCGATTATGTACAAACTTGGCCAAGGTGTTGACTTAGATTTAAGCGAATCCTTTAAATGGTTACAATCAGCGGCTTCAAAAGATTATGCTGATGCTCAATACAGTCTTGGAAATATGTATTTTCAAGGTGACGAGTTAGAACAGGACTATGTTAAAGCATATATGTGGTGGTCACTTGCCGAAAGCAATGGAGCAAAAGATATAAACCATAATAAAGAAGCGGGCGCGAAGAAAATGAATAAGGCTGAGATTCAAGAAGCTGAACGTCTAGCTAGAGCTTGGCAGGCTCAGCATGGCAATAGTTAAGTCTTAGTTTAACTAATATGGCACTTTTTAACTTTCTTGCCACTGCCACAAAAGCACAGATCATTTCGACTTAGTTTAATGGTAGGTAATATCTCACCATCTACATAAAACCAGTGATCATTTTCATTAATAAAATGAGATTTTTCATGTAGTTGCTCAATCTCAGATTTACCTTGGAAAAAAGCAGAAAACTCAACAGATGCTACTTTTCCAGTTGGAGTATGTGCAATAATTTTGAGGCCCAACCACTGAGTTTGTGCCATTGTTTGTTTGAGCACGGTTTCATCATCCACTTCACGCTTATCAGGATGAAGTGTAGCAATAAGATACGTGGTGTTTTTCAACACAAATGCACTGTAACGAGAGCACATCAATTGCTCGGCACTATGCGCTAGTAAATGACCATCATGTAGAGGTTGGCAACAGGCTTTATAGGCTTTGTTACTTTTGCATGGGCATAACATTTCGTGGTCAAAACTTGCCATTAGGAGATATTAATCTTAACAACAGTCATAACTTCAAAGTCGATACCTGCAACTTGCTCTGTGCTGGGATAATAGAACAGGTCAACACGAGCACCTTTTAAGGAACGATATTTCTTCTGACGTTTATATTTAAACGGCACATCATGGCCTTCTAGTAACACCGTATTGTGGATCCAGTTACCGACCTGTCTTTGAACATGCGACTCTACTTTCATCATTGTTGAATGAACAAGTTTCTCATTGTCATTTAGGTAGTTTTTTAAGCTTTTCATTAATACTAAATGGCTTTTTGATAACGGCGATGAAGAATACCCACACGCTCAACATAGACTTGAGTTTCTTTATAAGGTGGTATTCCATTATATTTTTTCACAGCATTAGGGCCTGCATTATAAGCTGCTGTAGCAAGGCGTATATCTCCCTTAAACTGCTCAAGGAGTTTAGCTAAATACTTCACGCCACCGTTAATATTTTGCTGGGGGTTTAACGAGTTAGTAACCCCAAGTTCTTTGGCGGTAGCAGGCATTAACTGCATTAAGCCTTGAGCACCTGCGCGTGATGTCGCTTGAGCGTTAAAGGCTGACTCAGCATGAATCAATGCACGAACCAGTGCGGGATCGACATGATTATACTGGGCTACTTTATTCACCGTTTCAGAAAATGCAGTAAGGTTCAGTTTTACCGTATTCCAATCAATGGCTGAGTGAGGGTTACACGCAAAGCAGTCAAACCTAAGAATTTCATAGGTAACATTACTTGGTTTTTGATCTGAAAAAGTAACCGTATTATTTGATTCTGATTTATAGATAATCGTTTTTTGAGTACTTTTTGTTGTTGAGAAATTTGAAAATTCAACAACACCCTCATTCTCTGATTGCTTAATACCGTTTGCTGAAAAACAGCTTAAGGGGAGCAATGCAAAGAGAATGAAAATGATATTTAGCATGTGACTGTTAGCTTATTGCTTCCTATTAATGGAAATATCAGCAATCTTCTGCTTCCATTCTTTAGGGCCTGTTTCATGGACAGAGTCACCACGACTATCAACAGCAACCGTAACAGGCATATCCTCAACATAAAACTCTCGAACAGCTTCCATACCCATTTCTTCAAACGCGACAACACGAGATGACTTGATTGCTTTTGATACAAGGTAAGCGGCACCACCTACAGCCATTAGGTACGTTGACTTGTGATCTTTAATCGCTTGAATTGCAACTGGGCCACGCTCAGCCTTGCCAATCATGCCGAGCAAGCCGGTTTCAGCTAACATCATTTTTGTAAACTTATCCATGCGAGTTGCAGTTGTTGGGCCTGCAGGGCCGACAACTTCATTTTTAACAGGGTCAACAGGGCCAACGTAATAGATAAAGCGATTAGTGAAATCTAAACCATCAGGTAATGGCTCGCCTTTAGCAAACAGATCAGCAATTTTTTTGTGGGCAGCATCACGACCAGTCAATAAGTGACCCGATAATAAAATGGTTTCCCCCGGTTGCCACTGCTCAATATCTGCTTTGCTTAATGTGTCTAAATCAACATGACGGGTATTTTCTGCTGCCTGCCACGTTATTTCAGGCCAGTCTGATGTTGATGGTGGTTCAAAGTGTGCTGGGCCAGTACCGTCTAAAGTAAAGTGCGTATGGCGAGTTGCAGCACAGTTTGGAATCATGGCCACAGGTAATGATGCAGCATGAGTCGGGTAGTCACTGATTTTGACATCAAGCACGGTCGTTAGACCACCTAAACCTTGTGCGCCAATTCCCAGTTGATTAATCTTTTCAAACAATTCAATACGACATTTCTCAGCAGCCGTTTCAGCACCACGTTCAATCAAGTCTTGAATATCAATAGATTCCATCAGAGATTCTTTTGCCATTAACATAGCTTTTTCAGCCGTACCGCCGACACCTAAACCAATAATACCGGGTGGACACCAGCCAGCACCCATTTTAGGAACCGTCTCTAACACCCAGTCAACCAAATTATCACTCGGGTTTAAAATGGTGAATTGTGCTTTATTTTCACTACCACCACCTTTGGCGGCAATATGTATTTCAACTTTATCACCCAACACAATATCGGTATGAATAACAGCAGGCGTATTATCTTTTGTATTATTACGGCTACCTAAAGGATCACTGACAACCGAGGCACGTAATACATTATCGGGATGCATATAAGCACGACGTACGCCTTCATTGACCATATCATCAAGACTTTGTGTTGTTTGCCATTGCACATCCATTCCGACTTTAATAAACACATTAACAATGCCGGTATCTTGGCAAATAGGGCGCTTATCTTCAGCACACATACGTGAGTTGACTAAGATCTGAGCAATGGCATCTTTAGCGGCTGGCGATTGCTCTTTTTCATACGCATTTGCCATTGCTTCAATAAAATCTTTAGGGTGATAACAAGCAATAAACTGCAAGGCATCTGCGATGCTATCAATGAAGTCTTTTTCTGTAATTACAGTCATTGCTTGTTAAGGTCCTTTTGTTAGTTTGCCGTCATACGTGTGCGAAGCTCAGCAATGACATCTGCAATTGCAAACTCATCAGCATCACCTGTTGCACGGTTTTTATATTCGATCATATCTTTATCTAAACCACGTTCACCTAACATTAAGCGATGAGGAATTCCCATCAACTCCATATCAGCAAAAGCAACACCAGGTCGTAAGCCACGATCATCTAATAAAATATCGAAGCCCGCTTCTGTTAACTCTTTATAAATGGCATCAGCCGCTTCACGAACACGAATAGATTTATGTGCATTAATAGGCACAAGAACAAGTTGGAATGGAGCAAGTGCCATTGGCCAAACAATACCATTATCATCATGGTGTTGCTCGATGGCTGCTGCAACAACACGTGTAATACCAATACCGTAACAACCCATTGTTAGGATTTGTGATTTACCCGTATCTGCTAAAACATTGGCATTCAATTCAGTACTGTATGTGTCACCTAATTGGAATATATGGCCAACTTCAATACCCCTAGCGATATCAAGTGTGCCTTGACCATCTGGGCTAGCATCACCGGCCACAACATTACGCAAATCAGCCGTCTCAGCTTCAGCTAAATCACGGCCCCAGTTTACGCCTGTCATATGCTTTTCATCTTCATTTGCACCACAGACAAAGTCTGCAAGGTGTGCTGCAGCGCGATCAACAATAACTGGCATGCTTAAACCAACAGGGCCGATAGAACCAATATTAGCGCCACAAGCTGCAAGCACTTGTTCTGGTGTAGCAAAGGTAAGTGGTTTAGCAATTTCCGCTAGCTTTTCTGCTTTTATTTCATTTAGATCATGGTCACCACGAAGCACTAAAGCAACAACAGTTCCTTCTTCTAAACCTTCAACTAATAATGTTTTTACGCATTGTTGAGCTGATACATTCAGGAATTCACTGACTTGCTCGATAGTATGTTGATTAGGTGTATCAACAACGGTCATGGTTGCCGTAGCGCTAGCACGATCACCTGCTGGTGCAATTGCTTCTGCCAATTCAACATTAGCGGCATAATCACTACCATCACTAAAGGCAATGGCATCTTCACCTGAGCTAGCAAGCACATGGAATTCATGAGATGCTTCACCACCGATGCTACCTGTATCCGCTTGAACAGGACGGAAGTTTAGACCCATACGCTCAAAAATACGGTTATATGCAGCAAACATATCATCATAAGTTTGCTGTAATGATGCTTGATCAATATGAAATGAATAGGCATCTTTCATAATAAACTCACGTGAACGCATCACACCAAAACGAGGGCGAATTTCATCACGGAATTTTGTCTGAATTTGATAGAAAGTAATCGGTAATTGTTTGTAACTACGAATTTCTTGACGTACAACATCCGTAATTACCTCTTCATGTGTTGGACCATAACAAAATTCATTACTATGCCTATCTGTAACACGAAGTAGTTCTGGACCATATTTCTCCCAACGTTTACTTTCTTGCCACAAACCAGCAGGTTGAATTGTCGGCATTAACAGTTCTTGAGCACTCGCATTTTCCATTTCCTCACGAACAATGCCCTCGACTTTTCTTAACACCCTCAAGCCCATTGGCAACCAAGTATAAAGACCAGATGCAAGGCGGCGAATTAAACCCGCACGTAGCATCAGCTGGTGGCTAACTATTTCTGCATCTGCAGGTGTTTCTTTTAATGTAGCGATAAGGAGTTTTGAAGCGCGCATATTTAGCTGTAATCCTATTAGTATTCTTTGAATAAATGTGTGTTGATTTAAAAGGTGCCGTGATTCCAGCCCCAGTTTTGTCTTTCTGAATCGGTCATGCTGATGTAAATACGATCTCCAGCAATGCCAAGCTGTTCTGTCATTAGGCTACATAATGCATCAGAGAACGCCTTTCGATCAGCAGGTAGTCCCAATGCACGATAATCTAAAATGGCAGTAGGGGCATCACTTCCGCCCATAAGCATAGTTGCTTTTGCCTCAACAGCTACCATGACATAGCTTTCTGGCTTGCCCGATGATAACGAAACCGTTTTACTTGCAGCCTTCAATAAGGTTAATTCATCATCAACTGTTTGGTTTGTAACAATATTTAGATAAGGCATAATCTGGCTCCTAAAATTATTGGCAATGTTTAGCTAGTCGTGCTTGTATTTCAGCAATTTTCTGAATACGTTGCTCTTCATCTGGAGCGATAATATTGCCATCAGAATCGATCATTCGTCTGCCGGGGTTATCTTGATATTGCTGTAAATTATGCTTATTTCTGAGGCAATACTCTTCTCTTTTTTTATCGTCTTCCGCTACTTCACGTGCTAAACGACGTTCTTCTTCTTTTGTTTCAAAGGTACCACTTTGTTTTTCAATAAGTGTATCTATTTCTTTCTGAGCATCATTAGCCGAGCGCGCAGGTGGTGGAGCTTTGATAAGATCTGCTTGTTGATCGCGAGGGGCTTGTTGAGAATAATGCGTATTACCTTCATCATCTACCCATTTATAGATATCGGCAAAAGAAGCATTATTGAAGGCCAATAATACAAAAAGCAGGCAAGTATGACGAAGATATTGTATAAACATACCGAACTCCTAGAATAAAACCATTATTTTACGCCAAAGCAGAGAATCATAAAATGCCTGATATACCATCACGGTTTGAAAAACACATTGAAGTGACGAGTAATGAGCTTATGGCTGTCGATCTACTTGCCCAAGAAACAGGTCTATCAAAGCAAAAGATCAAACTAATCATGCAAAAAGGCGCAGTGTGGGTAACAAAAGGTAAAAAAACGCAACGCCTGAGAAGAGCCAAAAAAACACTCCGACAAGGAGAAACGCTACATATTTATTACGACCAAGCAGTATTAGATAAACAGCCAGCTGAACCCACATTATTAAGTGATGAAGGGCAATACAGTGTGTGGAATAAACCTTATGGATTATTATCACAAGGGTCAAAATGGGGTGACCACTGCACCATTACACGATGGGCTGAACAACACCTAAAACCACAACGTGTTAGCTTCGTTGTTCACCGTCTAGATCGTGCTGCAAATGGAATAATTCTCATTGCACATGAGAAAAATGCGGCAGCGGCACTATCTAAATTATTTCAAGAACGACACGTCGAAAAACATTATCAGATTTGGGTTCATGGACACTTCAGCGAACAAGCAACCACTGAAAAGCCTGAGCGAATCGACTCAGACATTGATGACCGAACAGCCGTGAGTTACTTCTCTTTTATAAAATATGATGCTGATCAAGATCGCACATTATTAGAAGTCACTATTGATACTGGGCGAAAACACCAGATTAGACGACACAGTGCCGAACTAGGCTTCCCCGTCGTTGGTGATCGCCTACATGGAAAAGAAGGCGATAAAGAAGACCTACAATTAACGGCCTATTATTTAAGCTTTAAATGCCCTTACACACACAAGCAGAAAATATTTGATTTGCTAACTTAACATTGAACGAGGCGTAAATGGATAAACGCGATAAATTATATGAACTACATGGAATTTTTGTACGAGCTAGAGGAACGCTCATTAGCAAAGAGCAATTATTAGCACAGCTTGAATGCTCCGAATCAACCTTAAAAAGACGGATCATAGATCTAAGAGATACCTATGGCGCACCACTAGAATACAATAAAGAAAACCATGGTTGGCACTACCAAAAAGGCGTTAGCTTTGAGCTCCCCGGATTATGGTTCAATGATCAAGAGCTTTATGCATTACTTGTCCTAGAACAATTGCTAGAAAATAGTGATGCAGGTTTAATCTCAGAGCAATTAACAACAGCAAAAGAACGCATTAAGACGCTACTCTCCACCAAAATAGATCCTGAAGAAAACATCAGCAACAAACTAAGACTCGTGAATGTGTTTCACCGAACTTTTGATGAAAACATCTTCAAAGAAATAAGCAAAGCAACATTTGATCAACGGCAAATTGAAATCGACTTCACCAACCGACAAACACAACAGAAAACCAGCCGAATCATCTCACCACAACGTATCATTCATTATAAAGATACATGGTATGTCGATAGTTTTTGCCACTTAAAAAATGAGCTTAGGACATTCTCTATTGATGGCATTAGCCGAGTAAAGCAATGTCATCGAGATGCTAAAACACTAGCACCTGAACGAATAGACAAAGCGACACAAAGCACCTATGGCATATTTTCAGGGCAAGCACATGAAACAGCCATATTGCATTTTCAGCCCCCAGTATCATTCTGGATAGCCAAAGAAACATGGCATCCAGACCAACAAAGCCAATGGCTAGAACATGATGTATTGGAACTTAAAATTCCTTATCAGAACTCAAAAGAGCTCCTTGCTGACGTATTGAGATATGCTGACAGTGTCACGGTTATATCGCCAGAATCATTAAGACAAAGCATCAAAAGAAGTGCAGAAACATTACTTAAAAATCATGGTTAAACAGTAACATTGATTTCTCAATAACTGGTTTTCCATAAATAATTCAGGGCTAGGTCAACTTTTGACCTTTTAGCGTGTTTAAATCAACTTCACATTGAATAGTGAAGGTTTAAAAATATGGAAATTACTTACTTAGATGACTTTTATTTAGCAGGCGCAAAGTTTTACCAGCTTCCTTGGGTGATGAATGAGCTAAAGGTTGGCACTGAGGTGATGCTCAGCCCAGATCCAGAAAACCGCTACGATGAAAATGCAGTAGAGGTTCAGTTTAATGAACACAAACTAGGGTTTATCCCCCGAGCAAATAATGGCAATTTGCAGAAACTGTTGCTTGCTAATGTCAACATTATTGCACACAATCAGTGTGCTAAATCCACAAGAAGAACAATGGAAACAGGTCAAAATAACACTGTATATAGTGAGTGAAAAAGTGTAAATGCAAGGCTCAATAACACAGACATGAAACCTACAGCTTGAATGACCATTCGTACCCATAGGAATAAAATTAGCGTATATTCATGCCTGCATGATTTCATTTTTTCAAGGAAGAGACAATGGAACAACTCACCGATCTAAAAGCAATACTGCATTCTAAACGTGCCAATATCTACTATTTAGATAAATGTAGAGTCATGCAAAAAGATGGTCGCGTACTCTACCTAACAGAAGCCGATACAGAAAAACAATATTGGAATATCCCAATAGCCAA
>JAQRMU010000075.1 GCA_028598975.1 Gammaproteobacteria bacterium | reverse complement strand
GACAAAGTTAGAATCAATGCAAGTAGCCACACACATTACTTGATATTATTTTTTTAAAGAGCGTTTGTTACAACAACGAATTGTCTGCAACAAAGAAGCGAGAATTATACAGCCCTCACTTGAACTGTCAACAACATTATTACAGAATTGTTACTTTAAATTTTACAAGACTGAGATAACACTATTTATATAAGTTTGGTGGGCCGTCCGCGACTCGAACGCGGGACCATCGGATTAAAAGTCCGGTGCTCTACCAACTGAGCTAACGGCCCAAACCAAGACGCGAAATAATACTCTATTTTGCAGAAATGGCAAGCCTTTATACGAACTTTTTTTATCTTTACTGATTAAACGAGCTTTATAGACTGTGCTGAACTATTGATAACGTGTGGGATCACTTATTCCCGCTTGATTAAAGCCTTCTTTTCTAAAATGACATGAATCACATTTACCACAAGCAAGTCCCTGACTATTCGCCTGATAACAGGAGATAGTTTGACTATAGTCCACACCTAAGCGCATACCTTGTTTAATAATCTCGGCTTTGCTCAATTTCATAAGTGGTGACTGGATTGTAAGCTTCTGTCCTTCCACTCCTGCTTTGGTCGCTAGATTGGCTAACTGCTCAAAGGCCGTTATAAAGTCAGGGCGACAATCTGGATAACCTGAATAATCAACGGCATTCACACCTATATATATAGACTGTGCTGATAATACTTCTGCCCAACCTAGTGCTATCGATAGGAAAACGGTGTTTCTTGCAGGTACGTAGGTAACAGGGATGCCATCATGATGCTCCTCAGGTACATCAATACTAGTATCCGTTAAGGCTGAGCCTCCAATAGCTCGCAAATCAATATTGATAACCTTATGCTCAACCGCACCAACTTGCTTAGACAGCTTTTCTGCTGCAATAAGCTCAGCATCATGGCGCTGGCCGTAGTTAAAACTCAAGGTATAACATTCATAACCTTGTTCTTTGGCAATTGCCAAGGCTGTAACAGAGTCAAGTCCACCAGATAAAAGTACAACTGCGCGTTTCATCGGCCTTGTTCATCTCCCCACAGGTATTTATGTATTTGGATCTGCATTCTTACTGGTAAGTTATCTTCAACAATCCAATCAGCTAGTTCCGCAGGTTTGAGCTCACCATGTATTGGTGAAAATAGGACTTCACAGCGATCCGCTAGATCATATTCTACTAACTTCTGGCATGCCCAGTCATAATCACTTCGATTACAAATGACAAATTTTAATTGATCCTGCTGCTTAAGCTTAGCGATATTATCGTATTTATTCTTAGGTTCTTCACCTGATGCAGGTGTCTTTAAATCCATCACGATAACAACGCGGGGATCAACAGCAGTAATATCCATCGCCCCGCTGGTTTCTAGTGAAACTTCAGAACCAAGGTCGCACAACGATGACAATAGTTCATGACATGTCACTTGGGCTAGTGGCTCTCCACCAGTCACTGTAATGTAGCGAGGCTTATAAGCACTGACTTCATCTACGATATCGGTGATATCTCTTTTCTCACCACCATGAAAAGCATAGGCAGTATCACAATATGTACATCGTAAAGGACACCCTGTTAAGCGAACAAAAACAGTTGGTAAACCAACCGTTCGAGTCTCACCTTGTAGTGAATAAAATATTTCTGTAATGCGGCACTGTGCCATATTTTCTTCCGAGCTTTAAAGCCATTTAGCGTGTAGCTTGTTTGATTCGATCTAGTCTAACTTTTGCTAAACGAGCGGCTGACGTATTAGGATACTTATCAATAACACGTGTTAATGTTGCAGTAGCCAACTCTAATTGATCTAACTCATATTGACTAAAGCCTTGCTTCAAGGTCGCATCGGCAACTTTACTACTCTCTGGGAAGCGATCAATAACAGTTTGAAAAGCAACTATCGCTAAATCAAAGTGACGTAAAACATAATTGGCTTCACCCTGCCAGTAATAGGCACTAGGTAAATAATGACTTTGTGGGTACTGTTCAGGAAATTCAGATAGTGCTGTAATTGCCTGTTCATATTGCCCACTACGTAATGTTTGCAACGCTGCTTGATACGCTGCTTCACCATTTTCTACTGCAACGGGAGTTGTTTCTGGGATTACAGTCGGTGCCGTAACAGATTGAGCCTGTAATCGCTGATCAAGATCTAAATACAAATCACGCTGACGTTTTTTCATCATTTCCAGCTGATGATTTAATGATTCATTTTCACCATTCAAACGCTGAACTTCACTTTGTAATTGATCGACACGTCCTAATAATGAAACAAGCCCCTGCCCTTGAATAATTCGTTCTAAACGATCAATTCGTTGTGTTAAAGCGGCTTCATCTGCCCAAACTGTATTTGCCATCAAAGGCGATAATACCATTACAGCAAGCAATGATTTTTTACCCATTTTCATCATTTCTAACGTCCTACGTAATTCAATTCAACACGTCGATTTTGTTGCCATGCAGCTTCATCATGACCTTCAACATCAGGGCGCTCTTCACCAAAACTTGTTACTTGGAATTGTTTAACACTTGCCCCTTGCAACATCAAAGTCTGACGAATAGCCAATGCACGACGCTCACCTAAAGCAAGGTTATATTCACGTGATCCTCGTTCATCGGTATGACCAACTAAACGAATTGTAACATTTGGATTATCTCCTAAATAAGCAGCATGAGCTTCTAGTGTTGTTAAGTCTTCTTCTCTAACCGTACTGCTATCATATTCAAAATAAACAACACGGTTTGATAATGGACTATTCGGATCATCTAATACGTCACCGCCTTGAAATTGATCTTCACCGGCAATAACTAAAGTCTCTGCTCCACCATCAATATCAGAACCTGATGCATTCTCACCATCAATCCCTGACGTA
Source organism: Gammaproteobacteria bacterium (assembly GCA_028598975.1). Classification (GTDB taxonomy): domain Bacteria; phylum Pseudomonadota; class Gammaproteobacteria; order Nitrosococcales; family Methylophagaceae. The sequence goes on along the minus strand of JAQRMU010000075.1, from coordinate 15,025 downwards.
TCTGCATTGCGGTCTTCAACAACGACATCACTATTAGCGGCATCCCGATCTGACTCTTTACTTCCACCCAATGTAGTACAAGCAGAAAGCCATAGTAGCGCTAGCAATCCGGCTGTTAATTTTAATAATCTCATTTTAAACACTCCTCAAAGGATCTCATTATTTTCTTATCGGTGACCATGCAGGTTCACGCACATCACGATCTGACTCACCTAAACGTTGATGAATTCGACCATCGACAGACACGCCTGCTAATTCGCCATGACCGTTTTCCTCGGTAGCATACAGGATCATACGCCCATTAGGCGCAAAGCTTGGTGATTCATCACGCCCCGTTTCTGTCAATACAAGCACTGCACTAGAATCTAAGTCTTGTACTGCAATATAAAACCGTCCATTTAAGCCATGCACCATAGCAAGTGTTTGACCATCTGATGAAATGTCAGGCGAAGCATTATAACGGCCTTCAAATGTAACTCGCTTCGCTCGACCACCATCTGCAGATACTCTATAAATTTGCGGGCGACCACCTCGATCTGAGGTAAACAATAACTCTCTGCTATTTGGCATCCACACTGCTTCGGTATCAATTGCCTGTGAGTTATGAGTAACGCGTGATAATTTACCTGAAGCCAGCTCCAGTACATAGATTTCTGGATTACCTGCTTTTGATAATGTGAGTGCTAGTTTTTTTCCATCTGGAGACCATGCTGGCGCACTATTTAAACCTTTAAATGCTGCAACTGAATTTCGTCGTCCACTACGCATTTCTTGCACAAAGACTTCAGCCTTACCATTTTCAAAGGATACATAGGCTAAACGTTCACCATCAGATGCCCAGTTAGGTGACAAAATAGGTTGTTTAGATTGCAAAACCGTTCTCGGGTTCGCACCATCGGAGTCTGAAACTTGTAAGGTATAACGCTTACTGCCATCCACATTATCCATAACAGAGACAAATGCTAATCGTGTTGAAAACACACCAATTTCACCGGTTAAGGCTTGATACACTTGGTCAGAAATTTGATGTGCTAGGCGACGAAGTCCTGATGCTGCCACCTGATAACGCTTACCAACGAGTTGCTGGCCTTTATATACATCAAACAACTGGAATTGAACTTGGTATGTTTCGCCATCCACACTACTGACTTTACCGACTAATAAACCTTCTGAACGTAATAAACGCCAATCCTTGAAATTAATCTCAGATTTTTCATGAGGCGAAGAAATCAGATCACCTTCAGGCAAAGGAGCAAAACGACCACTACGTGATAAATCATTCTGAATAACCGCCGAAATATCTTCAGGAGCAGAAAAACCTTCGCTACCAAAAGGTACTATCGCAATAGGAAGTGCAGCTTCTGACCCTCCCGTAATCTCAATAATTAACGCCTGAGCCTGCCACGGTAAAAGTATTGCTAACAGCCAAAATGAGGCTAACCATCGTTTAGTCATTATTTCACCTTCTTACTCAGGTTTAAAAACAAATTGAAAATCTCGCAACTCTGCCGCTGCTTTAGGATCTTTAGGTTGCGGTAGCGGTGCCGCTTTATACACGGCTGTTTCTGCAGAACGATCAAAAATGGCATTACCACTACTTCTAATAACGGAGACTTGTTTAACATCACCACCTGGCATTAATTTCACATGCAGGGTTACTTCAAGACCACTCGTCGTAGCGCCAGAACGGTTCCAGTTACGCTTCACCTTCTGCTTAATCTGTAGCACAACAATATCAACAATACCTGCAACTCGTGTCGCTTCACGCTCTTGCGCTTCTTTTGCGAACTCTGCTTCTAGACTTTCTTGCATCAGCCTTTTTGCTTCAGCCTCACGTGCATCTGCTTCTTTTTTCTTTTTCAGAGCCTCTGCTTTTTTACGATCTTTTTCTATTTTAGCAAGACGCATTTTCTCATCTTCTTCCGCTTGTCGTGCTTTTCTTTCTGCATCACGTTTACGTTGCTCTTCCGCTTTACGATCAGCTTCTGCTAAACGTTGCTTTTCTTCGGCGGCTCTCCGTTCTTTATCTGCTTCTTGTTTTAATTTTTCAGCATGCAAACGATCTTTTTCAGCTTTTTGTTTACGGTCTTCTTCCAGTTTACGCGCTTTTTCGGCTTTTCTCGTACGATCTTCTTCTAACTTACGTGCTTGCTCAGCCTTTATACGTTTATCATCTTCAAGCTTACGCTTCTGCTCAAGCTGTTTGATTTTGTCCTGTTCTTGTTGGGCTTTTATATCACGCTGTTGTTGCTCAATTTTTGCTCTTTCTTGTTGATCAAGAAATTCCTGCTCTTTCCGTGCGAGTTCTTTTTGCGTTTCTTCTAGTTTTTCATCTACTTTTGTTTGTCTCTCTTTCTCTTCTTGCAGTTTTTTATCTTCAATTTCTTGCAAGCGCATCATTTCTTCTAACACTTGTACCTCATCCATCACCGTTGCTTGCACAATATCCACTTTTTGGGGTGCCACAAAATGAGGTTTAGATGACGAGTCCATACCAATAATAAATAAACCCAAAAGAACGGCATGCAATAGTAGTGAGTAGCTCCCTGCCAGAATATTATCAATCATTCTATTTCTCACCTGCCAGCTCAGGTTGTTTGGTAATTAATCCTACACTCGGTGCACCCGCTTTTTGCAATAAAGCCATTGCCGTTACAACTTGACCATAATTAACAGCACTATCCCCTTTGACCATAATCGGTGTATTTGGGCTTCGTCGTAATACGGCAGCCACTTTTGTCATTAATAACTGAGCATCAATCGGCTGATCTTGTTTGTCGCCAATAGCCACATAAAAAAGCCCTGCCGCATCAACAGATACAACTAAGGGTTCACTATTTTCATCAGGTGTTTCAACAACATTCGCTGATGCCTGAGGCAAATCAACATTAATTCCTTGAGTTAACATTGGTGCAGTAATCATGAAGATTATCAACAAGACCAACATCACATCGATATAAGGTACTACATTGATTTCAGCCATTGGTTTACGGCGTTGTCTTGGTCTGTAAGCAGCCATGTCGTAACTCGTGATTAGCTATGTTGACGTTGTAAAATAGAAGAAAATTCTTCTAAGAAGGTATCGTAACGATTAATCAACCGCTCAACTTCATGTGAATATTTGTTGTAAGCAACAACAGCAGGAATCGCGGCGAACAGGCCCATAGCAGTAGCAATAAGCGCCTCGGCAATACCCGGAGCAACCATTCCTAAAGTAGCTTGTTGCACATCACCTAATGCACGGAAAGAGTTCATAATTCCCCATACCGTACCAAACAAACCGATATAAGGACTTGTTGAACCTGCTGTTGCTAAAAATGGCAGTGACATTTCTAGGCGATCGATTTCTCGAGCTAATGAGATACGCATTACACGTTGAGCGCCTTCTAGAACTAGAGCTGAATCTGAATCTGCTTTCTTTAAACGTACAAACTCTTTAAAACCAACCTCAAAAATACCTTCCATACCGTGACTAGAATGAGGCCTTGAGGAAATATCTTCATAAAGGTTATTAAGTTCATTGCCTGACCAAAATTTATCTTCAAATTTATCTGCATCAAGCTTGGCTTGTGACAGTTCACCCCGTTTTTTGAAAATCAACATCCATGAATATAATGAAATTGCTAACAATGTCAGCATAACCAGTTTCACTAATAAACTGGCTTCAGAAATAAGGGTTATCAAAGAAAGATCAGCGCTCACTTTGTAATCTCCGTCAAAATAAAGGAAGGCAACGACTTAGGTCGAAACCGGTTTGCATCTAAACACGCGATTTTGACCGCAGCTTCACACAACAGTTCATCATCACGATAAATTTTTTGTTCGAATTCCATTCTAGCGCCTACGGCTTTGATTAAATGTGAGCGAACTATCAAGGAATCATTAAATTTTGCAGGACGTTTAAAGTTCAACTGCATTGAATGTACAGCAAATATACAATGATAGTTAGTGATTAATTCATCTTGTTCAAAACCCAATGATCGCAACCATTCTGTGCGGGCACGCTCCATAAAGTTTAGGTAGTTTGAATGATAAACCACACCGCCACTATCGGTATCTTCATAATAAACGCGGATCGGCCATTCAAAATCAGTCATTAATATCACTAGCCAAATCAGGTGATAGACCTAAATGTAACCATGCACGTTTCGTAGCGACTCTACCTCTAGGTGTTCGCATAATAAAACCTTCTTGAATGAGGTATGGCTCTAACACATCTTCAATCGTGCCTCGCTCCTCACCAATAGCAGCAGCTAGGTTCTCAACACCAACAGGGCCACCTTCGAACTTTTCAATAATGGCTAACAATAACTTACGATCTAACATGTCGAAGCCGTTATCATCAACATCCAATAAGTCTAATGCTTGTCGTGCAATTTCTACCGTAATCTTGCCATCAAACTTCACCTCGGCATAATCACGCACACGACGTAATAATCGGTTAGCAATTCGAGGGGTTCCTCGTGAACGACGAGCTATCTCATTAGCACCATTGGCATCTAAACTAACACCAAAGATTCCTGCACTTCGTTGAACAATGGTACTCAAATCAGCCGTACTGTAAAACTCTAAACGTTGCACGATACCAAAGCGATCACGCAATGGTGATGTCAAAGATCCCGCTCGTGTTGTCGCTCCAACAAGCGTGAAAGGTTCTAAATCAAGCTTGATTGATCGTGCAGCAGGACCTTCACCAATCATAATATCCAATTGATAGTCTTCCATCGCGGGATATAAAACTTCTTCCACAATAGGGCTAAGGCGATGTATCTCATCAACAAATAAGACATCATTTGGCTCTAGATTAGTCAGCAAAGCAGCCAAATCACCGGGACGTTCTAAAACAGGACCAGAAGTTTGCTTTAAATTCACACCCATTTCATTAGCGATAATATGAGCCAATGTTGTTTTACCAAGACCTGGAGGGCCAAAAATAAGTGTGTGATCTAAGGCTTCTTTACGATTTCTCGCAGCGGCAACAAATAACTCCATTTGTTCTCGCACAATAGGCTGACCGACATAGTCACTCAAGGTATCAGGACGAATAGCCTGCTCTTGGTGCTCTTCGTTCATTTGAGCGATGCCAGAAATAAAGCGATCTTGTTCCATTAAAAGCCTTTATGCATATAGTTTAAAGAGGTGAATAAGATCAACATTGCTTCATTTTCTCTAAAATGACCGACAATAGCCAGTACGTATTTTATAGCAACACAAATTGAGCATTAAGCGACATTCTGTTTAGATCCTTGCAATTTCTCACGTAGCTGATTTACTTGCTCTGTCAATTTCACAGGTAAGTGCTCTCCAAATGTTGCGTAATAGGCTTCTATACCATCCAGCTCGGACAACCATCCATCTACATCGACGTGCATTAAGTTGGCAATATCATCTTCTGCCAGCCCCATTTCACTAAAACCAATATCATCCAATGTTGGCATATTACCAATCGCGGTTTCAACAGCATCTGCTGTACCGCTACAACGCTCAAAGATCCATTTTAAGACACGGCTATTTTCACCAAAACCAGGCCACATAAACTTGCCCGCTTCATTCTTACGGAACCAGTTAACGTAATAGATATTGGGCATTTTGGCATTTTCTTTTTCAGCCATTTGCAACCAATGCCCCCAATAATCGGCCATGTTATAACCACAAAAAGGAAGCATTGCCATCGGGTCGCGGCGTAGTTGACCTATTTTTCCAGCTGCAGCCGCAGTCATTTCAGAAGCGACAAAGGTGCCAAAGAATGTGCCGTGATTCCAATCTGTTGCTTCTGTTACTAACGGGATAACGGAAGCACGACGACCACCCATTAAAATTGCACTAATCGGCACACCTTTAGGATCATTCCACTCGTCTGCAATAACCGGACATTGGGCGGCATGAGTAGTAAATCGAGCATTGCCATGTGCGGCAGAGTGCTCACTCTCAGGAGTCCAAGCATTACCTTTCCAATCAGTTAAGTTAGCTGGGGCTTCATCTGTCATTCCTTCCCACCAAACATCACCGTCATCTGTTAGTGCAACATTAGTGAAAATCGAATTTTCTTTCATCGTCAACATCGCGTTGGCGTTTGACCCCATGCTCGTACCCGGAGCAACGCCAAAAAAGCCCGCCTCAGGATTAATGGCATAAAGCTGACCATCTTCACCGAACTTCATCCAGCAAATATCATCCCCTATCGTTTCAACTTTCCAACCGAGAATAGTAGGTTTGAGCATAGCTAAGTTAGTTTTACCACAGGCACTCGGAAATGCACCCGCAATATATTTAACGTCACCTTCTGGATTAGTCAGCTTAAGAATCAGCATATGTTCCGCCAGCCAACCTTCATCACGAGCCATAGATGAAGCAATGCGTAGGGCAAAGCACTTCTTACCAAGTAATGCATTACCACCATAGCCCGACCCAAAAGACCAAATTTCACGGCTTTCAGGATAGTGAACAATATAGCGATTATCTGGATTACATGGCCACGCCGCATCGTGCTGGCCTTGCTCCAATGGCAAGCCTACAGAGTGTAAACAGGGTACAAAATCACCGTCATCACCTAAGGCATCTAAAACAGCCTGTCCCACGCGAGCCATAATATGCATATTGGTAACGACATAAGGTGAATCAGTCAATTCAACCCCTATTTGAGCGATATCAGAACCAATAGGTCCCATGCTAAAAGGGATAACATATAACGTTCGTCCCTTCATACACCCTGAAAATAAACCTTTTAGCGTGTGTTGCATCTCTACAGGGTTCGCCCAGTTATTAGTTGGACCAGCATCTTGTTCTTTTTCACTGCAAATGAAGGTGCGTTCTTCAACTCGAGCCACATCGGCAGGATCGGAGCGAACAAGATAACTATTAGGGCGCTTGTCTTCATTTAGTTTAATGGCGGTACCGCTGTCGAGCATAAGCTCCCACATTGCTTGCCACTCAGCATCTGAACCATCACACCAAACGACATTATCTGGCTGACACAGCGCGGTCATGTCATCGACCCAATTCAATAATTTCTTATTTGTTGACGAGGAACTCATCCCGCCTCCCTATTCAATTCACTAAAAAAACGTCATTGTTTTATTAGTGAGTTTTATAAACAATGGAGTCTAACTCCATTGGTTTTAGTCGTTACTATGCAACGCCGTATTCAAACCGCCCCATAATGAACCATCTGTCATAATAGCTTCAACGGCACCTGTTTGACTGTGTCTTCTAAACAATAGTCCTGATTGGCCTGTTAAGTTTCTAGCAGATACGATTTCACCATCAGGCATTTTTACTTTTGTACCTGCAGTGATGTATAAACCTGACTCAACAATACAATTATCACCTAGTGAAATACCTAAGCCTGCGTTAGCACCTAATAGGTTCTTTTTACCCATTGAAATAACGGTTGTGCCACCGCCTGACAATGTACCCATAATTGATGCACCACCACCAATATCAGAACCATCACCAATCACAACACCTGCACTAATTCGGCCTTCAACCATTGAATGACCTAATGTACCAGCATTAAAGTTACAGAAGCCTTCATGCATCACAGTTGTACCCGATGCTAAGTGAGCACCCAGTCTGACACGATCTGCATTACCGATACGCACACCTTCAGGAATCACATAATCTGTCATGCGTGGGAATTTATCGACACACGTAACATTAAACTGATGATCTTCAGCCGCAATCAGCTCACGTAGGTTTTCCACCTCATTCGGCAAAACAGGACCAGCAGTTGTCCACGCAACATTAGCTAATAAACCAAATACACCATCAAGGTTAATCTCGTTTGGTTTAACCGCACATTCTGATAATAAATGCAGTCTCAAATACGCTTCTTCAGCAGATTTCGGAGCATCGTCTACTGAGGCGATCTCAACTTCAATAAAATCACCTTTAATTAAACCTACTTTTTGAGCCAAGCAGCTTCGTGCAATTTCTTTATTTGAACGAGGAAACCATACATCAATGGTTGTTCCTGATTTACTGTCACTATAACGGTGTCCGATTCGCTTAATTGTCATGTTTTTTCTCATTTTTCAAAAATAATAAATTTAAAAAGGCTATATTTCGTAAGAAGCTAATTTCTTTGTAATGCCACTTTGATGATTTGCTCGGTATTCAAACCATCCGTATCTGCACTACGGATCATTTTTTCTGCTTCGGCAGGTTTATAACCTAAAGACACAAGAGCCTCAGCCGCTTCATCTTTTGCACCAGCTAACTTAGCCGCAGCTGATACCACAGGTTTTAAGCCCATTGCACCACTTATGTCTTTTAATCGATCACGCATTTCTATGATCAATCGTTCTGCCGTTTTCTTACCCACACCTGGTAGACGAGTCAAACTGGCTGCATCACCTTCTTGTACGCTTCGTGAGAAGTCATCAACGTCACTACCCGAGAGTATCGTAAGAGCCAACTTAGCGCCGACACCATTCACTTTCAATAAACTACGAAATAATAAACGTTCCCGCGTCGTAAAAAAACCATACAATAATTGTGCGTCTTCACGAACCACTAAATGGGTAAATAAAGACACTTCTTCATTAATGGCTGGTAGATTAATAAAAGTAGACATGGGTGCTGCAACTTCATAGCCCACACCTTGAACATCCAATACTAAATCGGGTGCTTGTTTTTCTAAGATGATGCCTCTTAATCGACCTATCATCGTCCGTAGCGCCCTCCACGACGACTAGTTCTCATACCTTGCGGTAATTTAGAGTTTATTTTGCCATCAACAGGTGCATGATTAGCATGAGTCATAGCACAGGCCAAAGCATCAGCCGCATCTTCATCTGGCGCTTCAGGTAAGGCTAAAATCACTGACATCATATATTGAACTTGCTCTTTTTTTGCATGGCCATTGCCAACGACCGCTTTTTTAATTTGCGTCGCGGTATATTCATGTACGGGTAAGTTCTGGCTCACCCCTGCACAAATTGCCGCGCCTCGTGCTTGACCTAACTTTAAGGCTGAATCAGGGTTTTTGTGTAAAAACACTTTTTCTATAGCAACCATATCTGGCTTATAGCGCTGGATAATGTCGGTCAAACCCTCAAATATTTGGCGTAAACGATCGGGGAAATCTCCATCCCCAACCATGAGCCGCCCATTAATAACGTGATGTATCTTTTGCCCATCTAATTCGATAATACCAAAGCCCGTTTTCCTTGAGCCGGGGTCAATACCTAAGATACGTGTCACGGGGAGTCTATTTATTCGCCAGCGACTTGAGCCATCACTTCATCAGAGAAGTCAGCATTCGTGTATACATTTTGAACATCGTCTAAATCTTCAAAGGCATCAATCATTGCTAATGCTTTTTCTGCATCTTTGGCTTCTAAAGCCACCGTTGTTTCAGGGTGCATAGTGACTTCTGATGAGACAGCTTCTAAACCAGCAGCATCAAGTGCATCTTTTACCACCGCATAATCAGCCTGCGTTGTGAACACATCAACAGTACCATCATCATTGGTAATAATGTCTTCTGCACCTGCATCTAGCGCAGCTTCCATAACAGTATCTTCATCCGTTCCCGCAGCATAAGAAATAATGCCTTTCTTACTGAACAAATAGGCAACAGAACCATCTGTTCCCATATTCCCGCCACGTTTACTAAAGACATTACGCACTTCAGCCACAGTACGGTTTTTATTATCTGTTAAACAGTCCAACATAATGGCGATGCCACTTGGGCCATAACCTTCGTAGACAATTTCTGCGTAACTCACACCTTCAAGTTCACCGGCACCACGTTTTGTTGCACGCTCAATAACATCACGTGTCATATTGCCACTTAGGGCTTTATCAATAGCAGCACGAAGACGAGGGTTATTGGCTACATCACTGCCACCTTCTTTGGCCGCAACACTGATCTCACGGATAAATTTAGTAAATAATTTCCCACGTTTCGCATCTTGTGCGCCTTTACGATGCTGAATATTTGCCCATTTACTGTGACCTGCCATGTGTTACACCCTCTGCTCTTTCTTAATGCTTAAATAAGATTATTTTGACTTAAATTGCTATTTATTAACGTGTGAATTCCAATTTTGGTATACACCGCTACGACCATACACCTGATCAAAATACATTGACTGCAATTGCTCAGTGATTGGACCTCGACCACCATTACCAATGCTACGATTATCTAACTCGCGAATTGGCGTTACTTCTGCGGCTGTTCCTGTGAAAAAGGCTTCATCAGCAACATACACTTCATCACGTGTGATTTGTTTTTCAACAACTTGCAGGCCAATATCTTTGGCTAAAGTCATTACTGTTTCACGTGTAATTCCTTCCAAGGCCGATGTGAGTGTTGGTGTATAAAGCACACCATCACGGATCATAAAGAAGTTTTCGCCACTGCCTTCAGCAACAAAACCATTCGCATCTAACAATAAAGCTTCATCATAGCCACAATCAACGGCTTCTTGTAACGCCATAATTGAGTTCATGTAGTTACCATTTGCTTTGGCTTTACACATAGTGATGTTGACATGGTGGCGAGTGAAAGAAGAGGTGCGAATACGAATCCCTTTTTCCATATTCTCAGCACCAAGGTATGAACCCCAGTCCCATGCCGCGACCATTACATGTGTTTTCAAGTTATCAGCACGAATACCCATACCTTCACTACCGTAAAAACACATTGGACGAAGATAAGCTGATTCGAGGTTATTTTCTCTTACTACTGCTTTTTGGGCTTCATTCAATGTGTCTTTATCATAAGGCATACCCATGCCCATAATCTTGGCACTTCGGAACAAACGATCAGTATGCTCTTGCAAACGGAAAATAGCAGGGCCTTCATCGGTATTGTAGGCACGGACACCTTCAAACACACCCATACCATAATGCAAGGTATGCGTTAAGACATGTACTTTTGCATCTCTCCACGGCACCATTTTGCCATCCAGCCAGATAACGCCATCTCTATCTTCCATTGTTGGTGTTGCCATAATTACCTACTTATCTCTAATTCGTTGAGCAAAATATTTTCATTTCACTCTTAATTTTAAAATATTCTATTTTTAACCTAACCAACGCTGCCAAATTGCTTGGACTTGCGGTGGATAATCTCCTACATCTGCGAGAGGAACCACTGCTGGCATTTCTTGTAATACACAGTGATTCGCCAAACCACGATAAAAGCGATAGGCATCTGCCAGCATTGTACTTTCATCTTCGCTTAGCTTATCCGACTCTCGTAGCGCATCTAAAATCCTAATATTATCGGTATAAACCAATAACTCAGGCAATGCTTCCGACCATGCTAAAACAGCATATTGCACCATAAATTCGATATCAGTGATACCGCCTTTACTTTGCTTAAGATCAAACAGTTGGTCGGTGCTCTTGTCTAAATTCTCACGCATTTTAGCACGCATATCACTTACTTCTGTTAGCAACGTTTCGTGATCGCGTTTTTTCGCTAAAATTTGCTGGCGAATCTCATTGATTTTTTGGGTTAAATTCTCATCTCCAGCAACACATCTTGCTCGAACTAAGGCTTGATGTTCCCATGTCCATGCATCTGTATTTTGATACTCCTCAAAGCCAGAAACCGCAGTCACTAATAAGCCTGACGCACCGTTAGGTCGAAGTCGCATATCAATTTCGTATAATATTCCACCAGCAGTAACAGTATTCAGTAGATGAATCATGCGCTGGGCTAATCGCGTATAAAACATTAAGGCATCAATAGGACGGTCACCATCTGTTTCGCCTTGATTTGCGGCATCATCAAAAAGAAAAACGAGATCTAAATCAGAACCATAACCCAACTCTAAGCCACCTGATTTTCCATACGCCAATATCGTAAAACCACATTGACTAAGATCATCATTATCAGTGCAAGGTGGATAACCATGTCGTTCCACTAAATGTTGCCATGCTAATTGCATCACTTTTTCTAATTGAATCTCGGCTAATTCGGTTAATTGATCCCCCACTCGCATCAAGGGCAATACATCGGTCACATCCGCAGCAGCCACATGAAGTGATGTTATTTGTTTAAATTCTCGCAACAAATACATCTGTTGCTCTAGATCTCCCTTATCGACTGTCGCCAAGCTTCTTTCCAACGCTTTTTCTTGCTCTTCTCTTTCTGGCACTTCATATAAAGATCGAGGATCTAATAACTCATCTAATAACACAGGAAAACGAGCTAGCTGACCACTGATCCATGGGCTTGCGGCACACAATTTAACCAGTTGCGATAAAGCCATTGGGTTTTCAACCAGCAATGACATATAAGCAGAGCGACGCATAATGGCTTCTAATAACGATAGCAATCTAGCCAAACAGATATCCGAATTTTTCACATTTGCAGCAGCTTGAACTAATAGAGGCAATAGCCTTTCTAAACGCTCGCGTTCTGTATTGCCCAAATTTCGACAAGTATGTGATGTCAGCAAGGTATCTAATTTATCTAAACACGCCTCAGCATCGGAATAATTCAATTGTTGGAGGTAGTGCATTTTATCTTCATTATCTGAGTTTAATAATGACACACTATCTGCTGGAGCAGCATCCGCCTGTGGTGCTGTTAAAGTTTGCTCAAAATGCTCCTGAACTTTACGGCGATGATCACCCAAAACAGCTGTAAAACTTGTCCAATCTGCAAAGCCCATTAAACTCGCAATGCGTGCGCGAGCATCATCATCTTTAGGTAATAAATGTGTTTGCTGATCTGCCCATGCTTGAATACGATGTTCTGTTCGACGTAAGAAATCATAAGCTAACTTCATGTCTTCAACTGCATTAGTCGATAGATAATTCCGCTCAGCCAATAAATCAAGAATTGTTAAAATAGGGCGTTGCTGTAAAGGTTTATCACGACCACCATGAATAAGCTGAAAGACTTGGCCAATAAACTCGATTTCACGAATGCCGCCACTACCTAACTTAATATTATCTTCCATGCCCTTTTTATGGAGCTGACCAGCAATCATGCCTTTCATTTCACGCAGCGCATCAAACATGCCGTAGTCAAGGTATCGACGATAAACAAAGGGACGAAGCAGATCCATTATTCCTTTTTTACCCGCCTCATCTCCCGTAATGGCACGCGCTTTAATCATCGCATAACGTTCCCATTCACGACCTTGAGTTTGATAATAGTCTTCCATCGCATCAAAGCTTGCAGCCAAAGCGCCACTATCACCAAACGGGCGAAGCCGCATATCAACCCGAAAGACAAAACCATCTGCCGTGACATTATCTAATGATTGAATGAGCTTGCGTCCTAGCCGCGTAAAGAACTCTTCATTGGATAAGACTTTACGACCACCTTGAGTTTCACCCCGCTCTGGGTAGGTGAAGATAAGATCAATATCAGAGGATAAATTAAGTTCACCCGCACCTAACTTGCCCATACCCAACACAACTAAATACTGCTCTTCTCCATCAGCATTACACGGCGTGCCTAAAGCCTCACATTGCCATTGGTGCAAAATATCTAAGGATTGTTGAATGCAGGCATCTGCCATAGCAGAGAGGTCACGTACTGTTTCAGCCAAATCTGCCCAACCGGCAAGATCACGCCAAATGATTCGCACCATTTCTCGCTGGCGAAAATGACGGAGTTTTTGTTGTAGCACCGTTTCATCAGCCACATCTTCAAGCACGGCTTTTAAGCGTTGTTGATAACCATCAGCATCATAAAGCGTCGTGATATCAGCTGAAGTTAACAATTCCCCAGCACGTTCGCCATGTCGGTTTCCCCACTGAGTCACATAATCACTACCTGATAACACCTGTTCTGCCGCATCAAGTAAAGGGTTACCAGCCAAAAGCTGCTGCCACTGTTCCGAAAATGAATTGCTAACCGTCATAATTACCTTCAATATTGCTAATATCAAACTCCAATCAGTAATATTACCCCAAACAAGGCCTCTTGGATTAGCTTGATCCATAAAATAATTACAAGTTACTCAATGGGCTCCTCACTCCTTGTGCTCCCTGCTTTAATACATGAGTATAAATTTCTGTTGTTTTTACATCTGCATGACCTAACTGTGCTTGAACCGTACGAATATCCGCACCCGATTGCAATAAATGCGTTGCAAAAGAATGACGTAATGTATGACTAGATACTTGCTTCATTATTTTTGCTTGCTTTGCAGCTTGCCGCAGCTGTTTATTTAATGCACTTTCATCAAAGTGATGTCACCGCAACTTATTTGACTCTGGATCTATGGATAATCTCGATGCAGGAAATAAATATTGCCAGCCTATCTGATAGCGAGCATTAGGATATTTTCTGCTCAGTGCATCAGACAACCAAACACCCATATAATTATTGTTTTCCCTATCACCATCTAACAGCTCATTCACATATCGTATCTGCTGCTTTAGTGCTGATATCAATTCTGGTGCCAGCGTAACCAAACGGTGTTTTCCACCTTTCCCATACCAAACTTGTACTTGGCAAAGATCAAAATCTATATCTTTCACACGAAGTCGTACCAACTCTATCCTTCGTAGCCCCGATCCATAAAGTAGCGAAATCATCAGTTTCGTACGACCTGAAAGCTGTTCAAGTAATGCAGAAACCTCTGTTTGTGTTAATACAACAGGTAACTTTCGTTGACGACTAGACTTTGAAAATGCTTTTAAATCTCCAACAGCTTCCTCCAAAACCTTTTTCTTCACAAAAACAATTGCATTTAATGCAATCGATTGTGTTGCTGCAGACACCCCTCTTTCCACAGCCAAATAAGTCAAAAAACGTTCAATATCGACATCCCCCAACTTTGATGGGTGTTGCTTATTATTAAAAACTATGAAATATTTAATCCAATAGAGGTAACTTGTGATTGTACGACGACTATATCGGCGAACTCGCATAAATGACTCAATGGATTGCAGAAAGGGTGATTGTCCCATGGTATTAGCCTCATCCTTGAAAACTCACTTATAAAATAACGGATTAAACAGTGAAGTCAATAATTATCAAGCCAATGGCTCTATTTTCTACCTTAAAAATTAAGCCGAACAGAATACCTAATGTATTCAGAAT
>JAQRMU010000074.1 GCA_028598975.1 Gammaproteobacteria bacterium | reverse complement strand
GTTCGCTTTTCACGCGTACAAAATGACCTTGGCCTGCATTTAAAACAGCGTTCTGATACCTACGTGACCACCTTTGTTGATTACTACGGCACAAAAGAATGGCCTGGCATAGATTCGATTGCGCCTAATTTAAAACCTGATCAAATTGCTGAGTGCATTAACGAAGCGACTCAAGAACAAGTGAATACACTATTTGCAGAACAACAAGCTGGGCGACGATTTATCCCTTATATGGCCATTCATGAATTTGAAGCCTTGTTATTCAGTGATAGTGAATCGCTGGCTGCTGAGCTGGGTGTTGATGAAGCAGTAATATCTGCTGTACTCACCCAACACCATGAGCCCGAAGCCATTAATAATAGCCGCCAAACAGCACCTTCGAAGCGTCTTGATGGTTGGGCTAAAACGAAGAAGTTTCCTAAAACATCATTAGGCATAGCCATTGCAAATCGTATTGGCATTACTCAAATGAGAGAGAAATGCCCGGTATTTAATGCCTGGATTGGCAGTTTTGAAGCCATAGTAGAGGCGCAAGCATGAAGTTTAAATTTAAAATACAACCCTATCAAAGCAATGCGGTTGAATCAGTCATTGACTGTTTTGCGGGACAATTACCTAATGCTGGAATAAGTTACCGTATTGATCCGGGTAAGGAAAAAGCTGATCACCAAGGTCTTCGACAAACGTCATCGCTTGAAGATGAAGGTTTTAAAAATGCTGATATACAGCTAACGGATACGCAACTCATCGACAACATACACAGTGTTCAACGGCAACAGAATCTACCGATGTCACAATCACTGGTTGATTTTACCGAGTTTGATAAAAGCGGAAAGCTTAAGCCGAAACCCAATGGCTATAAACCCGGTGCAGCCATCAACCTTGATATAGAAATGGAAACCGGCACAGGTAAAACCTACTGCTATATCAAAACGATGTTTGAAATGAACAAGCTCTATGGTTGGAGCAAGTTTATTATTATCGTGCCCAGCATTGCTATTCGTGAAGGTATTTATAAATCATTTGAAATAACGGCTGAGCATTTTACTGAAGGCTATGGAAAAAAAGTTCGCTTCTTTATTTACAATTCAAAAGACTTTTCACCGCTTGAAAGCTTCTCATCTGATGCGGGTATTAATGTGATGATTATCAATATTCAGGCCTTTAATGCTCGAGGCAAGGATAATCGCCGAATTTATGAAGAGCTGGATGACTTCCAATCGCGTAAGCCCATTGATGTTATCAGCAGCAATCGTCCTATATTGATTCTTGATGAGCCGCAGAAAATGGAAGGTAAGGCAACACTAGAAGCACTACCAAAATTCAAGCCATTAATGATATTGCGTTACTCCGCTACGCATAAAACCAATCACAACAAAATACACCGATTGGATGCGCTGGATGCCTACAACCAGAAGCTGGTAAAGAAAATTGCAGTACGAGGCATTACTACAAAAGGGTTGGCAGGTACGAATGCGTACTTGTATCTAGAGTCTATTGAGATATCCAAAAAAGCACCGATTGCCAGAATAGACATGGAAGTACAGCTAAAGACAGGTGTTATTAAACGCCAGATTAAACGCTTGGAAGCGGGACGAGACCTATACGTTGAGTCAGGTGAGTTAGATCAATATAAAGGCTTCACTATTTCACAGATTGATTACAACCAAGATACAGTCGAGTTTACTAATGGCCATGTCTTGACTGCTGGTGAAGCAACAGGCGATGTGGCAGAAGGTGATATTCGTCGCATTCAAATCAGGGAGACTATCAAAGCCCACCTGGATAAAGAAAAACAGTTGTTTGCACAAGGCATTAAGGTTTTATCGTTATTCTTTATTGATTCGGTAGTGAAGTATCGGGACTATGATCAGGCTGATGAAAAAGGTGAATATGCACGTACCTTTGAAGAAGAATATAAAATACTGAAAGATGAATACCTCAGCGAATTAGCGATTGATAATGAGGCCTATCGAAAACATTTAGATGGTATTGATGTCACCCAGACACATAAAGGCTATTTTTCAATAGACAAAAAAACCAAGCACCTTAAAGACCCCAAGGTGGGTGCGCGTGCAGTAGATTCGGATGACGTAGATGCTTATGACCTTATCTTGAAAGATAAAGAACAACTGCTCTCCTTCACCGAACCCACTCGATTTATTTTTTCACACTCCGCACTACGTGAAGGTTGGGACAATCCCAATGTGTTTGTCATGTGCATGTTAAAGCACAGCGATAATACAATCTCTCGTCGACAGGAGGTAGGACGCGGGTTGCGACTTTCTGTAAATAAACAGGGTGACCGTATGGACCATCCTGCTACTGTGCACGACATTAATGTACTCACAGTCATTGCCAGTGAAAGTTATAAAGATTTTGTTACCAACTTACAGGGCGAAATAAGTGAGTCACTCTCAGCACGTCCTAGAAAGGCGGATGAGGCTTACTTCACGGGTAAGATTATTAAGTCGGATTCAGGAACAGTAGAAATTACGCCTGTTATGGCAAAGCAGATATATCGCTACCTGATTAAAAATGATTATACCGATGATAACGACAAGATTAGCGAGGATTATCATAAAGCCAAAGAGGCTGGCGAATTGGCAGACCTGCCGAAGGAGTTGGTTGAATATGCTGAACAGGTGTTTACACTCATTGATAGCGTATTCAGTGAAGCGCAATTACCTGGAATTGGTGATGATAGAAAACCTAAAACGAATCCGCTAAATGCTAATTTTGACAAAAAAGCATTTCAGGAGTTATGGGCTCGCATAAACCATAAGGCCGTTTATCGTGTTGATTTTGACTCAGACGAGCTCATTAAAAAATGCATTGCCACCCTAGAAAAAGAGCTACGTGTTACGCCTTTACAATACACCGTTCAATCTGGCATCCAAAAGGATGAAGTAACGGATGATGAATTAAAAAGCGGTGAAGGTTTTAAGATAGAGGAAACTGCAACAGAGTACGGAAAGTCCGCCCATTCGAGGGTTAAATACGACCTGCTTGGTAAGTTATCTGAAAATGTGCAGCTAACACGAAAGACACTGGCAGCTATTTTAACGGGCATTGAGGCCGTGGTGTTTTCTCAATTCCAGCAAAATCCAGAACACTTTATTGCAGAAGCATCACGACTGATAAAAGAGCAAAAAGCTACCATCATTATTGAGAAACTGAGTTATGACGAGGTTGATGAGCAGTATGATGTTGATATTTTTACAGCAGGTCAAAGCAAGCAAGATTTCACCAAGGCCAGTGAAAAAATGAAGAATCATATATATGACTATGTCATTACTGATTCAACCGTGGAGCGAGATTTTGTAACAGAGCTGGATACCAGCAGCGAAGTTGTGGTGTATGCAAAACTACCTCGTGGTTTTTTAATTCCAACGCCAGTAGGTGATTACAATCCTGATTGGGCCATCTCATTCAAGGAGGGTAGCGTAAAGCACATCTATTTTATTGCTGAAACTAAAGGCACCATGTCATCGATGAAGCTGCGAGAAATAGAAAAAACAAAGATCAAATGCGCACGTAAGTTTTTTGATGAGATCAATATAAAAATCACCTCAGATAATGTGAAGTATGACGTGGTGACTGATTATGGAAAGTTAATGGATGTTGTTGGAATGAAGGCTGCTTCATGAATACATGATGGTTCTGAGGAAGAAAAGGAATGGTCGCCTATTGTGGACCGGGCGATACAGTCACCTCTTTTGTATTAGCTCAGACTAGATCTGACACTTCGATTTGCAAAGAAGAGAGTTACCCGTTTTGATAAAGGTGTCAAAGCTTAAATCAAAACAAAGGTAACTCTCATGATTCATACTAACAAC
>JAQRMU010000073.1 GCA_028598975.1 Gammaproteobacteria bacterium | reverse complement strand
AGATCTTCATCAGTACGGATACCAGCAAACTGAGAAGGGCGATCATAACGAGGATCAATACCAAAGGTTTCATAATCGTGCCAGTAGAGTGTATTCATTGTTGGGGCCTAATTCTTAGAAATACAGGAAAACGTGGTTTATTATTTTTTGTGAAGCCATAATACTTGAAGGTAATTAGTTTGCCTATTTCAGGTGGTGATTGCCGTTGTTTGTCAGACAAACCAGAACCAATATAAAATGTAATTCCTGATAACAACTGACAGTGTAAGGAGCCTACCTTGCCAATATATTTACCTTTGCCTGGCTTATGACCAATAACCGTGCATTCAGCATCGTGATATTGTTTTACTTTTAGGGCGTGGTTTGAACGTCCCGTGTGGTATGGAGAATCAGCTTTACGAACGACTAATCCTTCACCTCCCAATGAAATAACCTTATTTAATTCAATTTTTAAATGTTCGGCTGACTGAACAGTGGATTGTGGGATAATCACGATGAAAGGGCTGGGATGACGTTCTAAATAGTCCTGTAAAATAGCGAGACGAGTTAATAAACCACCTTGTTGATGTGGTACTTCAAAAATTTGATAGTGAATAGTGTGCCATCGTTCATCTGGAATGTGTTGACTGACGATTGACATAATGTTTTCAAAATTATTACGTTGTGTCCATAACTCACCATCAAGGGCAAAAGGAGGTAAAGCCTGCAAGAACCATTCAGGTGCGGCGATCTCGTTGCCTTGCCGACTTTTAAGTGTTTCTCCATCCCAAATAGCACGCATACCATCTAGTTTCTCACTCATTAACCAACCTGTTACATCCTGTGAATCATCATAGGTCTTGAGTAATAATATGTCAGCATTTTTTGCATTGATGCCATAACTTAAAAAGATGAGCAATAGCGCTGAAAAGAATTTAGAACATTGATTCATTTTGACTTAGCTTCCCGTTTGCCTCGCCCCGTTACAGCATATTTTTGCAAGCGGCTATTAGGTTTGTCTGGAATCGTCATTTCAATTAATCCCTTATCTAAAGCAGGTTTTAGATAACGTTCACGGAAAGATTTACGATCTTTGAGTTTGAGACTTGTTTGTATCTCATCACGGCTCATTGCCATAGAAGCCTGAATTAATATGTCTAATAACAATTTAACTTGGGGCGTTACTTGAGGTGTGACTTGGGGGCTGAGATTTACTTTTATTGTATCTAGAATGGTCGATAGCATAAACTCAATAAAAGGGGCTGAGTCAGTTTGCTGAGTACTATGATTGATGGCTTGATAGTAATTACGTTGATGCTCGTGAATCATACTTTCAACGGGCAATTGGGCAAGTAATGGATTCCATTGACTGAGAATTAAGGTTTGCCATAACCGTCCCATGATAGTACGAATACGATTGATACGACGCAGACGCAAACTTCTTTCACCTTCCAAAACCGATAAACGCCCCAAGTTTTCACTGATCTCAGAGATTAAAGCAATGATTGCTGGTGTGATAGTGAAGGGCGGCTGATAGGGTTCCATTAGGTAATTATTTACATTCCGATTGAAGTATTTTAGGTATATCCTTAAAACAGATAATGCTTGTAGAGCTACAGCGTAGAAAACACTTTTTCAGCAGCATCTAAGGTTGCTTGAATTTCAGCCTCACCATGCGCTGCAGATACAAAGCCTGCTTCATAAGATGAGGGTGCAAGGTAGATCCCTTCATTTAACATGCCGTGGAAGAACTTTTTGAATCGTTCTTGATCGCAGGCTGATACTTGTTCAAATGTGCTGACTTCCTTTTCGTCTGTGAAAAAGACACCAAACATGCCGCCTACTTGGTTTATAGCTAGACCAACACCTGCTTTATCAGCACGTTCTTTTAAGCCTGTTACTAATGTATTTGCCGTAGCAGATAGCTTTTTGTGGAAATCAGGTGCTTGGATAAGCTTAAGCGTGCTTAAACCGGCAGCCATAGCAACAGGGTTACCCGACAATGTACCAGCTTGATAAACAGGGCCAAGTGGAGCAATGCATTCCATCACTTCACGTTTACCACCAAAGGCACCAACAGGTAGGCCGCCACCAACCACTTTTCCTAATGTTGTGAGATCAGGTTTTACATCATAATATTCTTGTGCGCCTCCTAAAGAGACACGAAAGCCTGTCATCACTTCATCGAAAATAAGTACTGCACCTGATTGATCACAGATGTCACGTAAACCTTGTAAGAAGCCATCTGCTGGTGGAATGCAGTTCATATTGCCAGCAACAGGCTCGACGATAATGCAGGCAATTTGATCGCCTAGTTCAGCAAAACAGTCACGAACAGAATCTAGATCGTTATAGCGTAGCGTTAATGTATGCTCAGCTAAAGATGCTGGAACACCGCCAGAAGAAGGAACGCCTAACGTCAATGCGCCAGAGCCTGCTTTCACTAATAATGAATCAGCATGACCGTGGTAACAGCCTTCAAATTTGACGATTTTATCTCGACCTGTAAAACCACGAGCAAGACGAATTGCGCTCATTGTGGCTTCTGTACCCGAACTTACCATACGAACTAATTCCATTGAAGGAACAAGTCGACATAAAGTATCTGCCATTTCGATTTCAATTTCAGTGGGTGCTCCAAAACCAAGTCCATGTGTGACAGATTCTTGTACAGCACTGATAACGTCAGGATGAGCGTGACCAAGGATCATTGGGCCCCAAGAGCCAATATAATCAATATAACGATTGCCTTCTGCGTCTGTTATGTATGCGCCTTTTCCTTCGCGGAAGAAAACAGGATCTCCACCAACACCTTTAAATGCGCGAACGGGGGAGTTAACGCCACCAGGAATATGGTTCTGAGCTTGAGAAAAAAGGTCGTGATTAGTGGTCATAAAGATGTCCTAAGAGTCTTAAATTTGAATGTATGCGATAATTCTAGCTTATCTCAGTAAGAATACCGACCGATTATGAGTTTAAAGTTTCGAATAGTAATAATTGTAACCATTATATTGTTGATTAACTTCGCTGCTGCGGGGTTTTTTATGGTGAAAAATGCACGACAGGCATTAGTCTCTGAAATGGACTCAAGCACCCAATTAGCGAAAGGTTTATTAATAAATGCCTTACCCACACTTCGTTTTTCTAATGACTTAGGTGAGCGACTAAAGCTGATTGTAAATAGTGTGCGAGATACACGTCATATCCGAGCATGGTTTGAGGATATGCAAGGTGCACCATTGATTGGAGAGGAGGTGACTGGAGGTTTTATACATAAGCCAGATGCACCTGATTGGTTTATTAAGCTTATGGAACCAGAAGCCGTTGCCTTTCGTCGATTGATAACTAAAGGAAGTAAGTCATATGGTTATCTTGTTGTTGAAGCTGATCCTAGTGATGAAGTGACCGAGGTATGGCGAGATGTGCAAGTACTTTTTTGGTTAGGTGCTTTCTTTCTATTCCTTATTGTTAGTTTAGTGTATGTCGCTTTGCGACAAGGGCTAAAGCCAATAGAACACTTGGCCGAAGCCTTGGGGAGGTTGGAAAAAGGAGATTTCTCAGCTCGTGTTGAGACGGCTGTAGTTAGTGAATTAACGCCTATCCAAAATCGCTTTAATCATATGGCGAGAGTATTAGAAAAGACAATGGTTGAAAACCATTCCTTAGCAGGTAATATGCTGGCAGTTCAAGAAACAGAACGACGCGATCTATCTCGTGAATTACATGATGAGTTAGGTCCGTGTTTATTTGGCATTCGGGTAGATTTAGCTGATATAGAACGTATTGCCAGTGAACATCTATTGACAGAAGTCACGGACAAGGTTGAATCTGTAAAGTCGATTACTAATCATATTCAATCACTTGTTCGAAAAATGTTGAGCCGCTTGCGTCCCATGACCCTTGATGATTTAGGGTTAACAGATGCGTTACGGGATATGATTAGAAACTGGCGTGATAGACAGCCTGAAATTGATTGGGAATGGGACTTTGTTGGTGATTGTCGTGAATTAGCGGATACGATACAAGTAACGGTTTATCGTATTGTGCAAGAGTGTACAACTAACTGTGTTCGACATGCGAAAGCAAAACACGTCAAAGTAGAGCTACGCTTAGATGAAGAAAATTTAAAAGTAACTGTAACCGACGATGGAATTGGCTTGAAAGCCGATCTAATCCGAGGCTTTGGTTTAATTGGTATGCGTGAGCGTGTGTCAGCATTGGGGGGACGAATCGCCTTTGATACTGAAGAAGGGCATGGTTTACAAGTACGAGTATTAATACCATTAATAAAGGATAGTGATAAAACATGAAGCAAACAGTGACAATTTTAGTGGTAGATGATCACCCAATCGTTAGAGCAGGCTGTCGACAACTTATTCAGCAAATTCCTACTGCAAAAGTAGTTGAAGCTGAGACGGGGGAAGATGGTTACCGTTTGTTCCAAGAAATTTATCCAGACATGGTGTTATTGGATATTACTTTACCGGGGATCGGTGGTTTAGAAGTGTTACGAAAAATGCGGGCAAACCGAGAAAATGCCAAGGTGTTGATGTTTAGTATGCATGAAGATCCTGTCTTTGCATCACGAGCAATGCAAGCAGGGGCCAAAGGGTATATCACTAAGAATAATGCCGCGGATCATTTGGTTGAAGCTGTTGAAAAAGTGTTGGATGGAAAAACCTATTTGAGTCCTGATACAGCACAGCAATTGGCAATGTTAAATGTGGGAGCCGAGACCAGTGTACTGGGCGACTTATCTCGTCGTGAGCTTGAGATTTTACGGTTATTAGGTGATGGTAAAAGCATGAATGATATTGCAGGTATTTTGGGAATTAGTTATAAAACTGTCGCAAACAACCTCACCCAGATAAAAAGTAAGCTCGATATTAGCAAAACTGCGGAGCTTATGCGCTTCGCGATTAGTCATGGTCTATCTAGCTAGACCTTTGAAAATAAAAGGCTGAGAGAAGAAGGGAATAATTTCCTGATTTATTGGGAGGAGTCGCTCATTTCGAAATGCATTGCACTCTGTATTCTGTACAACATTAGTTATAGGAATTCAGCTTCTTAGCAACTTTATATTTCTCTCTCCTTCTTATGAAGGTTTAACCAGACCTAGCGTCTGGTTTTTTTTTGCTTGAACTAACTCAAACTTAATTCATTTTAGTATTTCCCTGTATGTGATTCTCTTGCTACTATTGCCCCCTGACTTTTTTGATGGCTGTGGCATCTTTTGCATACACCTCATTATGTGAACGGAAATATTTTTATGCAGAAAATTACATGGATTAGGCAGCAGTGGATAGGGATATTGTTAATAACGATTAGCCCAGTCATCGCCTTTGCTGGAAACCTAGAAAAAGCAATAGATACTCAAGTTAAAACGGATATTGCAGCTCAAACATCACAGCAACAGGTCGATCAGCTTTCTGATGAGACAACTCAGATGTTATCTGAATACCGCGATATATTAAGACAAACAGAAAGTCTACGTGCTTATAACGATCAACTGAATAAACTAGTCGTATCGCAGAAATCAGAATTAGACTCTATTGACGTGCAGTTGCGTAATATTGAAACAACACAGCGCGATATCGTTCCTTTGATGTTGAAGATGATTGATACCATGGCGCAGTTTGTTGAGCTAGACGTACCTTTCTTACCTGATGAGCGACAAGAACGGGTGATTCAGCTACAAACATTGATGGAACGTGCTGATGTGACCTTGGCAGAAAAATACCGTCGTATTTTAGAAGCTTACCAAGTTGAAACAGAGTACGGTCGAACAATTGAAGCCTACCAAGGTGAACTAACAGTTGATGGCAACTCACGAACAGTCGATTTTCTTCGAATTGGTCGTGTAAGTTTGTATTACCTTACATTAGATGGTCTTGAGGCTGGAATTTGGAATCAACAGCAATGGCAAAAACTGGATGATAGCTACCGACAAAGCATTTCCCAAGGCTTGAAAGTTGCCAAGAAACAATTGCCGCCTGATTTATTAGTGTTGCCCGTGAAAACCGCGGAGGTGGCACAATGAAATTAATTATTTCAAGTCTATTACTGAGTTTGCTTGCACTGCCAGTCCTTCAGGCTGCCGATAAACCGGCTGATTTAGATGCTTTGCTAAAACAAGTAAAGCGTGAACGAGTGTTAGAACAGCAGAATAATAAATTAAGAGAAGCAGAGTTTGTAACATCACGTGATGAACAAGCTAAGTTGTTAGATGAGGCAAAATCACAACTTGCTTTTCAAGAACAAAGAACAGAACAACTTAATCAGACTTTCCAAGACTATGAAAAAGGACTGGTAGAAAAAGAAAGCTTACTACAAGAAAAGTCGGGGTCGTTAGGAGAGTTGTTTGGTACTGTTCGACAAATGGCGAATGATAGTCGTGGCGTTCTTGAAAGCTCAATGACATCAGCACAAAAGAAGAATCGGGGTGAGTTTTTAACCGCACTCGCAGAGCGAAAACAACAACCAACAATTGAAGAACTTAGTGATTTTTGGGTCTTACTGCAAGAGGAAATGACAGAGTCTGGAAAGGTGAGCCAATTTTCTGTGCCAATTATCACTGCCGAGGGTAAGGTTGATGAGCGTGATGTCACTCGCGTAGGTGTGTTTACCGCATTTAGTGATGGTAAGTTTCTACGATACTTGCCAGAAACAGGTAGTTTAGTTGAGCTTGGTCGCCAACCTGTTGAACGCTTGCAAAGCCTTGTTGCTGAGTTTGAAGTTACAGCTGATGATTCGATCCGGCCTGTCGTGGTAGATCCTACTCGCGGTGCTCTTATGGCCTTACTTGTGCAGTCCCCTGATTTAAAAGAACGTATTCAACAAGGTGGTTGGATTGGTTATATTATTTTGGGTCTAGGTGCGATTGGTTTGTTGATTGCACTACAACGATTCATCTTCCTAACGGTTGTGGGCCGCGGCATTATTAAGCAGCAAACACAGACCAAAGTTAGTCTAAAAAATCCATTAGGTCGAATTTTATCTGTTTATAGTGACGATAAAGACAATGATGTTGAGACTTTATCTTTAAAACTAGATGAAGCGATACTACGTGAGATACCTAAAATTGAGCGAGGCTTGATTACACTAGCTGTTTTAGCGGCAATAGCACCTATGTTGGGGCTTTTAGGGACTGTTTCTGGCATGATCGAGACATTTCAGTCGATAACCTTGTTTGGTACGGGTGACCCGAAGTTGATGTCAGGTGGTATTTCACAAGCATTGGTAACGACTGAGCTTGGCTTGGCTGTCGCCATTCCTATTTTGCTGATTCATAGTGCTATATCAAGCAAAAGTAACCGTCTAGTACAGATCTTAGATGAAGAAAGTGCAGCATTAATCGCCCATAACGCAGAGCAGCAGAATGGAAGCTCTGACAAATAATCTATTTAATATTCAACTGCTACTAGAAAGTGGTGGTTTAATTTTATGGGCAATCCTGATTGCCTCTATAGTGATGTGGACACTCATTATGGAACGGTATTTATTCGTCTATATTATTCATCCAAAACACGTTAAAACATTATTGTCAGAATGGCATGAAAGAACGGAACGTAGCAGTTGGTATGCACATAAAATTCGTGAAGGGCTTGTCTCAGAAAGTCGTGCGGCGTTAAAACAAAATTTAATGTCTATTCGAACTTTAATCGCGGCTTTGCCAATGCTAGGTTTATTAGGAACTGTAGATGGCATGATTCAAACATTTGATGTATTAACTGTTTTTGGTACGGGTAATGCGCGTGGTATGGCTGGGGGGATTTCTATTGCCTTGATTACTACGATGGGAGGCTTGCTAGCTGCCTTATCTGGAATGTACTTTAGTGCTCACTTAGAGCAACGCGTGACACGTGCTGTTGATAATGTTGCTGATGCGCTACGAAGGGATTAAATAATGAGTAAAAGACATTCACGCCGACAAAGTGGTGCAATGGCAGAAGTAAATATGACGCCCTTGATTGATATGGTGTTTATTTTATTAATCTTTTTTATTGTGACAACTTCTTTTGTTAAAGAAACGGGGGTTGATGTGAGTCGCCCTTCAGCTAAAACAGCGGTTAAGAAAGAGCATGCCAATATATTAATCGCCATCAAACCTAATGGTGAAATTTGGATGGATAAACGGTTGGTAGATCGTCGTGCTGTTAGGGCTAATGTTGAACGGATGCATGCTGAGAATCCAGAAGGTTCAGTGATTATTTTAGCGGATAAAGAGTCTAAAACAGGCTTGTTGATTGAAGTTATGGACCAAGCACGATTAGCAGGTGTTGCTAATGTGTCCATCGCTGCCGAACGCGACTAAAGGACAAAGTTACATGCGTTTAACCATCGGGTTAATTCTGGCGTTATTAGTCAATCTTGGTTTATTTACCTTGATGCAGCAAATGACATCAGCTCAAAGTATTGACCGTTTGGTGACAGAAGATATTCGCTTATTAGATTTTGTTCGCCTAAAACGTGAAACACGGACAGAAACTAAAAAACGTGAACTTCCTAAAAAACCGCCACCACCGAAAAAGCCACCACCACCACCGAAAGCACCAGCACCACAAGCGGATAAGTTAAAGTCGCCGACACCTAAAATGAATGTACCTCGTATTGATGTGCCGCTTAATATTGCTGGTGGTCCCTATTTGGGAGATTTTTCAGCCGCACCCGTTGCCGCTCCAGCTCCCGTTGTTGCTCCAATGATGGATGATGATGTTATTCCCTTAGTTCGAATTCCCCCTCGTTATCCTCGAGCAGCATCACGGCGAGGTATTGAAGGATCGGTTACGGTTTCATTTACGATTACTAAAGACGGTCAAGTACGTGATCCCGTTGTTGTTAGTGCTACGACCGAAAATATATTTAATAAAGCAGCATTAAAGGCAATTTTAAAATGGAAATTCAAACCTAAAGTAGTCGATGGTCAGCCTGTTGAACGTCAAGCGACTCAAGAAATAGAATTTAAGTTGGCTAAATAATGAAGTTATCAATTAGTAAAATACTGATGCTGGCAATGACTGTTCTATTTATGACAAGTGCAGTTTCGAAAGAAGATAGCCAGTATTTATTGACGGAGAAAACCTATAAGGTTCTGAGTAATGCTCAAGAACTGATGGAAGTTGAGAAATGGTCTACGGCAGAATCAAAGCTTAAAGAGTTGTTACAAAAAGTTGAAGCAGCTTCATATGAAAAGGCAGTGGTTCAACAAACATTAGGCTACTTATATTCATCACAAGAAAAGTATTCTCAGGCCAGTAAGCTATTTCAGCAGGCTTTGAGTTCTAATGCCTTGCCAGAAAAAGTGAGTCATAATCTGAAATATAATTTAGGCCAATTATTGTTAGCTGAGGGGAGATATAAAGAAGGCATCACCTTATTAGAGCAATGGTTAAAGGCCGATGCTTCTCCGCCTAACTCTGCTTATGTTTTATTGGCAAGTGCCTACTATCGCGTGCCAAATTATAAGAAAGCGATTGAGTATATTAAGATTGCAATTAAAAACGACACATCGCCTAAAGAGTCATGGTTTCAAGTGCTACTGTCGGCTCATTTAGAATTGAAGCAATATAAATCTGCGATTAAGGTATTAGAATCACTGATCCCTCGTTACCCCTACCAAAAAACATACTGGTCACAATTGTCTGCACTTTATTTGCAACAAAATAAAGAATTCACCGGTTTGGCTGTGAAAATGCTGGCACAGCGCTTAGAGCTAGGCGATGCAAAAATATTAATTAATATGGCAGATATGTACCGTTATTTACATATCCCTTATAAATCTGCACAACTGTTAACAAATGGTCTTAATAGCGGCATTATTGGGACTGATTTTGATAACTTAAACCGTCTAGCAGAAAGTTGGCTGGCGGCAAGAGAAGGCGAAAAAGCTGCTGAAGTATTAGCCAAAGTAGCAAAGCTTGATCAAAGTGGTGAATCTGATTTGAAATATGGTCGCGTACTCTTTGGCCTAGAGCAATGGAAACAAGCAGAAGGAGCGTTGACTGAGAGCTTGAAAAAACTTGAAGGAAAAAAAATAGGATCTGCAGCATTATTATTAGGCATGACTCAATTTCATCTGGGAAACCTAGCTGAAGCAAAGGTACAGTTTAGTAGAGCTGTTTCATTTGAGAACGAACGTAATCAAGCAGGGCAATGGTTACGACATGTGAATGCACAACTTGAGAAAACAATAACAAATGAATCGTGAACAACTAAAACAGCAGTTAGTTGAGCATTACCGTTGGCTACGCCAATACGGCTGTAATGATTCACATAGTGGTAATGCCTCTTTTCGTTTTCATGATGAAATATGGGTGACACCAACTGGCTGTTGTGCCGATACTTTGCAGGCGGATGATCTTGTTCAATGTCATATTGACGGCTTGATGGAAGAGGGTGCGTCTTTAGATGCACCACTACATATTCAAGTCTATCAAAATAACCCACAAGCTCGAGCTGTAATGCATAGCCACGGCCCCCATACCGTTGCCATGACATTAAATGGTAATGATTTTGTTCCTATTGATTTTGAAGGCCAATATTATTTTCCGTTAGTCCCCGTCATTTCTATTCCTTATGATAATTATGTTGAACAAGCACCTTCAGCAGTTGCTAAAGCCCTACAAGACCATAAGGTCACCGTCGTTAAAGGTCACGGTGTTTATGCCTGTGCTGAAACAATCAACTTGGCATATAAATGGAGCTGTTCGGTAGAGCTCTCAGCTAAAATAGCATGGTTGGCTGAACAACTTAACTAATTTGTTTTCTGCTGTAACGTTTGATATTTTGGACTGTCTATTACTTTTAGAAATAAAAGGACGTTTGAATGTCTTCTTCCAGTTTTTTGAGAACACCTTCCTTAATAGGAAGTGATGTAGCTGCAAAAAGAAAAGAGATTTCAGCTTATTTTAATGCAACATTTGAGCGCTATGAGTCGTTATTTGAAACGCTAGTATCTGATCACGCTTATTACCAAAAGCCTATTTCATTGCGACACCCTTTGATCTTTTACTATGGTCATACGGCAACTTTTTTCATTAATAAACTTATTTTATCGGGCTTAATTAAGCAGCGAATTAACCCTAAATTTGAATCAATGTTTGCTATTGGTGTGGATGAAATGAGTTGGGATGATCTTGATGACTCACATTATGACTGGCCTGATGTTTCTGAAGTTAAAGCCTATAGGCAAGAACTTAAGAAGGTGATCAATGAACTCATTGGCAGCACACCGCTAACGTTACCAATAGATTGGGACAATCCTTGGTGGACCATTATGATGGGAATTGAGCATGAGCAAATTCATATAGAAACATCATCAGTATTAATTCGCCAGCAAGCATTGGATTTAATTAAGCCGCATTCAGCATGGCAACCATGGGCCGAAACTAAACATGCGCCTACGAATGAGTTGTTAACGATTCCTGCGGCTAAGGTTAAGCTGGGCAAGCTCAATGATGATGTGTATGGCTGGGACAATGAATATGGAACTCATCACTCTGAGGTTGGCCAATTTCAGGCAAGTAAATATTTAGTGAGCAATCAGGAGTTCTTAACCTTCGTTGAAGATGGGGGATATAAGGAGCAAAGCTATTGGCATGAAGATGGTTTGCAGTGGTTGAACTTTTCACACGCACAGCACCCTAGCTTTTGGATAAAAGGCAAGCACGGCTGGCAGTGCCGTCTAATGACAGAAGTGGTTGCTATGCCTTGGGATTGGCCTGCCGAAGTGAATTACCATGAAGCAAAAGCATTTTGTAATTGGAAAGCACAGAAAACAGGAAGAGCAATCAGACTTCCAACAGAAGATGAATGGCATCGAATAGTTGATTACTCAGGTATTGAGGAGTTAAAGAGTGGTCAACAGGCCCAAGCCAATATTCATAATGATCACAGCGCTTCGCCATGCCCAGTGAATAAGTTCTTACATGGAAAACACTACGATGTAGTAGGGAATGTATGGCAGTGGACTGAAACAGCTATTTATCCTTTTGATGGGTTTAAGGTTCACCCTTATTATGATGATTTTACGATGCCGACCTATGATGGTCGCCATCATTTATTTAAAGGGGGCTCGTGGATTTCATCAGGCAATGAAAGTCGTCATGATGCTCGCTATGCTTTTCGCCAACATTTTTTTCAACATGCAGGGTTTCGTTATGTTGAGGCTGAAGCCGTTCAGGAACAAATAATGTCGAATTATGAAAATGACAAAATGCTATCGGAGTATGCTGAGTTCCACTATGGCGATAGTTATTATGATGTGGCTAATTTCCCTCAGACTATAGCAAATATTGCCATTAAAGCTCTGGGGAGTAAGCCAGCTGTTAAGGCCTTAGATATTGGCTGCGCGGTTGGTCGTGCAAGCTTTGAATTAGCTAAGCGCTTTGATCATGTAACGGGCATCGACTTTTCAGCACGGTTAATTAACCTAGGAGTGCAATTAGTTGAACAAGGTGTGATTCGGTATAGCATTGCAGATGAAGGCGAACTGATGCTCTATCGTGAGCGACATCTAAGCGATCTTGGTTTAGCCAATGTGAGTGATAAGGTGGAATTCTTACAAGGTGATGCGTGCAATTTAAAACCACATTTTAAAGACTATGATTTAGTGATAGCGGCTAATTTGATTGATCGTCTTTATGACCCTGCTTTGTTCTTACGCACGATTCACGAACGAGTTAATCCCGGTGGTGTTTTATTGATTGCCTCACCATATACATGGTTGGAAGAACACACTAAAAAAGAAAACTGGTTAGGTGGTATTAAAAAAGATGGTGAAAATGTGAGTACTTTAGATGGTTTAAAGTCAATTTTAGGTGAATACTTTGACTTAATGACCGAGCCACAACAGGTTCCCTTTGTTATTAGAGAAACGAGTCGTAAATTTCAACATACTCTGTCTGATGTGACTCTGTGGGTTAAAAAATAAATGACAACCAATTTCGATAAAATTATAGATCGAGCGGGCACATCAAATGTTAAATATGATGTTCGTAAAGCTGTTTTCGGCACAGAAGATGTGTTGCCATTATGGGTGGCAGATATGGACTTTGCAGCACCAGAAGCGGTCACTGAGGCATTAATATCACGAGCAACACATCCTATTTATGGTTACACACTTCATCCCGAGTCATTATTCACTGCGATGCAAGATTGGTTCAAGCAACGACACGATTGGACTATTGCACGTAAGTCTATTTTAATCTGCCCGGGAGTCGTGCCCTCAATGCATGCGGTGATTGAGGCTCTGTCTGACTCGGGCGACAGTATTATTATCCAGCCACCTATTTACCCGCCTTTTTTTTCGGCAATTACTGAAACAGGTAGGAAAGTCATTGAGAACCCACTCAAACTTGTTGGTGGTGACTATAAGATTGATTTGGAACATCTTGAGCAATGTGCGATAGCTGGAGCTAAGATGTTGCTTCTGTGTTCACCACATAACCCTGTAGGAAGAGTGTGGCAGAAACAAGAGCTTGAAGCTGTATTGGATATAGCTCGACGGTATGACTTAATTATTCTTTCAGATGAAATTCATGCAGATTTAATTTACCCAGATTATCAGCATATTCCCTTAGCAACGTTGGCGAATGATGTCAGTATTATTACGCTTGTTTCTCCCAGTAAAACATTCAATATCCCGGGGTTAGGTTTATCAAGTTTGGTGGTTGATAACCGTCAACATTGGAATGCAATCAAGCAGGTTTTTGATCGTCTTCATATTAGTGCCAGCAACCCATTCAGCATCACTGCATTTGAAGCGGCATACCGTGCTGGTGAAATTTGGTTAGACGAGTTGATGGTCTATTTGGATGAAACACGACGCGATGTAACAGAGATGTTTGAGCGGCACGTTCCCAATATTAAGGTCGTTTTATCACAAGGCACTTATTTATTATGGTTAGACTGCCGTGCTATGAAGTTAACAGATGATGAGTTGAGTGACTTTTTTATCAAAGAGGCAAAAGTGGGAATGAACCCAGGAATTAGCTTCGGCAATGTTGGTAGTGGTTTTATGCGGATGAATATTGCAGCGCCAAGGCCAGTCGTGATGGCGGCATGTCAAGCTATTGTAGAGGCCATGAATAATGCTATCTGAAACTCCTGTACTATTAAAACCAATTGCGTTCAGAGTGATCGTGGCCATTATTATTTTATGGTTAATAAAAGGTGTGGAATTAGCATTTAATACTCCCTTTAACCATTACGGTGTTGAGCCAAGAGAAGTGTCAGGCTTGCTTGGAATCCTTTTCGCACCTTTGATTCATGGTTCATTTGAACACTTACTTTCAAATACGCTCGCGTTATTTGTTTTAACAACAGCCTTATTTTACGAATATCCAAAATCAGCCAAGGCAACATTCTTAATTATCTATTTAGGATCGGGGATAGGTGTGTGGCTTTTTGCCCGAGATGCCTATCATTTTGGTGCTAGTGGTTTAACGCATGGCATGATGTTTTTTCTCTTTCTAATTGGGGTGTTACGGCGAGATAAACCTGCCATGGCATTAGCGATGATTGTGTTTTTCCTTTATGGAAGTATGGTGTGGGGCATACTTCCTACAAAAGAAGAAATATCATTTGAGACACATTTGTTTGGTGCACTAATGGGCGTAATCTGTGCCATTACCTTTAGAAATAAAGATCCCATACCTCCAGAAAAAGTCTATAGCTGGGAAAAGGAAGAAGAACAGCAAAATGGGAGAAGTGAAAGTCGGGAAGATGTTCTCTATTTAGATGAAAAATAATAGTATAAAACCAGGATATTACAATGCTTTGGTTGGTGGTAATTCAAGGTGTTTTGTGTTTTTTTATCTAGACTTTGAAATGGAGTAACAAATGGCAGGTTTAATAGGTACAGCAGCTGGCGTAGTATGGAGTTATCTTAATATCAATGGTGCAAGTAGTGTGACAAAAATCACTAAAGAGACTGACCTTGATGCAAAAGGTGTTCAACGTGCAATTGGTTGGTTAGCAAGTGAAGGAAAGTTGACTATTGATATGAAGGGACGAACAGAAACTGTTTCATTAAAATAATACATCCCCCACAGAATATGTAAAAAAGCCCTTGCATGTTGAATCATGTAAGGGCTTTTTTATTTTAGAACGTGGAAGTTACTTTTCTAATTGTGCTTTTAAGCTCTCTAGTCCTGCTTTGTAAATACCAGAAATTGCTGACTTTGCAGTATTGTCATCTAATTCTTTAGGTGGAATAGTTTCGTGACCATGATATGCACGGAAAAACTTACCTTTCCAGCTTACTTTACTGCCTTCGCCATCTGCTTTAACACTTAACCATGATTTGTACTTACTGACAGGAACTACTGGTACTTCATGAGGTGTGCCGTGGTCATCAATTTCACCAGCATTACTCATGCTCGTAATTTGATAGTTCATCATCATTTTCTCATTATCAAGCTTTTTTAGGCTTTCTTCAATTGTACCGCCATTGCTGAGCGTTAAAGTACGTGTTGCTCCGTTTTCATTGCCACTGGCTTTAGTTGATTCGATAGCTGGATGCCAAGCATGAATGCTGTCAAAGCTTTTGATTGCATTCCATACATCAGCAGGAGCCGCATTGATTGTAATTGTTTCTTCAACCTTTAAACGTGGTGCACCATGAGAGTGTGCAAGTATTGGCATAAACATTATCGCCAATGTAAGAAATCGTGTGAAAAGTGTCATTGTTGTCCTCAAATATGATTGTTATCGCCAAGTTTTAGCGGATGTACGGTATCATTTTTTCTAGTGATAAATAAAGGGATAAATTCATAGGTAGGTAGAGGAGCTCGTTTTTTCCTTGGGTTTAGTCGATAGTTTTACGCAATGTAAAAGCACCACGAATATCACCTAACTTGAACCCTGTTGCTTGGTCATTGGGGTACAGTTCATCAAGTTTAGTTTGGATTGCTGGAGCAATATCGCTGCCATGACACGTTAAACAGATTTCAGCAGTAGGTATGGCTTTCATCATTCGAAGCTCATGATTGCCATTTTGTGTTGTGGCTTCACTAACGAATAATGTTTTAACCTCTTCGCCTTGCTGTTTGCTAGCTTCAAACTGGAAAAGAATCTCTTTTTCCCAATCATCAGCGCTATTGTCAGGGTTGCGAATTTTTAGGCTTGTGCGTGCAACTTGAAAACCATATTTGTTAGATATGTCAGCTGCAATTGAAGGTGCAACATCATTGCACACCGAGATTGCTTCAATAGGCCCACCAGATTTCATAGCTGTAACTAATGAACTCTTTAATGTGCCTGCAAATTCTTTGATTGCCGCCTTTCCTTCTTGGGTAAATTGTTCATGTTCATGAGCGATGGCATTGTTAGACAATAATGCTGCTAATAAAAATAATAATTTTTTCATTTCTTAAATCTCTATTAATATCAT
>JAQRMU010000072.1:52729-57247 GCA_028598975.1 Gammaproteobacteria bacterium | reverse complement strand
CTTTGGTACCCTGTTGTTGACCGAAAAATTATCGATCAACTAGAGCGTAAATTTATTCGAAGCGGTATCAAGAAGATTCAGCAATTTGAGTTAGCTATTGCACCAGATCAATTTGGTACGGGCATGTCAGCCAGCGGGATGATTGTTATCAATCCTCCTTGGACATTGATGGATAAAATGTCTAAGGTTTTACCTAAACTGGTCAATTCATTAGGTGGCGAGGCAGCCTTCTATAAGTGTGATGAATTAGTTGGGGAGTAGTAAGGAAAAGTGCAAGTGTAGAGACAGTTGCATTAAATAAATATATTTTCAGCTCTATACGAGGCTGTGTACTGCTTCACTTGACTTATTACACCTTACTAAACATAAGCAGTAACGCTGCTTATTTCATGCTGCATAAGACCGATATTCAATCGGACATGGCACGAATGATATATATGACAACGATGGTGATAGAAGCGGGATCTGAGCTGGTTTTAGAGCCTATGGAATTTCATTTAATGTTTACTGAACTTTGTCCAGTCGTTTTTACAGAAGGGGGAAGTGTAACGCTCTCTTTTGAATTTGAGAAGTCTGGTGTGATTGAAATTACAGCTCCGCTACGGTTCAGTTGGCAATAAAATAGGTACTTATGAGTTGCTATGTTGGCAGTTCCAGCAAAACTCAAAAGAAGCATTGTTCACTTCCTTGCAGCTGTTGTAAATCCATTCAGCATCATTAGCAGTACTAAAAGAAGAATCTATAGCTACCATCGCTTTATCATAATCGTCATCATTGACTACCCATAGTTCAAGCCATGTTTCATGCGGTACAAGATCACCGGCAGCACCCGCTGCAAATTCATTTTTTAGCATGATTGTAATGCCGGCATTTTCCACTATATTTTGAATATTGTGGACTAAGTAGCGGTTCTCATTGGTATAGATTAGTTTCATTGTATATTACTCAGGATGCTTATTTTTTTCCGCGATCCATTGTGACATATATTTTGTGCTCATCATGGTGTGATGTTTAAGCATACTACCAGTGAAATTAGTTAAACGGTGCCGGTCTAAACCGTCTTCCACTTCTAATATTCGTGTAATTAACTGGTCAGATAATACTTGGCTATCGTAGCGTGAGTGTAATAATGACACTGCATTTTCTTGTGCCTGATTCCATGCCTGTTCATTGGTATACAAGTTCACTGCCGCATCAATAAAGTCATTAATATTATCAGCAATAACTCCGGGCCAAATTTCTTGATCGTGCATACCCTCGCTACCCAGTGGTGTCGTTATGCTGGGTGTTTGCATCACCATTGCATCTAATAATTTACCTTTAATACCCGCTCCAAAACGAATGGGTGCTAAACATAATCTAGATTCCTCCATTACGGTAAAAGCATTTTCAGCCCAGCCTTTAATTAAAAAACCTGTTTTAGGGTTATTTAATGCTGTTGCTTTTGGCGGAGGATAAGAGCCGTAAATATGTAATTCGGCATCGGGGAGTTGTTGACGAATTAAGGGCCATATTTGTTGTAGATATAAAACAACATCCCAATTAGGTGCGTGGCGGAAGTTGCCAATCGTCATAAAGTGCTGTCGTTCATTAAAAGCGCGTGTGCTTGTCGGTAGCTTGGCGAGATCGACCATAAAAGGTAAATGGTGAAGTAGTCGAGCATCAACCTTAAATGTACTTGCTAATAAGTCGATTTCGAAACTGGAAATGATGAGAGAGAGATCACAACGCAGAATCGCTGCTATTTCACGTTTGGCAATATCACTAAAGAGATCGGCTTGGCGCATCTCACGCCCAGCCTTATGAGCTTGATGACGTGCATGTCGTAAACATTGCAGATCTTCAGTATCTAGAACTTTAAGTGCCTTAGGACAATTTTTTTCAACACGCCAGCCAAATTGTTCTTCCATCATAAAACGGTCAAATAGCACGATATCTGGCTGATAGTTAGTAATATAGTGATCAAAACTATCACAATTGAGGACAATGCTTTGGCTAGATATGCCTTCACTGGCTAAATCAATCATATGATCTGTAGGTTGGGAAGGGGTTGCAAATTCAACTTGCCAGTTTTGTTGTCTAAATTGGCGTAAAATCGACATCATATGACTGCCTGCTGCCGATGAGTTTGGCTCAGGCCAAACATAGCCGATGACTAATACTTTTTTCAATTAATTAAACCTATACCTAAATATGCCCGTGCAAGATAATTATTTTACCCCATTTAAACAATCGATTGATTTATATGACTTGCCTCAACGGTTTACTTTTCCATTTTATTATCAGCCTCATCCTTTATGTGAACTTGCCGTTGAAGAGCTACAACACTATCTTGAAACGTACACTGGCTGGCAGCACAACTTTGGCCTTACAGGAGATCTTGATACAGCCGTTGGCAAGATGTTTGGTGTGCTTCTTGTGGAAACAAAAGAGGGGGAAATAGGTTATCTATCGGCATTCTCAGGCAAGGTTGCTGATAGTAATCATCACTTACACTTCGTTCCTCCCATATTCGACATGTTGCAACAAGGTGGCTTTTTTCGAACAGGGCAAGATGAATTGGCACAGATAAGCACTCAGATTAAACAGCTAGAGGCTAACCCTGACATTGTTAACTATGAGTTAAGCTTGTCGGAAGAACAAGTATCTGCATCTAAGGAAGTACAAGCACATAGAGCCAGCATGATTCTTGCTCGGAAAGACAGGAAGGAACGTAGAACTCATGCCGAAGCCACGCTAAATAGAGAAGACTTTCTACAGATAAAAGAAGCGCTAAGCAAAGAAAGTATTCAACAAAAAAATCAGTTAAGAGACTTAAACTTGTATTGGGATGAGCGTATTCAATACGCAAAATCACGCCTTTATTCATTGACTAATGGTATTACCGCGTTAAAAAAACAACGCAAAGTATTATCACATTCTTTACAGCAACAATTATTCGATAATTACCGTTTTTTAAATAAATCTGGGGGCTATAAAAACCTACGGGATATATTCAAAGAAACAGCCCAACAGATACCTCCCGCTGGTGCTGGAGAGTGTGCTGCACCTAAGCTACTACACTATGCCTTTGAACAGGGCATGACACCTTTAGCTATGGCTGAGTTTTGGTGGGGAGAGTCACCTAAATCTGAAGTTAGGAAGCATAAACATTACTATGCAGCGTGTTTAGGGAAGTGTGAGCCAATTTTACGCCATATGCTTGAGGGGATAAGTGTCGATGACAACCCGTTATTAAATAACCCTGCTGAAGGAAAAAGTATTGATATTGTTTATCAAGATGATGTCATGGTGGTGATTAATAAACCGGCAGAGTTTTTATCTGTTCCGGGAAAAAGTATCGAAGATTCTGTATACCTGCGAATGAGGCAAAGTTTTCCATCTGCAACAGGTCCATTAATTGTACACAGACTAGATATGTCGACTTCCGGCCTGATGGTGATTGCGTTAAATAAAGAAGTACATAAGAAACTACAAAAACAGTTTATTAATCGCACAGTAAAAAAACGTTATGTTGCTCTGTTAGATGGACTGTTAACAGAAGATGAGGGACTTATAGACCTGCCGCTTCGTGTTGATTTGGATGATAGGCCAAGACAGCTTGTTTGCTATGACTATGGCAAACAGGCAAAAACAAAGTGGCAAGTGATTGAGCGAAAGGATAATCAAAGCAAAGTTTATTTTTACCCAATAACAGGAAGAACTCACCAGCTTCGCGTTCACTCTGCTCACATCAATGGCTTGAATACCGCGATTGTAGGTGATGATCTTTATGGCCAGCATGCTGAACGCCTACATTTACATGCCGAGACGCTAGAAATAACTCACCCCATTACAGGAGAACCGATGCAGTTTCAGCTTGATGCTGAATTTTAAGCTGATAGCGTTATTTTTCTCTAGATAGCGTGGATGAGTATTAATTCCGGTAAATAGTCTCAATCAGGTGGTAGCCAAATTTAGTTTTTACCGGCCCATGCACAGTGAGTACAGGCTTTTTGAAAACAACATTATCAAAGGCCTTTAACATTTTTCCGGGGCCAAACTCCCCCAGTTCTCCTCCCTTTTTAGCAGAGGACTTACACAATGAATGTTTCTTAGCGAGTTGGGCAAAGTCTTTACCGTTTGCTAATTGTTTTTTAATTAATTCAGCTTCTTCTTTGGTCTTTACTAAAATATGTCGTGCACATGCTCTTGCCATTCTTACTGCTCTCCACGTTTTTCTTGATATAACTGTTTTACTAATTCTACTCGCTTCTTATTAATACCTAAATCACTATGCCCAACACGAGATGCAGAGCGAATATGAATTAGCTTATTATTTGAATCTATTCTAATTTCTAAATCATCAACAAAACCAAAAGTGGGTGATGAAAACGTAGCTGTAATATAGGACTTATTTTCATCTTGCAGAACTCCACCCATAGTTTGAATAATGTCTTTTAAGATAAGGTGTGCTTCTGAACTATTTTTTGAACCTATGAGGAGAGGAGAAATGTAATGTTCAGTATCTTTGATATG
>JAQRMU010000072.1:0-52629 GCA_028598975.1 Gammaproteobacteria bacterium | reverse complement strand
GTACTGCACGTGAAATTCAAGCAATCCGCCAAACTGAAGGGGATGATTGGTCGCAGTTTGAGAAGAAGGTAAAGAAAATTTATAAAGAGGGGCAGGGGCGTACTGATTTACTGGCAATAGCAAAGATGGTTTATCTTCAGCCGACCGAGGCATCAATAAACGAGGTGTATGATAAAACGTTTTCTGCGTGTGTTAAGTTAACAGAGGGAGAGGCTGATTCGGCATAATTAAATGCCGAACCATAAACCGATAAGAGACTTAGTCTTCGCGACTAGTTACTTCTAATAAGTGGTAACCAAACTGAGTTTTTACTGGACCTTGAACTGTGTTCACAGGCGCAGAGAAAACAACTTTATCAAATTCTGGGACCATCATACCTGGGCCAAATTCACCTAAGTCACCACCTGATGCGCTAGATGGGCAAGAAGAGTTTTCTTTTGCTACCGCTGCAAAATCTGCACCTTCTTCGATTTCTTTTTTAAGCTCAAGACAGATTTCTTCACTGTCTACCAAAATGTGTCGTGCTGTTGCTTTAGCCATGTTTATGTCCTAAATTGAGATGTGATTGAACTGAGCATTATACCAATGTGAAGGCGGTTAGTGAGTTAAACGACCGCTTACTCTGCAATGTGTAAGGTGTTCCCATCAAATTCAACAGTATCTCCAGTAACGATTTTTTTACGCTTTTGAGTTTCTACTTTGCCATTAACCGTTACTAAACCATCATCAATCACTTGTTTTGCTTCACCACCACTTGATGCTAGACCTTCAAATTTTAAAATTTTATACAATTCTGTGGGGGATGTTTTTAGTTTTACGTTTATTATGTTCGACATGGTGAAAACCTGATTAATATAAATATATGGGTAGTTTACCGTTTTAAGTGATGCATTCATATTAATGAATCAGAACGAACAATCTGGTATGGTCTATTTAATAATTAAAAACAGCGAGAGGCGAATTTCTAAATGAGCGCAGATAAAAATAAACGGCTTGATGATATTGTGGCTCAATCTAAAAAATATCAGGCTGAACGAGAAGGAACGTATAGAGAACGAGCACTAAAGCTGTATCCATGGGTTTGTGGACGTTGTTCTCGTGAATTCACTAATAGTAATTTGAAAGAGTTAACGGTACATCACCGTGACCATAATCACGACAATAACCCATCAGATGGGAGTAACTGGGAACTATTGTGTATTTATTGCCATGATAATGAACACTCACGCTATATTGAACAAGTTCGCTATGGAAGTAGCGATAGCGAAAATACTAAAAATACGGCAAGTCACAATCCTTTTTCTGGCTTAGCTGATTTATTAAAATAAGACAAACACCCCATAAAGTTAACCAAACTGTGATGTTACTCTCATATTGAGAGAGAAGTAGCTTCTAAGGTGTGATGCTATCCTCAATTAATTATAAACCTTCAAAGTAAAATATCCCCATGTTTTATAAATATATGAGGGAGCATTGAAATGAAGATTTTAGTCGATTCTATTCAAATGTTAGTCGTTGCTGCGATGATTTATCCTATGTTCTATTTATGGGATATCAATAAAGTCGATCAGTTTTGTCGTGATATTGAGACCGGCATTAGTCAGCAAACATTTTTACAAATTGCCGATGAGCAAGCTATCAAAATTATTGGGGAAAGTAACGGTAAAGGGAAGTGGAATTCATCAGCTGTCACATGGTCACCCTTTACAAGCTATAGTTGTAAAGTAAGAGGCTATGGAGGTGTTGTTTCTAACGCATGGATTGAAAATGTATAGGCATTAGACAGCCTCACAGACTGTCTAATGCCTTATTCTACTATTTAGCCGCCAACATAGTTAATCATAATACCTGCTGCAACAGCAGAGCCGATTACACCAGCCACATTGGGTCCCATCGCATGCATCAACAAGAAGTTATGAGGATCTGACTCCAAACCGAGCTTGTTCGATACTCGTGCTGCCATAGGGACAGCAGAAACACCAGCAGAACCAATTAATGGGTTAATACCGCCACCACCAATTTTATTCATCAGTTTAGCCATAATAACGCCTGAAGCAGTACCAATAGAAAATGCAGCTAAACCAAGGATTACGATACCTAGAGTTGTAATATCTAAGAACTTATCGGCGCTTAGTTTTGAACCAACAGCCAAACCTAAGAAGATTGTTACCGTATTAATCAGTGAGTTTTGTGTAGTATTACTGAGACGATCAACTACCGCACATTCTTTCATCAAGTTACCAAAACAGAACATACCTAATAGAGGGGCTGCATCAGGAAGCAAAAATGCAACTAAGAGCAGTAATAAAAGTGGGAAGATGATCTTCTCACGATGTGATACTTCACGTTGCTGAGTCATTTTGATCTTACGTTCTGACTCAGTGGTTAAAGCACGCATAATTGGCGGCTGAATCAGTGGTACTAGTGCCATATAAGAGTAAGAAGCTACCGCAATTGCACCTAATAGATCTGGTGCTAGCTTACTGGCGACATAGATAGATGTTGGCCCGTCAGCACCCCCGATAATTCCGATTGCAGCAGCATCGGCAAGACTAAAGTCCATAATGCCAAAATAGGATAAAGCAACAGCACCCATTAGTGTCGCGAAGATACCAAATTGAGCAGCAGCACCTAAAAATAAAGTTCTAGGATTAGCGAGTAGGGGACCAAAGTCGGTCATAGCACCTACACCCATAAAGATAATCAATGGGAATGCACCACTTTCGATACCAACAGTGTAAAACATATGTAACACACCGCCAGCCTCAGCAAGACCTGCACCGGGGATATTGGCTAGTACGCCACCAAAACCAATTGGCACTAGTAATAATGGTTCAAAGTTTTTATTGATGGCAAGGTAAAGTAATAACATGCCGATCACAATCATGAAACCTTGTCCAGGTGTCATTTGATATAGGCCAGTGTTGTGCCATAAGGCTACTAATTGTTCCATTTGGACTTCTCTATTATTTATGCAATTGAGGCAAGAAGATCACCGACTTTAACAGTGTCTCCAGGTTTAACTGATACTGATGAAATTGTACCTGCTTGTTCAGCAACAATTTGAGTTTCCATTTTCATCGCTTCGAGGATAATGAGTACATCCCCTTCTTGAACTTGTTGACCAGCCGAAACTTCAACTTTCCAAATATTACCGGCTAATGGTGCCGTAACAGGCTCACCTGATGCTAGTGATGCAGCAGGAGCAGAAGCTACAGGTGCCGCGGCAGTAATATTGCTAATATCACCACCTTCGTTAACTTGAACAACATAGCTTTGACCATTGACTGCAATGGTATAAACCTCTTCATCGCTTGGTGCTCTAGTGG
Organism: Gammaproteobacteria bacterium; assembly: GCA_028598975.1. GTDB lineage: Bacteria > Pseudomonadota > Gammaproteobacteria > Nitrosococcales > Methylophagaceae. The sequence goes on along the minus strand of JAQRMU010000072.1, from coordinate 49,300 downwards.
CTGCTTCAGCCGCTTCCAATGTTGGAACGGGTTCAAATACATCTGGGTTATTACGGTTTTCTAGGAATTTAAGGCCGACTTGAGTGAAGAGTGCATAGGTTAGAACATCATCAATTTCACGCTCACCTTCTTCAAGTTGAATATTCTCTGCTTCAGCAATTTCTTGAAGTTCAGCTGTTAACCTTTCCATTTCTGGTTCAATCAAGTCAGCAGGGCGACACGTGATGGCTTCGCTACCTTCAAGTACTGTGTTTTGTAATTCAGCATTGAACTCGGCAGGAGCAGCACCGTATTCACCTTTTAATACGCCAGCAGTTTCTGTCGTTACTGATTTATAGCGCTCACCAGTTAATACATTTAATACGGCTTGTGTTCCTACAATTTGCGATGTTGGTGTAACAAGTGGGATAAAGCCTAAATCTTCACGAACACGTGGAATTTCAGCTAATACATCAGCAAACCTGTCACTGGCACCTTGCTCACGTAGCTGACTTTCCATATTAGTTAACATGCCACCTGGAACTTGTGCATCAAGAATTCGAGCATCAATACCTCTTAATGAACCTTCCCAAGGCGCATATTTTTTGCGAACTTCACGGAAATAATCAGCGACTTCAGCTAAGAGTTCTGTATTTAAACCAGTATCGTGATCAGTACCTTCAAAAATTGAAACAATACTTTCAGTTGGTGAATGACCATATGTCATCGACATAGTTGAAATGGCAGTATCGACAGTATCAGCACCCGCCTCAACACATTTTAGAAGTGTTGAAGTTGATAGACCGGTTGTTGCATGAGAATGAACTTGAATAGGAATATCAATAGCGTGTTTCAATGCTGAAACGAGTTCAAAACCAGAGTAAGGTTTAAGCAAGCCCGCCATATCTTTAATACATAAAGAATGAGCACCCATATCTTCAATTTTCTTGGCTAAATCGACCCATGTATCAAGAGCATGAACAGGACTTAATGTATATGAAATAGTACCTTGAGCATGGCGATCGTTTTCTTGCACGGCCTTAATTGCAGTTTCAAGGTTACGTGGGTCATTCATTGCGTCAAATACACGGAACACATCAACACCGTTAATCGCTGCACGCTCAACAAACTTACGCACTACATCATCAGCATAGTGACGGTAACCTAATAAGTTTTGACCACGTAGCAACATTTGTTGACGGGTATTAGGCATCGCTTCTTTCAAGCTACGAATACGGTGCCAAGGATCTTCGCCTAAATAACGAATACATGAATCAAAGGTTGCACCACCCCATGTTTCAACTGACCAGTAACCTATTTGATCTAGTTTTTCTGCAATGGGAAGCATGTCCTCAAGACGCAAGCGAGTTGCGAATAATGATTGATGTGCATCACGTAATACGACGTCAGTAATGCCGAGTGCTTGTTTAGAATTGGTCATAAATGGCCTTCAGATATTTAATGTTTATGCAAAATACGAATCGTTAACGTGAACTATTTTCGAGAACGATATTTATGTACAGCTGCAGTTAATACTGAGATTAATGTTTTGTCATCAGTTGCTGGTTGTTCAGCAAGTGGTCCATGTGGAGGAATAAAGGTTGTGGGTGCTACAACACCTTCATCTGGAATGACACCAATGTTTTTTTCAATCTTGATGATAATCCACGACATTAATGACGTTACGATGACTAATAATGTCAAAAATACAAAGACAAATCCCATGCCAAAAAGCATTAAATTTAAGCCTTCTTCTATTAAAGTTGGTGTATTCATATTCACTACCTTTACAACAATCAACAACTTAAGTTATGAATCAATAACTTAATGTAAAACGACCGCATATTATACCACCTATGACAAAGAAGGCTGTATCAACAAGTATTAAAAAGGCCCAATTTCACCACAAGATTGTAAGCGACTAATGACTTTCATAAGCTTTTCTGTCGCTTCTCTTGCTTGTTTTAGTCGTCTAATTGGTGCGGTATCTGGATGCGCGTCAGGAAAAGATTTTAGACCGTCACGCATCATATCGCCTGCACGTTTAGACATGTTATTTAAAAAGCGATTAATTAGTTCTTCATTTGATTGCATATACCATAAAAATATTTCCAACTCGCTCATATCGCCTTCACGTAGAATTGTTTGTATCTCGCGATCTTCTAGATGTACAAGTCCTTGTAGAGGAATACGATAGACATCTTCTTCTCCAATATTATTAAAGCGAGGGTTAATATCAGGCTCAGGAATAGATTGAATACATTTTAATCCCAGTGTTTGAATTTGTAATTTACTTAATTGAAATGAAAATTGAATATTATCAGACTCAATTTCAAGTAAAAATTCATTCTCAGCAGTTTCGCTTAGTTTAGGTTCGATATCGATGGTATCGCTCATTATTTTAAGAGTCATTACAGTGCTGTTCCTGTGTTTAATTTGGCATAATAGTTCTATTTTTATCACACTTTAGGAATGCTATGACACCTGATTCAAAAGATTTCTGGTTTTTGCCACTAGGCGGAACGGGTGAAATCGGCATGAATATGAATTTATACGGCCATGACGGACAATGGCTAATGGTCGACTGTGGTGTCATTTTTGATAAAAACACTGATGTTGATGGTGAGGAAATTACCAGTAACCGACCCCACGTTCAAATGGCTGATCCTCAGTTTATCGTTGATAGACGAGACCAACTTGCAGGCTTAGTTATCACACATGCCCATGAAGATCATATTGGAGCAGTGCCTTATTTATGGGAGAAGTTACGTTGTCCAATCTATACCACGGCATTTACAGCAGAAATATTACGCCGGAAATTAGTTGAGGCAGGTTTAGTTAAAAAAGTGCCCGTTATCATTGTTGAAGCAAATGCGCGTATTGATATTGGCGTATTTCATGTTCAGTGGGTGGCGTTAACTCATTCCATTCCTGAACCTTTTGGCTTAAAAATTTCTACACCCGCCGCCTCAGTGTTTCATACAGCAGATTGGAAGTTAGATCCTAAACCTTTGTTAGGACCGCGTTACCAAGAGAATGAGTATAAGAAATTAGCTGAATCAGGGATTGACGCGATGATCTGTGATTCTACCAATGCCGATATACAAGGTTGGTCAGAATCAGAAGCGAATCTATATGAAGGTTTAAAACACCATATTGAAAACGCAAAAGGGCGCGTTATCGTCGCTTGCTTTGGTAGTAATCTTGCAAGGCTTCATACTATTGCTGAAATCTCACGAGAAACAAATCGTCATCTAGGTTTATTAGGCCGCTCATTAATCAATATGATGCAAGCAGCAAAAAAGACGGGCTTATGGACATCGGTTGAAACCAGTGTTGATCCCACTCATTTAGGTTACCTTCCTGCACATACCGTATTGATAGTCGCAACAGGTAGCCAAGGTGAACCGAGAACAGCCTTAAATCGTTTGAGTTCTAATAGCTTTCGAGATATGCATCTTGAACCGGGAGACACGGTTATCTTTAGCTCCAAAATGATCCCCGGAAATGAGCTTGCTATTAATACAATGATTGAACGTTTGAAAGCCATGCAGGTGGACGTAATTACAGCAGATGATAGTGCGCTACCAATTCATGCGTCAGGCCACCCTGCAAGTGATGAACTTAAAGCAATGTATAGCTGGATAAAACCTGATTGTGCCATCCCCGTTCATGGTGAACTACACCACCTAAAAGCCAATGCCGGCATCGCAAAGTCACAAGGAATAAACCGACAGATTATTGGTAAGAATGGTGATCTTTATATGATTTCACCGGTCTCGGGAATACGTAGAAACGTAGTTAAGACTGGGCGCTTAGGTATTGATAATAAAAAGAAACTTGTAAAAATATAAGCATTATCATTCCCATGGTTTGGGAGTGATAATGTTTTATAGTTAAATTTATTTAACTCGCATTCCCGGTTGTGCACCGTCATCAGGGTTAAGAATAAATAGGTCTTTTCCACCTGGTCCTGCGGCTAATACCATGCCTTCTGATAAACCAAACTTCATCTTTCTTGCAGCTAAATTAGCTACCATAACGGTGAGTTTGCCAACGAGATCTTCAGGGTTGTATGCAGACTTGATACCTGCAAATACTTGTTTCTCACCATTGCCAATATCAAGAGTAAGTTTGAGTAGCTTTTTGGCACCTTCAACATGTTCTGCATTAGCAATTTTAGCAATGCGTAGATCAATTTTGGCAAAGTCATCAAAGCTGATTTCATCGGCAATAGGGTCGATATCTGATGCTGATTCTTGTTTAACTGCTACAGCTTGTTCAGCTTGAAGGTTTTCTTTTGATGCTTCTTGGATTGCTTCAATCTTATCGGCTTCAATGCGTGTCATTAGCGGTTTGAATTTATTGATTTGATGCCCCAATAGAGGTGTAGCAATATCAGCCCATTGCAAAGGTTCACTATTTAAAAATGCTTCTGCTTGCTCTACGGTTTTTGGCAACACAGGTTTCAGGTAAGTGGCTAAAACACGGAATAAGTTGATACCCATGCTGTAAATGGCATTAACGTCTTGCTCTTTGCCTTCTTCTTTTGCTAATGCCCACGGTTTCATATCATCAATATATTGGTTGGCTTTGTCGGCTAAGGCCATAATGTCACGCATGGCATGACCAAACTCACGGTTTTCCATCTTTTCAGCAATGGTGTCAGCTTGAGATGTGAACTCATTAAATAGTGCTGAATCAGCTAATGTGGCTGATAATTGCCCATCACATTTTTTGTTGATGTAGCCAGCACAACGACTGGCGATATTAACGAATTTACCTACTAAGTCTGAGTTAATACGACTTTGGAAGTCTTCTAAGTTTAGATCGATATCATCAATACCAGAACTTAATTTAGCCGCATAGTAATAGCGTAAGTATTCAGGGTTTAGATGGTCTAAATAAGTACGAGCTTTAATGAATGTACCACGAGATTTAGACATCTTTTTGCCATCAACGGTTAAAAAACCATGGGCAAATATTGAGTTAGGCAAGCGGAAGCCTGCACCTTGTAGCATTGCGGGCCAGAATAAAGCATGGAAGTAGATAATGTCTTTACCGATGAAGTGAACCATTTCAGCAGTACTATCTGCTTTCATATATTCATCAAAATCAACGCCAGTACGCTCACAGTAGTTTTTGAAGCTTGCTAGGTAACCGATAGGGGCATCTAACCAAACATAGAAAAACTTATTCGGTGCATCAGGAATTTCAAAACCAAAGTAGGGTGCATCACGTGAAATATCCCAGTCACGTAAGCCGCCTTCAAACCATTCATCTAATTTATGACTCACTTCACTTTGTAAATGACCACCACGTGTCCACTCTTTTAAACTGTCTTCAAAATCACCTAGTTTAAAGAAATGGTGTTCAGAATCTTTAGTAACCGGTGTTGCACCAGATACAGCAGAAACAGGGTTTATAAGATCGGTTGGGTCATAGGTTGCACCACACGCTTCACAGTTATCGCCATATTGATCTTGAGCATGGCATTTCGGGCATTCACCACGAATAAAACGATCAGGTAGAAACATTTCTTTTTCAGGATCGTAGGCTTGGCTAATCGTACGAGTTGTAATATGACCTGCTTCACGGTTAGCTAAATAAACCTGGCTAGCTAATGCTTTATTCTCATCACTATGCGTGCTATGAAAATTATCAAAGGCAATATTAAAGTCATTAAAGTCAGCTTCATGTTCCTGTTTTACACCGGCAATTAATTCTTCTGGTGTAATCCCTCGGTTTTGAGCACGCAACATAATCGGTGTGCCATGGGCATCATCTGCACAGACATAGTGACATTCATGGCCGCGCATCTTTTGAAAGCGAACCCAAATATCAGTCTGAATGTATTCAACAAGGTGACCTAGGTGAATAGAACCATTTGCATAGGGAAGGGCGCTAGTAACAAGAATTTTTCTTTGCATGAATAAACCGGATAAAACGTTAAAAATGTGGGTGCAAGATAGCAGAAATCAGTGTTTTTCGCTATCTAAAAACCAATAGTTTTAATGATTTATAGAAATAGACTTAACTATGACGATGTGTTTCTTTTCCCATCTTTAAGGTAAAAAATAATGAGTATGACAAGGTAAGCAGAAATCGCTCCTGTTTGTAACCAATAAGGCAGTGTTGATTGCCCCTCTTGTAAGACTGAAGTTAGAGACGTTGATAGGTTAACGGAAATTAAACCGAATACAGTGATGGCAAGAACAATAATGGCGTTTAGAGCGACGGGTCTATGTTGTGATGCTGAATAGAATAGGGCGATATAGGCACAAACTGAAAAAGAAATAATTTTATCTTGGTATTCATAAAAGGGCGTGTCGTAATACACAAAGAGCACTGGAACTTTAATACTAAAATAATGTGCAACTGCCATGCAGAAAAAATAAGCGGCACCAGCTAAAAATGAATAGTGAGTTAGTTCTGAATTCATTAACTTTATACCAATGGTTTTTGCTCAAGATTAAAAATTAAAAAAATGCTTAATTTATGAAATAAAAAGGATTGTTTATTAATACTAAAAAAGATTTATTAAAAGGAGTAGTTGATTTTTTATTAAATCTTCTCTATATTTTCTTCTCAGTATGTTCTCATTAAATGGAGAGAGACAATTATGTTAACTGAACGTCAACAAGATACATATGATTTTATAAGTCAGTACTTTAAAGAGCATGACCGTGCACCTTTATTATCAGAAGTGGCTCACGGGATTGGTATGACATCACAAGGTTCCGTGCATAATTATATACAAGCACTTGTGAATGAGGGACTGATAGAGCGACTTGTAGGGCGGTCTCGAGGGCTCAGGTTAGTTGAACAAAGCTCAGAGCATGCTGAACAAGTCTCTGTGAAATTACCACTGATGGGGCGCATTGCCGCTGGTCGGTTGATAGAGGCGATTCCTGATGAATCAGAAATTGATTTAGGCGGTATGTTTTCAGGTAAAGATCGCTTTGTACTGAAAGTAAATGGCGACTCGATGATTGATAAAGCGATTATGTCAGGCGATTATGTTGTTATTCAATCGCAACAAACAGCGCGTCATGGCGATATAGTTGTCGCCCTTGTTGACGGTTATGATGCAACCCTTAAAACAATGCTGTTGAATGACGATGACACTATTACCTTAATGCCTGCTAATGACAACTATGATCCAGTTACATTGCCAGCAGAGCGAATCGCAATTCAAGGTGTCGTAGTCGGTCAACTACGAACCTATCCTTAGCGCTACAAAGGTCGGGCGACAAGCAGATCCAAGATTTTTTACACGAGTCATTCAATATTTGAACACTCTCTGGTATCGTTCATGGCTGAATATGAATTCGTTAACCAAAAGAGCGTAGAAAATCATGGCTGTTGAACAGTTAAAACTGCAATTATTTAACCTTCACCAAAACAAACTGTTTGAGTTTTTAGTTATTAGTATCATTGTGTTTTCAGCATTGATAACAGGTGCTAAAACCTATGATATTGACTCTACCATGGCTAATGTTGTCGCATGGCTAGACATGTTCATTACCGTATTCTTTTTGGTTGAAATACTGATTAGACTTGTAGCAGAACCACGGTTCTTCGACTTCTTCAAAAAAGGTTGGAATATCTTCGACTTTTTAATCGTTACCGCAAGCTTATTACCGATAGAAGGGAACGATAGTGTTTTACTCGCAAGACTATTACGTATTTTCAGAGTACTACGTTTAATCTCCGTGATTCCTGAACTACGTATTTTAATTAGCTCTTTAATCAAAGCATTACCTAGAATGGGCTATATCGTATTGTTAATGTTTATTATCTTTTATATTTATGCGGCCATAGGTAGTTTTATGTTTGAAAATATTAACCCCGTTTTATGGGGGAATATTTCTATTGCCATGCTGACATTATTTCGTGTTGCCACCTTTGAGGATTGGACAGATGTTATGTATGAAACAATGACAGAATTTCCATTGAGTTGGATCTTCTATCTCAGCTTTATCTTTCTCACTGCGTTTGTCTTCCTGAATATGATGATTGGAGTCATTTTAGATGTCATGCAACGTGAACACGATGAACATTACCGTGAAACAGGTGAGGGTGAAGCGGGTGAAGTTCATTGGATAAAAGAACATTCAGCACTGATGGAGCAACGTTTAGAACGCATAGAATCTTTGTTGCTGACAACTATAAAAAAAGATGTAAGAGATGAGGAAAAAGAAAAGTCTTAACTGATGAAGATGTTTTCTTACAACGTGTAATCGCTTTTCGAAAACTATTTAGCGGATTATAAAAAAAGCCAGCCCTTGCAGGCTGGCTTTGATGAGTTTCATAAAGAAAAAAGTTATTAATCAGGAACTGATTGGCATTCATATACATCGCCAACGAGAACCCATTGTGCATCATCACCCGTACAAGATGATGATGTTTCGGTAATGTCGAGGATGCCTATTTGACCTTTTACTGCACGTACTTCTTGTACTGTTAGCATGTAACTATCGATGGCGGCTATTGCTTTAGCACTACCAGTGATTGTTCCATCTTCATCGTACAGGCAGGCTTCATCACTTTCACAAATATCAACAGAGACGTTTGCACCAGTAGTGAATAGCGCTTTGATGTCGTATGTATCAGAAGGCATATCAGCAAATACAAAATTGAGTGTGGCTCTAGTAGCCCAGCAGGAAGGAGAAGCAATTAGCCAAAGAACTAAGGCAGGGCTACAAGCGGCAAAGGCTAGAGGTGTAAAGCTTGGCAATCCTAATGGAGCTAAACACTTGTTGGGTCGTGGTAACGCTGAGGCTGTGTCTGCTGTTAAAGCTGGGGCTGATGCTTTCGCTGAATCACTTAGAGAGACACTAGATTGCTTATCTGCTAATGGTGTAACCAGTGCTAGAGGTATCGCTTCACAACTGAATGATCTGGGTATCCTAACTGCCCGTGGTGGTAAGTGGCATCAATCAACTGTTTCCAATCTACTTAGACGAGTAGAGCGCAATACAGAAGCTCATCTTAGAAAACAGCAGATAGGCAGCTGAATTTGCGACAAGAGGTGTCTGGGGACGGGTTGAATAAGTCGCCAAGAAAGCTCATAGTTACAGAATTAGTGTTTTTGATGAGATGTTTTATTTTGGATAAAGGTGGAAGGTGAACGATGAACGATATGGAGTACGAAGAGAAGGAACAAGGGGCGATACTAATGTGGAAGCTTTCTACTATTATTGCGATAGTATCTTTAGTTTCTCTAATAGCGATGTTCGTCATCGCACCTGAACAAAAGCAGCTGATTGTAGGCTTATTACTTGTAGCCCTGTTATCAGCTGGTTACTCCTTATATCTGGGCTTATTTTATGTGTCAGGCTTTATTTGGCAAACGGTGCGTCAGATAAATCCAGTAATAACTTTGGTTGCAGTAGTCATCTTTCCTCTTCTGCTCATCCCCATCGTGATCGGCATGTTGACTATAGAAGGTTCAGAATGAAAATGCAGTCCACAAGCGCAGTCCACAGGGTCGAAGTGGGATTTCTGTAAAGTGTTGATTTTATAGGTAAAAACAGTGTGTATCTTAAATTGGTACCGAGGGTCGGAATCGAACCGACACTTCCGAAGAAACCGGATTTTGAATCCGGCGCGTCTACCAGTTCCGCCACCCCGGCCAAATTAAGAAGCGAAATTATAACGATCTAGCGTCGTTATGGGAAGTGTTTATTCAAAAATATGGTGTTTATTGGCCACAGCATTACAAAGAGTTTGATATGATCTCCTTATGCAACGTACCGATTTCCAATTTGATTTACCGCCTGAGCTGATTGCTCAGTTTCCATCTGACCAGCGAACAGCAAGTCGGCTTTTGTCACTTGATGGTGTGTCTGGTGATATTAATGATCTTCAATTTCTTGATTTACCCAGCTTATTAAGAGCAGGTGACTTACTAGTATTTAATAACACCAAAGTTATTCCGGCCCGCTTATTGGGGCAGAAAGACAGTGGCGGTAAGATTGAAGTCTTAGTCGAACGTGTTCTCGATGAACATCGGGTATTAGCTCATATTCGTAGCAGTAAGTCGCTGAAAATAGGTCGCCATTTATTACTTGAAGAAAGCTTAGATATTGAAGTGTTAGGGCGACAAGATGCCTTATATGAGCTTTATTTTCATGGTGAATTGCCTGCGACTCAAGCACTAGAACAATACGGTCGTTTACCGCTACCTCCTTATATTGAACGTGATGTAGATAAGGATGATTTAGAACGCTATCAAACAGTTTATGCTGAGCATATTGGTGCGGTGGCAGCACCAACTGCGGGCTTACACTTCGATCAATCAATGTTAGAAAAGATTGAGGCGATGGGAATAGAAACGGCACAGGTAACATTGCACGTTGGTGCTGGAACATTTCAACCTGTGCGTGTTGATGACATTAAAACGCATCAAATGCACTCTGAGCGTATCGAAGTGACACAGGAAGTCTGCGATCAAGTGAAAGCGACACATGCTCGCGGTGGTCGAGTGATTGCCGTCGGTACAACCAGTGTTCGTGCTTTGGAGAGTGCGTCACAGTCCGGACAAATTGAATCCTTTAGTGGTGAAACTGAGATTTTTATCTACCCGGGCTACGAATTTAAAAGTGTTGATGCGATGATTACTAATTTTCACACATCAGAATCAACCTTATTGATGTTGGTGTCGGCATTTGCGGGTAGAGATAATATTATGGCGGCCTACAGTCACGCAATTGAACAAAGATATCGCTTTTTTAGTTATGGTGATGCTATGTTTTTAACCAAGAGAGAATCATGAAAACACTTGATAACATTCGCTTTGTATTAGTTGGAACAACGCATCCAGGTAATATTGGTGCAGCTGCACGAGCAATGAAAACAATGGGCTTATCGAATCTACATTTAGTCACGCCTAAGATCTACCCGAGTGCCGAAGCGACAGCACGTGCTTCAGGTGCAGATGATGTATTGGCCAGAGCCGTTGTTCATGACACCCTTGATTCTGCCTTAGAAGGTTGTCAACAAGTTTATGGTATGAGCGCTCGCTTACGTCACTTACCTGTTCCTGTGGTAAACCCACGTGAGGCCGTAGCACAGATTCAACACGCGCCAGATGATGCTCAAATTGCGATTATTTTTGGTCGTGAACATTCAGGTTTAACAAATGAAGAGCTAGATCGTTGCCAACATTTGGTAAATATTCCTGCGAATACAGACTATAGTTCACTAAATTTAGCTGCCGCGGTGCAAGTGTTAGCCTATGAACTGAAAATGAGCTTTGATCCTACTATTGAGGTTGGACGAATAGGCGAAGAGCGTGAAGCGATTAATGCTGAAGATTTAGAACACCTTTATGGTCATTTTGAACAATCGCTGATAGCAATAGGTTTTCTTGATCCTGAAAAACCGAAGAATTTAATGCGTCGTTTACGCCGGTTGTTTAACCGTGCAGACTTAGACCGAAATGAACTACAGATATTGCATGGTATTTTGCGTGCAGCAGAAACAATGAAAGAAGGGAAGGGAGGAGAGTAATGGCAGAGAAAGTCACGTTATGGCAGCAGATGAAGGAAGACGTTCTGTGCGTATTTGAACGCGATCCCGCTGCTCGAAATGTATTTGAAATTATTACTACCTATCCCGGTGTTCAGGCGATTCAATGGCACCGAGTTAGCCACTGGTTCTGGAAGCATAATCTTAAGTGGATAGCACGATTTTTATCTACGATTAGTCGCTGGATAACGGGAATTGAAATACACCCAGCAGTTAAAATTGGTCGTCGTTTTTTTATTGATCATGGCATGGGCGTTGTGATTGGTGAAACCGCTGAAATTGGTGATGATTGCACCTTATATCATGGCGTTACATTGGGTGGAACCTCATGGAAAGAAGGGAAGAGACATCCAACATTAGCCAATAATGTTGTTGTTGGTGCGGGGGCTAAAGTTTTAGGGCCTATTTGCCTGCATGATGGAGCACGTGTTGGTTCTAATGCTGTTGTGGTTAAAGATATTACTGCTGGCGATACCGTAATTGGTGTGCCGGGACGCGTAGTCAAAACACAGCAAACAGAAGAACAAAAACAAAAGCAGAAACTTGCGCAATCGGTTGGTTTTGATGCTTATGGTACATCCAGTGAAACGCTTGATCCTGTTGCTACTGCAATCCATGGTTTGATTGAGCATATTCATGCATTGGATAAGCGCATAGATTTAATGTCATCAACCATTGAGCGCCTTGGTGGAGACGTATCTGATGTAGAGATGCCTGAGTTAGATAAGTGCGAGTTAGCAGAAAAGCAAGACGACCAGTAGTTGACTAAAATAGTCGGGTATGTGAAAATAAAGCCATATTAAAGACAAGGGTATTTTCATGAGATTGACTACAAAAGGTCGTTACGCAGTGACCGCAATGCTAGATCTAAGCTTAAACTATGGCTTGGGTGCAATTACACTGGCTGATATATCTGATCGCCAAGGTATTTCATTGTCATATCTAGAGCAGTTGTTTGCACGATTAAGAAAACAAGGTCTAGTAAGCAGTACACGTGGTCCAGGTGGTGGTTACCGCTTAAGCCGTACTGCTGATAAAATTACCGTATTAGATGTAATTTCTGCTGTTGATGAAAAAGTAGACAGCACCGCCTGCGAAGGTAAAGGTAACTGCAATGATAGTGAGTCATGCCTAAGTCACGAATTATGGCAAAGCTTAAGTGATCAAATTAAGCTGTATTTATCAGGCATTACTCTTGGACAAGTCGTGCATAATCATGAGCAAAGTAAGCATGGTGATAGTGTGATTAAGTTCGATAGTATTCAGGTGGGAGATGTATGATTACCTTAACTGAATCTGCTGTAAATCGCGTTGAAGAAATGGTCGCTAAACGTGAGGCTGCAATCGGCTTGCGTATTGGTGTCACAGAAAGTGGTTGTTCTGGCTATAGCTATGCGATGGACTTTGCTGAATCTGTAAATGACAACGATATCGTTATTGACCAAGGTAGCATTAAAATTATTATTGATGAAACGAGCATGCCGATTCTTGATGGTGTTGAACTGGATTTCGTTAAACAAGGTTTAAACCAAAACTTTAAGTTTAATAACCCTAATGTTATTTCCTCATGTGGTTGTGGCGAGAGCTTTAGCACAACTAAATAAATCTTATTCGTAATTTCACTGTAGGTTGGAACCTTTAGTCCAATTTACCAGGTTTAATGCCCTGCATACGGCAGATAATTTATTTCATTGCCTGTATGATCTTCTGTTATGGAATCTCAAGATAATCTAACATTCGATGCTAAACATATTTGGCATCCTTACAGTAGTGTTGCCGAACCAGCCTGTATACATGAGGTTGTATCCGCTAACGGTGTTCGTCTGACACTGAATGACGGTCGTGAAATCATTGATGGTATGTCCTCATGGTGGTCAACTATTCATGGCTATAACCACCCTCGATTAAATGCTGCCGGCAAAGCGCAGATCGATCAAATGTCACATGTGATGTTTGGTGGTTTGACTCACCAGCCTGCAGTTGAGCTTTCACGAAAGCTGATTGAAATGACGGCCGAGCCTCTACAGTATGTATTTCTAGCTGACTCCGGATCAATTTCAGTTGAAGTCGCGATTAAAATGGCCATTCAATATTGGTTTGCTCAAGGTAAGCCTAAGAAGCAACGTTTACTGACCATCCGTAATGGTTATCATGGTGATACATTTGGCGCGATGGCAGTGAGCGATCCTGAGAATGGTATGCATGGCATGTTTGAACATGTCTTAGCAAAACACCTGTTTGCACCAGCACCTACATGTCAAAATGATGAAGATTGGCACGATGATGATATCGCAGAGTTTCGTCAGTTAATCATTGATCATAATGATGATATCGCAGCCGTTATCCTTGAGCCCTTAGTTCAAGGTGCGGGTGGCATGCGGTTTTATTGCCCAGAATATTTACGTCAAGTACGCGCCTTATGTGATCAGCATAATGTATTACTTATTCTCGACGAAATTGCCACAGGCTTTGGCCGAACAGGCAGCTTATTCGCTTATGAACAAGCTGATATTTGCCCTGATATTTTATGCGTGGGTAAAGCCTTAACAGGCGGCTATATGACGCTTGCCGCAACCTTATGTAATGACAAAGTGGTAAAAGGCATTGCCGCAGATGGTAGCGGTGTATTAATGCACGGCCCTACCTTTATGGGTAACCCTTTAGCATGTCGTGTTGCCTGTGAAAGTTTAGATTTATTGATGGAATCAAACTGGCAACACCAAGTTGAAGCGATTGAAAAACAACTTATCAATGAATTGATGCCATATCAGACGATGGAACAGGTGAAAGATGTACGAGTAAAAGGGGCGATTGGTGTGGTTGAACTGCACCAAGCTCTTGATGAACAAATGGACTGGTTACCAACGTTTATCGTTGATCAAGGCGTGTGGATTCGCCCCTTTAGAAACCTAATTTACGTCATGCCACCTTATATTATTAACTCAAAAGACTTGGCTGTTCTAACAAGCGCTATAGGCAAGATCATCAATAAACTAGCCGACTAAGTCTAGTAAATTAATCAGCTTCATTTTAATCGCTAAGTGAGTGAGTTCGATATCACTATTTACATTCAATTTTCGTTTGATAATGTAATGAGCATTCGCCACCGTTTTGGGGCTGATGTTTAACGTTTCAGCAATATCTTGCGTTGATTTTGCTTCAACCAACATACGTAAGATTTCAAATTCACGAACAGTGAGTTGATCTAAAGCTGAACTATCTGTTCCCAACTTTTCTAAGGCCAAAGCCTGAGCAATATCAGCACTTAAGGTGTATTTTTGTTGTTGGACATCATAAATAGCTCGAATTAATACATCAGGATCACTACTTTTAGTGACATAACCTAATGCACCAGCACGGGTGGCTTGTATGGCAAAGCTTGGGTTCTGATGCATACTGAACACAAGAATCTTTGCTGATGAGTCTAATTGTTTTATTCGGGAAATTGCTTCTAAGCCCCCTTGACCTTGCATGGAAATATCCATCACAGTCACATCGGGTTGATGTTTTTTATACTTCATATAAGCATCAGCCCCATCGCTGGCCTCAGCAATAACGCTCATATTATCTTGTTTTTGCAGTAAAGAACGATAACCTTCTCGGACAATGGCATGGTCATCTACCAGCATGATTTTAATGGTGTTATTGAAATTAGTCATTACTGTTCTTTTCTTCTGGGATATTAGGGATATCAGGAATCGTGATTGAGATCGTTAAACCAGCTGTTTCTCGCGGAGATAGAAGAAGTTGACCGCCTAGAGCTATAACGCGTTCACGAATCCCCAGTAGACCTACTCCAAGGGTGTTATCAAAGTCACCTAGTTTTGCAGTGCCATCATCACTGATGTTAAGTTGGATATGCCCACCTTCTTGGTATTGAACTAGAACAGTGGCATTTGATGCATTGGCATGTTTGGCTATATTGGTTAAACATTCTTGTACGATGCGGTACATATTGACGGGAAGCGGTTCGGGAAGTGTATCAATAGTGCCCTTGATAGTGAGTTGATATATTGTCTTACCATTCGATTGCTTATTCCAATTAGTAACTAAATTAGTCAGACTTTGACTTAAACCTACATCATCAATCTCGGCAGGGCGTAGACGACTTAGCATGCTTCGTAGCACATCCATCATATGGCTAGTAATTGGGCCAATAGTTTTAATTTCGGGGACAAGTTCTGGACATTGCTTTACTGCTGTTTGATTGATAGATGCGGTGACAGCATTGATTCCTGCTAAGCATTGACCAAATTCATCATGTAATTCACGCGCTATATAGCGATGGTCTTCTTCTTGAATGTTCATTAATTTTAAGGCAATTCGCTTATTATCAGCAATAGCGTGTTCTTGGCTACTCGCTAAGGCATTGATGGCATCACTGGTTTGTTTCCATTCCTTAATATTAAAAGGAGGTAAACGCGTGTTTAAATGACCATCACGCATGTGTTCTAATCCTGTAATAATGAGCTGAGCAGGTTTTAATAATCGGTTGATTGTGAAATAAACCAGTATGCATACGGTAAAAATGCTGGCAAATAGTACGCCTATAATTGCTTGAAGATTAATCCATGCTCGTGCCGTTTCAATCCGAGTGTTGAGTGTAACTAAAATTGAACCATAGGCCATCGCATTAAATGAGATATTTTTTTTAACCTCAAAGTCTGGTGAGAAAAATTGTTGATATAACACGCCAAACCATTCGGGCCATGCCCTTTCGGATTCAACTGCTTGATTACACATATTCCGTCGGCGATTTTCTGAACGAGAGAGAAACTGGATGCATGAACCTGATACACCATTAATATCAGGCCATAACTCGGTATTAGGGAAGGTGCTAGATAAATCATTACGAGCGAACATACTTAATAATTGAGTTCGAACTTGTTTTTCAATAAGTTGGGCCGTAAAGTTAGCTTCATATTTCGCTTGTTTGTCAGTCTGGTAAAGCACATAAGAAGCACTAGCAGTTAAGCAAATAAGTGCGATAAATATGATTCGATATAAAAGTTGTACTTTTAGGTTCATAGAGTAAGGTTGGCTACAGTAATTTCTAATTAGTTTATGGCTTACGGTGTTAGGGATAAAGTTAAAAATATATCATAGGGAAAATTGCCCGAGTTTGTAAGGCTTAATCAAGGTTAAGATAGTCGCTAAGCAGAGTATTATGAGCTTTGTAAATTAAATCTTTGAGGTAAATAGAATGGAAATATTATTAATAGGTGGTGTGGCAACAGCAATGGCATTGATTTTATCAGCGTGGCTGATGACATTTGCGAGGTGGTATCCCATTCCAGGGATTGATGGTAGCTTTGATTTTGCAACAATGATTCGTGCTCATGTTGACTATGCATTGATGTCCTTATTTAACTTTAGTTTTTATGGTGCGGCAATGGGTGGTGGTATTGAGTTACCGATTATTGCATGTTGGTGTGTGGCAATTGGTGGTTTTACCAACCCAAGTATTTTTGTTGTGGCGGCTTTAGATGAAAACTTCTGGGACAAAATGTTTTGGAAAGTGGCATCTGGTATTAGTTTCTTGGTGACAACAACAGGCTTTGTTTGGATAGCTTACACCTTTGTTCAGCACTATTTGTCAGTATAAACTTGGCTTTATTGAAGCAAGTACGTCAATCTTGAGTGAATGGGGATATACCTATTATCCCCATTACTTAGGGACAATCACGTGAAAAAGTACCAAGGAAATTGTTCAAAATGACTCTAGTTAGCTTACAGTGGGTATACCCCATGGTGCTATTTTTGCTCCCACTTATTGTTTTGCCTTGGTTGTCTCGGCAACAAGAAAAAACAGTAGTGTGGAGTAACTTTGTACCAGTAGACCCGCTGTCAAATGTCATTGGTTTTATTTTAAAATCATTGGCTTCACTCGTCATCGCATGTTTGATTCTTGCTCTTGCACAACCTTATATTCCAGAGCAAAAAATCGAGCGAGTAGGGGCGGGTTCAGAAGTTGTATTGTTAGTTGATCGTAGCCGAAGTATGGATGATGCTTTTGCCATTAAAGGACAGTTATTAATGGCCAGTGTCGGCAAGTCAGATAGTAAGCGTCGTGTGGCTAAAAAGTATTTACTGGAGTTTATTAATAAGCGCCCTGATGATCGCTTTGGCTTTGTATTATTTAGTGATAAGGCCGTTGATTTATTACCCTTGACCTATAATAAAGAGGCAGTACGAGCAACGATTAATGCTAATGCGTTGGGTAAAGGCTTATCTGAAACAAATATTACTAAGGCATTGATTACCGCTGCAAATATGTATGATGGTCAAGCCTATCGTGGCTCACGAATTGTGTTATTGGTTTCTGATGGCGGTCGTGAGATAAGTGAAGAAGCAAAGCGGAAAATAGCAGGCTTGTATCAGCGTGAAAATATCTCATTATATTGGTTATATATGCGGTCTGTTACAGGTATGACTTTGGATGAAGCTACTGGGGATAACCGGCGTTGGACAGAAACACCTGAAAGAAAACTACACACCTTCTTTAAATCAATAGGTGTTCCCTATAAGGCATTTGAAATTGAATCGGTAAAAACATTTTCAGAAGCAATGGATGCTATTGATAAGCAACAATATCAAACATTAATTATTGAAGAAACCCTGCCTCGGGAAATGAAAGTAAAACCTTTATATATCACCGCAATAATAGCAATGTTACTACTGGTTCTGGCTCAGATTTATACTGTGTGGGGAGTGAAAAAAGCGGGAGAGTAAGTGGGGCTGACTACGCGTGTTACGGCTAAAACAACTCAACCTCGCCATCGTCAATTTTTTCTTCAAAGATGCCACTTTCAATCAAGTCTTCATAAAAAAATAACTTATTTCTACCATTGTTTTTAGCATGATATAAAGCCTGATCTGCCCTACCAATAATATCACCTGCTATGGCATGCTGATCCATAATTAATGTTGCACCAAGACTGATAGTGACTTGACCAACTTGAGGAAATGTAAAGTCTTCGATTGACTTCCTGAACCGCTCAAAGGAGAGTGCCGCTTCTTTCTGGTTATTTACTTTTACAATAACAACAAACTCTTCGCCACCAAAACGGAACAATAAATCATGGGGTCTAAAATTTTGCTTCATTACTTGAGAAAGCATTAATAAAACTTCATCGCCGTAGACATGACCAAAGGAGTCATTAATTTTCTTGAAAAAATCAATATCGATGATAGTTAACCAATATTCATCAGAAGTATTATCTACTCTATTTTCATCCCCTGAATATGATGCTGAATCATGAGACGTTGTAGCAAGGATATTTTGTATTTTGGAGATGTTATCATCAAATGTTTTACGGTTAAGTAATCCCGTTAGCTTATCTTTCTGATTTTCTTCTAATAAGCCATGAAAGTTTTGTGAAATACTCAGCAAGCTAGAGGTGATAAGGTTTTTAGACTCGGATAGTTCATGACTAAGTGTTATAGATAAGTAGCCAACGATACTGTTAAGCCCATGAACAGGGTAAATACTTACACATGTAGCCCCAACGTTGGTGGAATATGTTTTCCCTGTAGATTCGTTCCAATCTATCGCTTTTTTAATTGAATCAGGAATCGTTATGTTTTCAATCTGAACTTCTCGAGTTTCTTCTGTTCTGCGCTTACCATCATGTGATACTGTTTGTGATAAATACCTGATTAATCGACATGGTTCATGGCGGTTATTGAACTTGTAGAATGAAATATCTTCAACTTTCAGCATATCAGCTAAGGTCTGCATAAAACTAAATTCAAAGAGATCAATATCACGAATTGTCGTTAATGAGGCAACTTTATCTAATTATTAGTGGGCTTTTTGATGATTGTTTATTTTTCATGCAGTATTTCCAGAAAAGCTAAATGAATAGTAGCAGAAAAATCATGGACATAAACAAATATTTGGCAGTATTTTTACAAATTATTACTTACCCAACATAGTATGAGACTTAATTATTGCTTATTTACACTTGGCTCAGTTGTTCTCTAACTAAATCACAGAATTTTTCCACTGTTTTTTTTCGGCTTCTATTTTTTGCAACTAACAGTCCTATCGTTCTTGGTGGGAGGCTGGGGTTGAGATCGCAGATCTCCAATCTATATTGTGCCTTTAAGGCTGAAAAAGCTTCAGGGAGAATACTGAAAGAGGTACCACCTTCAACGAGGTCAAGGATAGATGAGATGGTGTTCACCTCGGTAACATTAGTGTATTTAATCTGATTATCGGTGAAATATTTATCAACTATTTTTCGAGTTTCAAAATACTCTGAGAGTAGAATAGCCTTGAGAGGATGGGGCTTGCCGGTCATTATATCTTGAGCAAGACCGGCATGACTTAAGGATAGGATAAGCTTCCAGTTCTCATCAAATAACCGTTCAAACTCAATATCAGGGTAGTCTTTTTGTAAGATAAACCCGATACCAATATCAATATCACCACGGGCCACTTTTTTCTCAATATTATGGTTCGTCATTTCTTCAATTTGTAGAGAAATATTGGGGTTGTTGCGATCAAATTCAGCCACCAAACTACGAAGGTATAAAGAATTGATAGACTGTAAAACGCCAATTTTGAGTGTACCTGCTTGACCCAATTCTATATCGGAAACGGATTCTTTAAGTAACTCAACTTCATTAAGTATCTTTATGGTGGAGGATAAAACAAGCTCGCCACTTTCAGAGAGTTTTACGCCACGTCCGACGCGTTCAAATAAATTTGAGTTTAGCTCTTGCTCTAATTGTTTAATTTGATTGGATAATGCGGGCTGGCTGATATGTAGCTTGTCTGCCGCCTTGTGAAAGTGCTGTAGCTCTGCAACTACCTTGAAATATCTTAAATGTCGAAGTTCCATTATTATGCCTCATGCAAAATGAATGATTCGTAAAAGTTATCAATATGATAGTTATAAAAACTTATACTTTCAATTCATTCTCTGAGAGTATGCGTATTCAGTAAATAAATGTGTGATATTTAATTTTAGACAAAGAAGGGATGGATGTTGAAAAAACTGCATAGAAACATTGTTTCTTCTCAGCTGTGTAATTAGAGGCCTCTGATTGAAATGACTAAACGCACGCTAACTGGAATCATCGCCTATACCGTAACGCCTTTTTCAAGTCACGAAGAGGTCAACCTTGAGGCCTTAAATATACTTATTGATGATCTGATTGACTCGGGGGCTGATGCTATTGCAGCCTTAGGTAGTGCAGGTGAATGTGCGTATTTGGACGATGATGAGTGGGCATTAGTCGCGTCTCATACTATTGAGTATGTGAATGGTCGAGTTCCTGTCATTATTGGCATATCAGAACTCACCACTAAAAAAGCAGTATCACGTGCCATTTTTTCTAATGGGCTTGGTGCTGATGCAATTATGGTTTCTCCCTTTTCTTATTACCGATTATCGGAAGATGAAATCTATGAGCATTACGCGACTATTTCTCAAGCGGTTTCTATTCCAATCATGATTTACAACAATCCTGCAACATGTGGGGTTGATATGTCGCCAGAGTTTATGTTGTCAATGGTCAATGACATTGATAATGCCACGATGATAAAAGAGAGCTCAGGTGATATTCAAAGAATGAGAAAGTTACAGCGCTTATCGAAAGGTTCAGTTCCTTTTTTTAATGGCTGTAATTATCTAGCACTGGATGCATTTAATGCGGGCGCAGTAGGCTGGTGTACCGCTGCACCGTGTTTGCTCGGTAGCTTACCAAAGCGTCTGTTAGATGAAGTGAATAATGGCAAAGCCGAAATAGCAAAACTCCTTTTTGAACAACAGTTACCACTTTTAGAGTTTATTGTGGCTGGAGGTTTGGCATCGACTGTGAAGGCAGGACTTGAAATTAAAGGTCTATCAGTGGGGCTAGCACGACGACCCTTAAAACCGCTAACAAGTGATCGAAAACAGGCATTAAAGAAAATTATGACGTCAATAGAATCAGACAAGGATGACAAACATTATTGAACCAAATAAATACTATTTCAGCACAAAAATCAGCGGGAAATTTTCCCATATAACTTCGTGATAATATCCACCTCGTTCCATGGATGTAAGTCATCGTCATTTCAAAAATATAATAATAAAACACTAAAAGTAGAGAGAGGAAAACATGGCAGATATGCAACAATTGCAAGCAGCACGAGATAAGGCCTTAGCATTAGAAAAAGTAGTAAATACCGTTGTTATTGGGCAGCAAAAAGCGATTCGATTAATTTTGATTGCATTGCATGCACGTGGACATGTATTACTAGAAGGTGGTGTTGGTGTTGGTAAAACAACATTACTTCGTGCCTTTTCTAAAGCATTGGGTGGTGCCTTTGGTCGTATCGAAGGTAGTGTTGATTTGATGCCGAGTGACTTACTGTACAGTGCATGGGTTGATGGTGAAGGTAAACCTGTTATAGACCCCGGTCCCCTCATTGCTCATGGCGATGATACAGCCGTGTTTTTCTTCAATGAAATTAATCGTGCTCGTCCACAAGTACAATCACTGTTATTGAGAGCAATGGCTGAGCGTAGTGCTGAAGCCTTTGGTAAAGAATATAAATTCCCTCATATGGTGGTATTTGCTGATCGTAATGGTGTTGAAAAAGAAGAAACATTTGAATTAAGTGCCGCAGCGCGTGATCGTTTCTTATTCGAAATAGGTATTGCTAATCCAGAAGCATTAGATGATCGTAAAGCATTGATCTTTGATTCTAAATTTCATGATGTTGATGAGTTGTTAAGTGGTTTATCTGATCCGTTACTCGATTACACGGAGTTAAATGATCTTGATAAAGACATTCAACATGCGGTGTTTGTATCACAAGAAATTGAAGATTACATCATCAGAATTTGGGATGCGACATGGAAACCTCAAGACTTTGGCATTGATATTCCAGATGTATTTATGGAAGACCTTGTTGTTGCTGGAGCCAGTGTTCGTGGTATGTCTGCAATGGTTCGTGCCGCTAAAGTATCGGCATGGTTAGAAGGCCGTGACCATGTGTTACCAGATGATGTTCACACCGTATTGTTTGCTTCGTTAACACATCGTGTATTTTTATCTCCTATTTATGAAGGTCGTCGTGAGCAGATTATGCCTTTATTTATTGCTGCTTTACGTGACCATATCTCAGCACCATAAAATGACTTTACGAGACAGACACTTTTTCTGCAATGACGCGTTAAAAACTATCTCGTAATTCTCATTTTATCTAACTACTAGGTTCTGAAATATGAGTGAAAATAAAAATAGACAAGATGAGTTTAGCTATCGCTATCCTCACAAGGTGTATGGCAGCCTTCCTGGCGTGCACCATGGTAAATCTTTAGGCACAGGAGATAGCTTTGCAGGTTTTTCTGATCTGTTTGATTATCCTGATCCAAGGCGTTTAGATTTACGTGCAAGCATTCGAGACAATATGGCAACGGGTAATGATAATTACCTCGTTAAACGTTATCAGCAGCGCTCTCCAATTACCTTATGGATGATGGCTGATTTATCACGTTCTATGGCCATATCAAATGTTAACCATGAGCAACTTGCCAACTTAACTCAGTTAGTTGCACATTCAGCAATTGGCTTGGGCGATCGTTTTGCATTGGCTGGTTTTGACTCTGGTTTACGCCATGATGTTTACATGATGCCAACGCGGCAGCGGAGCATGCCGATAATTGCGGCAGATATGATCCGTGATGCTGAGGTTGCACCAGCAGCAGGAGTGGATGGTTTAATTCATGCTGCAAATATGATTACTAGTAAACACGCCATCGTTTTTCTTGCATCGGATTTTTGCTGTGATCTCGACACCGTTGATAAGGCATTAAGACAACTCTCACGTTATACGGTTGTTCCTATCGTTTGGAAACATGATGATGTTAATCATTTACCTTCTCATGCTGGTTGGACAGAAATGTGTGACTCAGAAACAGGCGAGCGACGTAGTATTTGGATGCGACCAAGCATTAAGAAGCGTTGGAAGCAAACAATGGATGACCATTTTGAACAGTTAACAAACTGCTTTATGCGACACCGTGTAAGGCCACTTTTTACAGATGGTGATGTGACAGGTGAACAGTTAACAGACTACTTTTTAGGCAGGAAATAACATGAATCGTTATATTATAAATCTAGTAATGCTGCTTCTTGTTAGTATCACTAGCAATGTGTGTATGGCGGA
Source organism: Gammaproteobacteria bacterium (assembly GCA_028598975.1). Lineage (GTDB taxonomy): Bacteria > Pseudomonadota > Gammaproteobacteria > Nitrosococcales > Methylophagaceae. The sequence continues at coordinate 25,617 of JAQRMU010000072.1, read as the reverse complement.
AGACAAGGTAGAACAAACAGGGCAAGAAGTTAAAGCGCTTGTTGAACTTGAATCTGCAAATGATGCAGTGCCAACTGACGAAGACCGAGCACTGGCAGAAGCGGCCGCTGCTAAGAAAAAGGCAGAGTCCCAAAACCTGATGGTAAGTGTTGATCGCGCATGGGGCTTGTTGCTCGGTGATGAATTAACGGTGATAGCTGATACCAGCACATTAGAATCAGGCATCAATGAATCTAGTTTGCCTCAAGAGGGTAAACGTTATGGTTTATGGCTATATCTAAAAAGTATTGATGTAACAGATCAGCGGTTAGTGTTTCATTATCAAGTTATTAATGTGCCCGCTAAAAACACCTCAGTGGAAACACCGACATTTGATATTAAACAAAATGATGAACATTGGCTGGTAATTCCAGCTATGCCTCTGATGATAGGCCCGTCTTTAGCTGCGAGTGAAGGACTGAGTAATATCGAAATCAAAGAGGATATTGCACCGACCATTATTTCAATAACAGAGGTTACAAGTGACTTAAAACGTTATTCACTCATTGCCATCATTTCATGGCTATTATTGATGGCATGGCATTTTGGTTGGAAAACAAAGAACCGTGCACCATTTTCTCAGGCTGTGCATGATTTAGGTCGATTAAAATGGAAACGTTCAGCGACACCTGATCAAGCCTCACGTATTTTGCACACGGCATTTAATCAGACATCAAACACCATCGTTGTTTACGGTGAAATAGATAAACTATTAGAAAATTATCCATGGTTAGCACCATTGCAAGAAGACATTAAAGCGTTTTATCACCAATCAGAGCAACACTTCTTTGCCAGACAGTCAGGGCAAGAACCTGATATGGATATGATTAAAAAATTAGCCAAAGCATGTCGTTCCAAGGAGATGCTCGCATGACATTTTTTGGATTACAGTGGGCATTACCAACAGTACTGTTGCTATTGCCACTGGCTTTACTCCCTTGGTTTACACATAACCAAGATAAGACAGTGGCATGGAGCCACTTTGTTCCTGCCGATCCTATTTCTAATGTTATTGGCTTAAGCCTCAAAATACTTGCATCACTGGTGGTCGCAAGCCTTATCTTTACGCTTGCAGGGCCACATGTTCCAGAGAAAAAGGTTGAACGTGTTGGTAAAGGGGCTGAAGTTGTGATCTTGGTCGATCGTAGTCGTAGTATGGATGATCCATTTTCCACTAGAGGTAAAGCCTTAGCGGTTAACCGTACGGTTGGGAAGGGTGACAGTAAGCGCCGCATTGCGAAGAAATACTTATTAGAGTTTGTTGATAAACGGCCTGATAATCGTTTTGGTTTTGTATTGTTTAGTGATAAGGCATTAGATTTATTGCCTTTAACCTATAACAAAAAATCTGTTGTTGCGACAATTAATGCCAGTGCATTAGGTAAAGGTTTATCCGAGACTAATATTGCCAAAGCAATGATTAAAGCTGCAGAAATGTATAGCAAAGAAGATTATCACGGTTCTCGAACAGTGTTACTCGTGTCTGATGGTGGGCAAGAATTTAGCGAGGAAGACAAACAAAAGATTACAGAGCTATATAAAGTCGAAAATTTAAGACTTTATTGGATTTATATGCGTTCAACAACAGGCTTAAGTATTGAAGAAGAAAGTGAAGATGATTCATGGAAAAATACACCTGAAAAGAAATTGCATAAATTCTTTAAAGAATTGGCCATCCCATATCGTGTATTTGAAATTGAATCAGTAAAAAGCTTTTCCGAAGCAATTGATACGATTGATGAGCAGCAAGATCAAACCTTAATTGTGGAAGAGATTGTTCCACGTGAGAATAAAACAGAGCCGTTTTTTTGGCTTGCATTGATAACCATGTTGGCATTGGTTTTTGCACAATTTTATACAGCATGGGGAGTGAGAAAAGCACATGATTAATTCATTACATATAGCGCATTGGGCTTTAGTTGCCATTGCAGGAGCAAGTACATTGGGCGCGGGACACGCAGGTTGGACATTGTCGCAAACTAATAAGTTGAATAGTTTTATTAGTAACCCAAGTGAGATTGAACAGGTTCCTGAACATAAAAAAGCGCAGTTCGCAAAAGCCTTTGATGATGCCGAGAATGGACACTCAGATAAAGCACTAGAGCGTTTAACGACAGCACTCACAACAGTTGATCCTGTGCTTGAGGCCGCTGCATACTTTAATCGAGCAAATATACACCTACGAGAAGTAGTCTCTTTACCACCGGCGGATACCGGACGAGCAGCATTACTTGGGCTAGCAAAACAAGATTACCGAAATGCACTATTGATTGACTCATCCCTTTGGAATGCACGCTTTAACTTGGAGTATGCATTATTGTTAGATCCAGAAGAAGCTGGGGAAATGGGACAATCTGAATGGGGGAAAAAGGGCTCATCACAGGTTATTGTTAAAGCAGTTGGCTTTAGAGTTGATTTACCATGAAACTATCCTATCAATCACGTATCACAGCTTCAGCATTTTTAATGCTGATAATCATGGTATTGATCCTATTAGCATTAGTATTTCCTCGTACAGAACGCAGCGTAAAAGTAATGGATTTACTGTTTGTACTTGATATCACTCAAAGTATGGATGTAAGTGATGTTGAATTAAATGGTGAAACAGTGAGTCGCTTGACATGGGCAAAAGACTACACTAAGAAAACCTTACAAAAACTGCCCTGTGGTTCACATGTGGGCTTAGCTGCATTTAGTGAGTCACGTAGCTTAGTGTTAATGAACCCTGTAGAAGTGTGTGCAAGCTATAACGATCTAACGCAAATGTTGTCAAAAATTCATGGCTCGATAGCATGGGCATTATCAAGTGAAGTATCGAAAGCGGCATTTGGTGCTATTGATCAAGCAAAACTTATGGATCCTAGTCCTGATGTCGTGTTCATTACCGATGGACATGAAGCACCGCCATTGCATGAGACGCTATACCCTAAATACAAAAAGAAATTTGATGGAGTCACTGGGATCTTTGTTGGTGTGGGCGGGGATGAACTATTACCTATTCCTAAACATAAGTTTGATGGCACAGCTGATGGTTTCTGGAAACAAGGTGAAGTATTACATGAAGATGTTTATGCCTCACTGCGAAGTGACTCAGCAGAAATGCGAGCCGCTCGACCTAAAACTGAACATTTATCAGCACAGAAAAAGGCGCATATACAACGACTTGCAAAGATGTTGGATTTTGATGCTGTTTTATCACCAGAAGAATCAAATGTAGTGATTGATGCATTGGAAAACAAAGTAGAAACACGTGATCAAATTGTTAATTACAATTGGGCACCATGGTTTGCAAGTATTGCCTTATTACTCTTAGTCTTACTCTACTTACCATTTAGGTTTATTCGTAGCTGATCATTCAAGCAGTAAAAAAAACAGTAAAAGTCAGTCATTCCCATGAAAATAGGAATCCATGGGCAGTGAATCTCCTCACTATCCTTGGCTCCCTATTTTCACGGGAATGACGAGGTGGAAAATCTTACAGTTTGAATGATAAATCATGTGCTTTCTGTATCTTTTTGGCATAGATATTAACACTCGTTTCAATCCTTAATTGTATCTCTCCTCACCCCAGCCCTCTCCAGCAGGAGAGGGAGCTAAGAGCTAAGCCTTTCTCTTGAGGGAGTTTACATCTTGGCTCCTTCTCCCTTGAGGGAGAAGGTTGGGATGAGGGTGATAATCTTAATAAAGCTAATTGCCAAAGTGACTGTGCCAATAAAAAAATATGACAGAAGCGATATAAGACTGTTTTAAATAAAAATAATTGAAAATGCTAACAACGCTACAGGATCGATGAGAAACATAATGCTAAGTTCTTTCGGCAGTGTTTAGGTATAAATTTCTTTTTTCATCATGTAGTCCAATAGTCCTTTTAATGGAAAATGAGAATAAAGCTACCGCCCCATTGGATGACAGCGAACAAGCTTAGGAATTTTCATCGGGATCTCTAATTTCACCTATCTTATAAATTGTAGCTTTCAAAAATTGAGAAATATCCATTAGATCTGAAATGCATCCAAACTTGAAACCAGTCTTCTCATATGGATATCTGGCACTAATAAATGAATTAGAAAACTTTTCTAACGCTTCATCAAAGGAACTAAACCTAGAAGCTAGGGAGCTTTTGTTAAATTCATCTTCAATACAGTCTTTAATCTTTGCTGGAATTTGAGAATAAAGTTTTTCGAGCTTATGCTCTTTTGAGAGGCATTTCGAAAACCCTTGATATATGACAGTTCCATCATTTTTGGTAAAGTATGGAACTAAGTCATCTTCAGTGAGGTATGACTTTAAATAAAGCTCAATTGATAATGCAATATTGACTACAAATGGATATGGCCACTCAATGCCATAGGGTCTTATATCTATAAGTATTTCGCCAGTGGTCGCAAAAGCATCAGCGGCCCTTACAACAGCCATCTTTGGTAGTGTTTTACGAGGCATATATTATCCCTAACTTGTCATTAACGGGAAGAGTGTTTCCCTATGATTTCTATACATAGATGGACATGCTTTCCCTGTAATCTGGATGCAAGGTTAAGCGGGGAAATAAATACATCCATGTATTTGAGAGGGGATAATGGCATAGTCAATGTTGATTTTCAATCACTGGGTTTTTTATCAATATTTTATGTTCTTCGGGGCTGTTCAATATTAATCTGAAATTAGTTATAGACTCAATTTAATTGGAGATGCAGATGTTAAAGCGGTACTCCCGCATTTTAGCTGGAGCTACTATTTTAAGTAGATCCCAGCTAAAAGCATGCTGGGATGACAGGGAGCTGGAATGAAAAGTAAAAAAAACTGTATTTTTAATAGTTACGGGTATAGTTAACGCTATGCTAACTATTTCTATTAAAGACCAACGATGTTATTTCTTTGGCGGTGATGACTTAAAATTTGAGTCTTCGATCTCAACGGCTTTAAATGGTGCTGGAGAGAAAAAGGACAGTGGGTGTACCCCACGAGGTTTACACCAAATTCGTGCTTGTATCGGTGCTAATGAACCTGAAAATACGGTTTTTGTCGGTCGCAGACCTACGGGGGAAGTGTATACGCCTGAACTGGGTTTGACATTTCCTGAGCGAGATTGGATTTTAACGCGTATTTTATGGCTCAGTGGACTTGAATTGGGACAAAACAGATTGGCAAATGTTGATACAATGCAACGTTATATCTACATCCATGGTTGTCCTGATGCTTTGCCTATGGGCGAGCCTTTATCTCATGGCTGTATTCGTATGCATAATAAGGATTTATTAACTCTATTTGATCTGGTGTCTCCAGGTACTCGGGTGATGATCCATGAATAAGGTGATGACTGATGACATTAGGCCCGTTGATGGTCGACTTGGTTGGCTTGGAGCTAAGTGACGTAGAACGCGATATTTTGCAGCATCCACTTGTCGGTGGAGTTATTCTATTTAGCCGCAATTATGAGTCTCCAGAGCAAGTCACTGCGCTGACAGAAAGTATTAGAGCATTACGAGATCCCCATTTACTTATTTCGGTTGATCATGAGGGCGGTCGTGTTCAACGTTTTAGAAAAGGCTTTACTCGATTACCACCGGTCGGTTCATTGGGTAAGCATTTTATGCAACATCCGGAATTAACACGTGAACGTGCTGAGAAAACGGGGTGGTTGATGGCGGCAGAACTGCGTGCTGTCGGTGTTGACTTTAGTTTTGCTCCAGTTTTAGATCTTGATTATGGTGTTAGTGACATTATCGGTGACCGATCTTTTCACCGAGATCCTGAAGCCGTTGCATCAATGGCGCATGCGTATATTCAAGGTATGAAGCGAGCGAAAATGTCAGCGGTGGGTAAGCATTTCCCCGGCCATGGAGCAGTAGAGGTCGATTCCCATCTCGGCTTGCCCGTAGATACGCGACATTTCGAAGATATGATTCAGGCAGATATATTACCTTTCAGTCGACTATGTCAGACAGAGTTAGCCGGAATTATGCCTGCACATATTGTCTATGAACAAAGTGATAGTTTACCTGCTGGCTTTTCCCCTTTCTGGATTAAAGACGTTTTACGAGATCGTCTCGGCTTTCAAGGTGCTGTTCTGAGTGATGATTTGAGTATGGAAGGTGCCGCTATCATTGGTGGGCCTTTAGAGCGAGCAGAGGCCGCATTAGATGCTGGCTGTGATATGGTCTTAGTCTGTAATAATCCTGACAGTGCAGTACAAGTGATTGATGGACTTAAGCTTGCCGATGACCCACTCCGACATATGCGTTTAATTCGATTGCATGGTCGTCATGCTATGAATCGTGAAGATTTATTTGCTAGTCAAGAGTGGAAAGACGCTGCGAAAATGGTTTTAAGTTATGCACCTGATCCAGAACTGGAGTTAAATTTATCATGAGAATCCTAATTCATACGCTACTGATTGCTTTTAGTTTATTGTTTTATATTCCGGCAATGAGTGCTGATGTTATTGAAGATAGTCATACTGAAGCGGTTGTGGAAATACCGGAATCATTAAGTAATCCTCGTAAAACGATGGCTACTTTTCTGACAGCAATGCAAGCAGTTAATAATGGGCAAAAACAAAAGATTAATGATGCGGTATCGACATTAGATTTATCGGGTATTAGTGAACTTATTCGACCTGCGAAAGGGAAAGAGTTGGCCCAGACATTATCATCTGTTATTGAACGAAGTAAGAAGGTCGTTCTAGGTTCTATCTCAACTAATCCTGTAAGCGGTAGCTATGTGTTTGGTAAATATTCTCAAGGCCAAGTTGAGATTATTAAACACGTGGATGGACGTTGGTTATTTAGTCAAAACACTATAGAGGCATTACCGGCAATATTAGAAGGTTTATTAGAGGAACCTGCAAAGCATGGGGCGAGCGATCCTCAAGTGTCATTGCCTTTTTATATTAAGGTTCGTGCACTGATGCCGGAAGTATTAAAAGAAGAGTTTTTATTAGAGTATTGGCAGTGGATCGGCATTCTAATTGTGATTCTTATTGGTATGGTTGCAGATAAAACCTTAGCGTGGTTTTTAGCTAGAAATGTCACACTCTGGCAGAGAAAAAATACAGGCTATCAAGACCTAGATAATACGGTTTTAAGGCCGCTTGGTTTGATGGCTATGGCACTTATTTGGTGGTTTGGTTTAGGGCTTTTAGCATTGCCTGATACGGCACTAATTATTTTATCTGTTGCGGTGAAATTGTTAGTAAGTTTATCTGCAATTTGGAGTGCGTTCCGCCTTGTTGATGTTGTGCATGCCTTGTTGATGAAAAAAGCGAATGCGACAGATAATAAGTTTGATGATCTACTGGTGCCAATGATCAGTAAGAGTATGAAAGTATTTGTTGTTGTTATCGGTATTATCTTTTCTGCTGATAATTTGAATGTAGATGTGACCAGTCTGCTTGCTGGACTAGGGCTTGGTGGCTTGGCCTTTGCCTTGGCTGCAAAAGACTTATTGGGCAACTTCTTTGGATCTCTAACGGTGTTATTAGATCGTCCTTTCCATATTGGTGATTGGGTGATTATTGGCGATGTTGAAGGTTCGGTAGAGCAGGTTGGCTTTAGAAGTACAAGAATAAGAACATTTTATAATTCATTGATTACATTGCCAAATGCCTTATTAACGACAACTAAAATCGATAATATGGGTGCGCGACGTTATCGTCGTATGAAAACGATGTTGGGGCTAACCTATGACACGCCACCTGAGAAGATTGATGCTTTTTGTGAAGGAGTACGGTCGTTAATTCAGCTTCACCCTTATATGCGTAAAGATTATTACCAAGTGTACTTTAATCAATATAATGCCGCGTCTTTAGATATTCTTGTTTATGTGTTTTGGGAAACGCCGGATTGGAATACTGAGCTACGCGAACGACACCGCTTTTTATTAGATGTTCTAAGGTTGGCAAAGCAGTTAGATGTGGAGTTTGCCTACCCAACTCAGACTTTATATTTAAAACAAGATATGGATGCTACCCCAAATGTGATGCAAGCATTTCAACCCGCTATGAGCGAGTCTGATGCATTTGCAATGGGGAAAAAAGAAGCAGAAGCAATTGTTGATGCGACACTTGGGCAGGGCGTGAAGCCTGAGCCTGTTCGCTTTCCATAAAAGTAATCATTGAGCATTTAAGTTTATATGTCTGAGCAGTTTGTCCATTTACACCTCCATACCGACTATTCTTTAGTCGATGGTTTAGTTCGCGTAAAACCTCTTATAAAGGCGGTGGCTGATGCAGGAATGCCAGCCCTTGCCGTTACCGATCAACATAATTTATTCGCAGCAGTAAAAGTCTATAAAACAGCACAACAGTCTGGTGTGAAACCTATTCTTGCTGCGGATTTGCGTTTACGTGATCCTGACGACCCGAAGAAAAGCAGTCGGTTTGTGGTCTTATGTCAAAATACAGAGGGCTATCTCAATTTATCACGCTTATTATCACGTGCTTATATAGAAGGGCAGCATCTGGGCGTACCAATGCTTGAGCTTGAGTGGTTAGATGGGCAAACGGAAGGTTTGATTTGTTTAGCTGGTGGTCGAGAGGGGCTTTTGGGTAAAGCCTTATTAAACAATTTACATGCTGATGTAGAGCGTATTACTCGCCATTGGATGAATTTGTTCCCAGATCGCTTTTATTTGGAGTTGATTCGTACAGGTCGAGAAGATGAAGAGCGTTATATTCAAGCTGCATTAGATTTAGCCGTTAGCCATAACTTACCTGTTGTTGCCACAAATGATGTGAGGTTTCTGCAGCCTGAACAGTTTGAAGCACATGAAGCTAAGGTCTGTGTGAGTGAAGGTCGCTTGTTAGATGATCCGCGACGAGCACGAAATTATTCTGAACAGCAATACTTAAAATCAGCGAATGAAATGATTGAGCTGTTTAGTGACATCCCTGAAGCGATTGAAAATACGATTGAAATCGCGAAACGATGTAATGCTCAGTTAACACTAGGCGAACATTATTTACCAGACTTCCCTGTTCCTGAAGGTATGACTATTGAAGAGTTCTTTAGTCAAGAATCGTTCGAAGGTTTGGAAGAACGTTTACCAGTACTTTTTCCTGATGCTACTGACTTAGAAGAAAACCGAAAAGAATATGAAGACCGCCTACAAATTGAATTAGATGTAATCAATGAAATGGGCTTTCCTGGTTATTTTCTGATCGTTGCCGACTTTATAAAATGGTCAAAAAATAATGAAGTCCCAGTAGGGCCGGGGCGTGGGTCTGGTGCGGGTTCTTTGGTAGCTTACGCATTAAAGATTACTGATATTGATCCTCTGCAATATGATTTGCTTTTTGAGCGTTTTCTAAACCCTGAACGGGTATCATTGCCCGATTTTGATATCGACTTTTGTATGGAAGGGCGTGATCGTGTTATTGAATATGTATCTCAGCATTATGGTCGAGATCATGTGTCGCAAATCATTACCTTCGGTACGATGGCAGCAAAAGCGGTTATACGTGACGTTGGACGGGTATTAGGCTTCCCCTTTGGCTTGGTTGATGGTTTAGCTAAATTGGTGCCCTTCGAAATAAAGATGACACTAACAAAAGCATTAGAGCAAGAGCCTTTATTACAAGAGCGCTATGATAAAGAAGACGATGTTAAAACCTTAATTGACTTGGCTTTGCAGTTGGAAGGCTTAACTCGAAACGTTGGTAAACATGCGGGTGGTGTTGTTATTGCCCCTAAAGCATTAACGGAATATACCCCGATTTATTGTGAGCAAAATGGCGCGAGTTTAGTTGCTCAATATGATAAAGATGATGTCGAAGATGTCGGTTTGGTTAAGTTCGATTTCTTGGGGCTTAAAACATTAACGGTTATTGACTGGGCTGTGAAGAATGTTAAAGAAATGCTGCCAGCAGATGAAGCCGCTAAGATTGATATTGCACTATTACCGCTTGATGATAAACCCAGTTATGACCTTTTAAAACGGGCTGAAACAACCGCTGTATTCCAGCTTGAATCTCGTGGTATGAAGGAGTTAATTAAACGTCTTCAACCTGATACCTTTGAAGATATTGTTGCTCTAGTAGCCTTGTTCCGACCCGGGCCTTTGCAGTCGGGCATGGTAGATGACTTTGTAAACCGAAAACATGGTCGTGCAAAAGTAGATTACCCGCACCCTGATCTTGAGCCAGTATTAAAGCCGACTTATGGGGTTATCGTTTATCAAGAACAAGTAATGCAAATTGCCCAAGTGCTGGCGGGATATAGCCTCGGTGGTGCCGACATGCTACGTCGCGCTATGGGTAAGAAAAAGCCAGAAGAAATGGCAAAACAACGAGAACTATTCTTAGAAGGTGCTAAAAACCGAGATATTGATGAAAAGACGGCAGGCCCCATCTTTGATTTGATGGAAAAATTTGCTGAGTATGGCTTTAATAAATCTCACTCAGCAGCCTATGCTTTGGTTGCCTATCAAACAGCATGGTTAAAAGCACATTACCCCGCTGCATTTATGGCCGCTGTATTGTCTGCTGATATGGATAATACGGATAAAGTTGTTGGCTTGATTGATGACTGCCGTGATCTTGGTTTGAGTGTATTACCTCCCGATGTGAATAATAGTAAGATTCAGTTTACTGTCGCTGATGAAAAGTCTATTCGTTATGGCTTAGGTGCTATTAAAGGTGTGGGGGAAGCGGCATTAGCAGGTATTGTGTCGGAGCGTGCGCAGGGTGAAGCATTTACCAGCCTATATGATTTTTGCCAGCGGGTTGATATGAAAAAGGTCAACCGCCGAGTGATGGACTCTTTAACTAAGTCAGGTGCTTTTGATTCATTAGGTGGGCATCGAGCAAGCTTGGAAGCCAGTATTACGAAGGCTTTACAAATAGCTGGTCAGCATCGAGATAATAGCGTAAGTGGCCAAAACGACATGTTTGGCTTACTGACTGTTGATGAAACTGAGCATGTTGAAGAGCCATTATTGCAAGCACCAGAATGGTCGGAAGAACAACTATTGATTGCAGAGAAAGAAACGCTTGGCTTGTATTTAAGTGGGCATCCTATTGATCGTTATGTTGATGAATTAAGTCGATTCATTCCTAAAAGAATCAGTGACTTGGATGCGCCAGAATCAAAAGGCTACCAGCGTAATGAAATCTCAGTTATTACTGCGGGCTTGATTGTGGCTATTCGCACCATGAAGGGTAAAAATGGTGGTCGAATGGCCTTTATTACATTGGATGATCAGACGGCTCGCCTAGAAGTACGTGTTTTTTCAGAGGTGTATGAGCAGTACCAAACATTGTTACAACCCGATAAACTGGTTGTTATTCAAGGCAAAATTGGTCAGGATAATTTTACCGGTGGTTTGGCGGCTACGGCAGAAAGTGTTTATGATATGGCTAGGGCACGTGAAATGTGTGGTAAAGCCTTAGTAGTAAATGTTGAGAGTGATACCGATGGTAATGAGTGGGTTGAGTCACTGCAACATACTATAACGCCTTATCGAGAAGGGTTGACGGCATTAGAAATAGACTATAAAAATAGTACAGCTAGAACGCTTATTCGGTTAGGAGAAAATTGGAAAGTTGTACCGACAGATGCATTATTATCTGACTTAGCGGCACTACCAATGGTGAGTGCTGTTAGAATGAAGTACAACGTGCAAGCATAGGAGTTGATGTGTCGATTAATGATGACAAGCAGTCCCTTGAACATAATGGTCCTCTTTCATTAGATGCATTAGAGCTAATGGAAAAAGATGCGCTGCCAAAAGGGGAAAAGAATTCAGTAAAAAAGTTACGGTGAAAGGTGCTGAAAAAGCATTAGCTGATCGCTTAGGACTACCTTTTATTGAATTGCGAGACTACGACTTTAGTGAGGCTGTTCTTGCCTTGATTCCTGCAGAATTTGCACGAGAAAATAATGTTATCCCGTTAAGCTCTGATCATTCCAATTTAGCGGTTGCTATAGCCAATCCATTACAACAAGATATTTATCAAATCTTAGCCTTTATTACGGGGTTAAAGATTGATGCATCAGTCGCTGTTTTAAAAGATGTGCAATGGGCCGTTCGTCAATACTATGGTGTACAAGATGATGAGCTTGCTTTGGAGTCTATCGAAGAACACCCCATTCATGAGGTTGAGGGGGAGCTTGAGCGCTTAGGAAGTGAGCAACCAATCGTTAGGCTCGTGAGTAATATTATTCGGGATGCGATCGATCGCCAAGCATCTGATATTCATTTGCGTCCTCGTGAAAAGAATGTGGAACTTATCTACCGTTTAAATGGCACATTAACGACAATACGCTTTTTAAGTAAATCATTATTACCTGCGGTTGTGAGTCGGATAAAAATATTGGGCAGTATGAATATTGCTGAGCGACGAATTCCTCAAGATGGACGAAGTTGTGTTCGAACCAGTAAGAGTATGGTTGATTTACGAATTTCGATTATGCCAACGGTTGAAGGCGAAAGTGTTGTTATTCGTTTGCTCAATGCTAAAGTAGGTTTGAAATCAATTGCGGAACTTGGCTTTAATAAGCATGATGAAGATATCTTTATAGATTTATTACATAAAAGTAATGGTATTTTTTTGGTGACAGGGCCAACTGGTTCAGGTAAGTCGACGACATTATATGCAGCTTTAGATGAAGTAAAAAAACAAAACGTTAATATTATTACGGTTGAAGATCCTGTTGAATATCATATGGATGGGATTGAGCAGATACAGATTAATCATGGTACCGGTTACACCTTTTCCAGAGCATTAAGAAATATTTTACGCCATGACCCTGATGTGATTTTAGTAGGGGAAATACGTGACCAAGAAACGGGAAAAATTGCCGTTGAAAGTGCTTTGACTGGCCATTTAGTGCTAAGTACATTACATACTAATGATGCGGCAGGTGCTATAACGCGTTTAATTGAAATGGGCGTTGAACCCTATTTGTTAAATGGCTCTTTATTAGGTGTTTTAGCGCAACGGTTGGTTAAGAAAAACTGTCCTCATTGTTTAAAACTTGAACCTGTTGATAAGCTTGTCAGGCAGTCATTAAAAATCCCTGCTGAAGACAGCTATTACCATAGTGTGGGTTGTGAACGATGCAATCAAACAGGTGTGGGTGGGCGTATTGCCGTGTATGAACTATTACAAGTAACGGATGAAATTAGAGATATTATTAAAGCAGACGTGACAACAACAGAAATTCACCAAAAAGGGCTAGATATTGGAATGGTACCTTTAACTGCAAATGCATTGACACGTGCTAAAAATAAAGAGATTTCTTTAGCAGAAGTGTATCGTATACGATTGGATTAATAATGAAGATATTAATAATGAGAGGATTCAATTAGTGGAAGTAACTCCCTACCTAAATTTAATGGCGGAGAAAAAAGCCTCCGATTTGTTTTTTTGTACAGGTACTGAACCTCACCTTAAAATTGAAGGAAATATTCGCCCTGTTGGACAAGCTAAGTTAAAACCAGGTGAAGTGCATAAAATAGCTCAGGCAATGATGAGTGATGAACAGCGGACTGAGTTTGAAGAAACATTAGAATGTAACTTTGCCATTCCTCTTAAAGGGGTTGGACGTTTTAGGGTCAATATTTTTCGTCAACGAGGCGAAGTGTCCATTGTTATTCGCTTTATTCAAAGTCATATTCCTCATATTTCTGAAATGAACCTGCCTAATGCGCTTGAACATATTATTATGGAGAAGCGAGGGCTAATTTTAGTTGTTGGTGCAACAGGATCCGGTAAATCAACGACCTTGGCGGCGATGATTGGTCACCGAAACCGTAACTCTGCATCGCATATTTTAACGATAGAAGATCCCTTAGAATTTATTCATCATCATGAAAAGTCGATCGTACAACAGCGTGAAGTGGGCATTGATACCATTAGCTATGAAAGTGCACTTAAAAATGCCTTGCGTGAGGCACCAGATGTTATTTTAATTGGTGAAATTCGTGATATGGACACAATGAAACATGCAATTAACTATGCTGAAACTGGACATTTGTGTTTAGCGACATTACACGCCAATAATGCTAATCAGGCTATTGATCGCATTCTTAATTTTTTCCCAGAAGTCTATCATCGTCAACTGTTAACAGATTTATCACTTAATTTACGTTCAATTGTTTCGCAACGTTTATTACGAGGTATTGAGAGTACTTTAGTTCCAGCAGTGGAAGTGTTATTGAATTCTCCTTATGTCGCGGAATTAATTTCTAAGGGGCATATAGGTGAAATTAAAGAAGCAATGAAAGAAAGCGCTGAGGAAGATATGGTGTCATTTGACCAAGCATTACTGACACTCTATCGAAAAGGTCAGATCACATTAGACGAGGCACTCCAAAATGCTGACTCTAAAAATGATCTTGGTCTCGCCATTCGGATGGGAGAAGGGGCTGAGGATGATGATGATACTTCAGAATTGATACTGGGATAACCCCATAGAACAAAACAAGCGTGTATAATTCGCTTAAGATTTGAATTTAAGGTAACAACAATGCAATTGAATTTCCTAGACTACGAACAACCTATCGCTGAGTTAGAAGCAAAAATTGATGAGTTGCGTCATATGAGTAGCGACAGTGGATTAAATATCACTGAGGAAATTCAAAAGTTGCAAGATAAAAGCAAAGAACTCACGGAATCAATTTTCTCATCATTAACGCCATGGCAGACGACTCAAATGGCTCGTCATCCACAACGTCCTTATACGCTAGATTATATCCATCGAATTATTACTGATTTTGAAGAGTTACATGGCGATCGAGCTTATGGTGACGACGCTGCCTTGGTAACAGGAATGGGCCGTTTAAATGGACGACCAGTTATGGTAATTGGTCATCAAAAAGGTCGGGATACAAAAGAAAAAGTGGCACGTAATTTCGGTATGCCGCGCCCAGAAGGTTACCGTAAAGCCTTACGTGTTATGAAAATGGCAGAACGTTTTGGTTTACCGGTCATTACATTTATTGATACGCCAGGTGCTTATCCAGGTATTGGTGCTGAAGAACGCGGTCAAAGTGAAGCTATTGCTCGTAATTTATTTGAAATGTCGCAACTTAAAACGCCCATTATTAGCACTGTTATTGGTGAAGGTGGATCTGGAGGAGCATTAGCAGTGGGTGTAGCTGATCATTTGATGATGCTTGAATACAGCATTTATTCTGTTATTTCTCCTGAAGGTTGTGCTTCTATTTTATGGAAAAGTGCAGATAAAGCACCAGAAGCGGCAACAACATTAGGTGTGACTTCTGAACGTTTATTAGGTTTAGGTTTAGTTGATCAAGTTATTTCTGAACCTTTGGGTGGCGCGCATCGCGATATGGATAATATGGCGGAAAAAGTAAGAAATGCGATTGAAGCGAAATTGAAAAAATTAGACAATTTACCACTTGATACTTTGGTAGAGCAACGCCAACAACGTTTACTTAGTTACGGTGAATTTGAGGGTTAAATACTAACCGAGGCATTGTCTGTGCAAACAGTTATAGATGAGGTGGTTGCATTAACATCGGGAAAGCGAGTTTGGCTTGCTTATAGTGGTGGCGTTGATTCACATGTTTTGTTGCATGTATTAGCGCAATCAAACCACCCTCAGCTAAAAAATCTAGCGGCAATTCATGTTGATCATGGTTTAGATAATGATTCGCCTCAGTGGACAAATCATTGTGCCGATATTGCTGAAGCGCTAGATGTTCATTTTGTTGCTTTAAAGGTGAAAGTAAAGAATATTGACTCCTTGGGAGTAGAAGCGGCTGCAAGAGAAGCTCGGTACCTTGCCTTACAAAAGGCTTTAAGCAAGAACGATATATTACTCACCGCCCAACATCAGCAGGATCAAGCGGAAACAGTGTTATTACAATTGTTTCGTGGAGCAGGACCTAAAGGACTGTCAGCAATGGCGCGTCATTTTAGCTTAGGTGACGTTCACACTATTCGTCCATTATTAACTACTTCGAAAGCTGATATTCTGGCATATGCTCAAACGCATCAATTACACTGGATTGACGACCCCAGCAATGTAGAAACACGTTGGAATAGAAATTATATTCGCCATAAATTATGGCCTGATATTGTTGAACGTTGGCCGAGTGCAGCACAAACAATTAGCCGTAGTGCAGCACATTGTGCTGAAACGAGTGAGTTATTAGATGACTTAGCGGAGCAAGACTGTGCTCTTCTTGGTATTGAAAAGACCAGCACTTCACTACCAATTACAGCATTATTAGCACTTTCTACTGCACGGTGTCACAATGTATTGCGCCATATTCTTCTTTGGCAAAGACTCCCTTTACCATCAACCGTTAATTTACAGCGAATAATTGATGAAGTCTGTTTAGCAAAGCAAGATAGTGCGCCCTTGGTAAGTTGGTCTGGGGTTGAAATTCGTCGTTATCAAGACCAACTCTACTTTATGCCGCCATTAACAGATCATGATAATAAATATGTGGTAAAAGTGGACTCTTTCGATGATCTTTCTTTAGATGATGGACGTAGGATAAAGTGGGTAGAAACTGAAGGGCAAGGCCTTTCTAAAAATGCACTTTTGGGTGAAGTTACCGTTCGTTTTCGACAAGGTGGAGAGCGAATAAAGCCGCAAGGTGAACCTCATCATAAGACGGTAAAGCACTTATTCCAGCAATGGTCCGTTCCACCATGGCAACGTGAACGAATTCCTTTGATCTTCCGTGACGATGAGTTAGTGGCTATTGTTGGCTATTGCACAAGTGATTTAATCAGTATTAACAATAAGCAGAGCGGCTATATAGCACAGTTAAAACTCTAGATTTTCATTGAGAAAAACGTCTATTTCTGTTATTTTATGTAGCTGATTTGAGTGCCACTATTCTGGTTGCACCGTTTAATTTAGAACTCTCTAAAAATATGCCTAAATTTATATTTGTTACTGGTGGTGTTGTTTCGTCCTTGGGTAAAGGGATTGCTGCAGCATCATTGGCTGCCATTCTTGAAGCCCGTGGTTTGAAAGTCACACTGGTGAAGCTTGACCCTTATATCAATGTCGATCCCGGCACGATGAGTCCTCTGCAACACGGTGAAGTGTTTGTAACGGACGACGGAGCAGAAACAGATTTAGATCTCGGTCATTATGAGCGTTTTATTGACTCTAAGATGACTAAGTCTAATAACCATACGACAGGTCAGATTTACGAAAATGTTATTCGTAAAGAACGTCGAGGTGAATATTTAGGTAATACAGTACAAGTCATTCCACATATTACCGATGAAATTAAACGCTGTATTTATGAAGGCGCAGGCGATTCTGATGTCGCATTGATTGAGATCGGCGGAACGGTAGGTGATATCGAGTCATTGCCTTTCTTAGAAACAATTCGTCAGATGGGCACATTATTAGGCCGTGATAATGCATTGTTTATGCACTTAACATTGGTGCCTTACATTCCATCAGCAGGCGAAATTAAAACAAAACCAACACAACATTCTGTTAAAGAATTGCGTACGATTGGTATTCAGCCTGATGTCTTGATTTGCCGAATGGACCGCCCGTTGCCTGAATCTGAACGTCGTAAGATTTCACTGTTTACCAATGTGCCAGAAAAGTCTGTTATTTCAGCGGTTGATGTTGATAGTATTTACAAAATTCCAATGGAATTACATCAACAAGGTTTAGATGATATTGTCGTTAAACAATTAAACCTTGATGCGAAGCCGGCAGATCTTAGCCAATGGCAACAAGTTGCAGATAACATTGATAACTCAGATGGCATGGTTAATATTGCCATGGTGGGTAAATACATGGATTTAACAGAGGCATATAAATCGCTATCTGAGTCACTAATTCATGCTGGAATTCATACTCGTAGTAAAGTTAAAGTGCATTATGTGGACTCTGAAGTTATCGAGCGTGACGGGCCCTCTATTATCGCCGATATGGATGCTATTTTAGTTCCTGGTGGTTTTGGTGAACGTGGTGTGGAAGGTATGATTCTTACCGCTCAATATGCCCGTGAAAATAACATTCCTTATTTAGGTATTTGCTTAGGAATGCAGGTTGCTGTTATTGAATATGCTAGAAATAAAGCTGGTTTAACAGGTGCTTACAGTACCGAATTTGATGCTGATACAGCACACCCAATTATTGGCCTGATTACTGAGTGGCAGAAAGAAGATGGTAGCGTTGAAAAACGTGATCATGACTCTGACTTAGGTGGCACAATGCGATTGGGCGGTTACCCTTGTGTATTGGATGAAGGGAGCCTCGCTTCTGAAATCTACGGTTCAGGTGAAGTGATTGAGCGTCATCGTCATCGTTATGAGTTTAATAATAATTACAAACAACAACTGGAAGATGCAGGTTTACGTTTTTCAGGTATGTCACAAGATAAAAACTTAGTTGAATTAATAGAAATCCCTGGCCACCCATGGTTTATTGCTTGCCAAGCTCATCCCGAGTTTACATCAACACCGCGTCACGGCCATCCATTATTTGATGGCTTTATTAATGCGGCGAAGAAAAATAAAGAAGCTAAAGATAGTGGGGCACAATAATGGATTTATGCGGTAAAGAAGTCGGTGGTAAACAGCCATTATTTTTAATTGCAGGAACATGTGTTGTCGAAAGTGAACAAATGACAATGGATGTGGCTGGTAAACTAAAAGAAGTGACTGACCGTTTAGGCATTCACTTCATTTATAAGTCATCATTTGATAAAGCGAATAGAACATCTGTAAATAGCTACCGTGGTCCTGGTATTGAAAAAGGCCTAGCTATTTTAGAGAAAGTTAAAAAAGAATACGGTATTCCTGTGCTCACAGATGTGCATGAATACTCACCACTAGCCGAAGTAGCAAGTGTGGTGGATGTGTTACAGACACCTGCATTTTTATGTCGCCAAACAAGCTTTATTGTTGACGTTTGTAGTCAAGGTTTACCGGTGAATATCAAAAAGGGTCAATTCCTAGCACCTTGGGATATGCAACACGTTGCTGAAAAAGCGAAATCAACGGGCAATAATCAAATCATGCTGTGTGATCGTGGCACATCATTTGGTTATAACACCTTGATTTCAGATATGCGTGGTTTGCCACAAATGAGAGCAATGGATTGTCCTGTTGTATTTGATGCGACACACTCTGTTCAACAACCGGGTGGTATGGGTGGTTCTTCAGGTGGTCAGCGTGAGTTTGTACCTGTTCTAGCCCGTGCAGCGACTGCTGTAGGTGTTGCAGGCGTATTTATGGAGACACATCCAGAACCAGAAAAAGCATTAAGTGACGGTGCAAACTCATGGCCACTGGATAGAATGGAAGAACTTTTAGTGACACTGCAAGCCATTGATAGTACGGTTAAACAACATGATTTCATCGAAGATTCGTTATTAAAATAATGATAGCGTAGGCGATATTGACATCACTACTTGGAGAAAAGGTTGAGTAAAATTATTAATATCATTGGTCGTGAAATTCTTGATTCACGAGGCAATCCAACAGTTGAAGCAGATGTAATTCTTGAAAATGGTATTGTTGGCCGTGCAGCTGTTCCTTCTGGTGCCTCAACAGGTCAGCGTGAAGCAGTAGAGCTTCGTGATGGTGATAAGACTCGTTATTTAGGAAAAGGCGTACTTAATGCCGTTGCTGCCGTTAATGGTGAGTTGGGCGATGCAGTTATGGGAATGGATGCGTCAGATCAACAAGCGATTGATGAAAAGTTGATTGCCGTTGACGGTACGGAGAATAAAGGGCGTTTAGGTGCTAACGCATTATTAGCGATTTCTATGGCATCTGCTCGTGCTGCTGCTAATGATGCAGACTTACCTTTATACCACTATTTTGGTGGTGACGATGCTACTACAATGCCGGTACCCATGATGAATATTATCAATGGTGGTTCACATGCTGATAATAGTGTCGACTTCCAAGAATTTATGATCATTCCTGTCGGTGCTCCCAGCTTTTCTGAAGCGGTACGTTATGGTGCTGAAGTATTTCATGCACTAAAAAGTGTTTTGAAAAAACGAGGCATGAATACCGCTGTGGGTGATGAAGGTGGTTTTGCTCCTGACTTACCTTCAAATGAATCTGCAATTGAAGTCATTCTTGAAGCGATTGCCAATGCTGGTTTTGAAGCTGGCAAAGACATCATGTTAGGTCTTGATACTGCAAGCTCTGAATTCTTCCATGAAGGCAAGTATGTTCTTGCATCAGAAGGTCGAAGCTTAAGCTCAGAGCAACTTGTAGCTTTGTTTGAGTCATGGGTGAATGAATATCCAATCATTAGTATTGAAGATGGTATGGATGAAAATGACTGGAACGGTTGGAAGCTATTAACAGATCGTATTGGTGATCGAGTTCAATTAGTAGGTGATGATTTATTTGTGACTAATACGTCGATTTTGTCACAAGGCATTGAGAAAAATATCGCAAACTCAATTCTAATCAAAGTGAATCAAATTGGTACATTGACTGAAACCTTTGCTGCAATTGATATGGCTAAAAATGCGGGGTATACCGCTGTTGTTTCTCACCGAAGTGGTGAAACTGAAGATACAACAATAGCTGATTTAGCGGTAGCAACATCGGCGGGCCAAATCAAAACAGGGTCATTATCTCGCAGTGATCGCGTTGCGAAATATAACCAACTTATTCGTATTGAATCTGAATTAGCTGGGCGCGCTATATATCCAGGTTTAAAGGTTTTTAAGCAGGGTTAATATGAAGCCCATAATGATTTTACTCCTCGTACTATTGCTTTTATTGCAGTACCGATTGTGGTTTAGTCATGATGGTTTGCCATCGGTATTACACCTTCATCGTGCAGTTGAACTTCAACGGCAAGATAACGCTGTTTTAGAAGAACGGAATCAGGTCTTAACAGCTGAAGTACAGGATCTTAAAAGTGATCTTGATGCTTTAGAAGAACGTGCTCGTAGTGAATTAGGCATGATAAAACCCGGAGAAACATTTTTCCAAATTTTAGAAGAGCCAAGGCGTGAATAAAGAAAATGTATGGGCAGTTGTTCCTGCAGCTGGTATTGGCTCAAGAATGCAGGCAGATCGTCCTAAGCAGTATCTAGACTTAGATGGAAAGACGGTTATTGAGCATACATTGCAACGCTTGGCATCACATCCAAATATAAAAGGGATCGTACTCTCTATTGCTGAAGATGATCTATGGTGGTCACACTGTTCACAAACGTACGACTGCCCACTTTATATTGTGTCTGGCGGTACTGAAAGAGCAGATTCGGTATTAAATGCACTGACAGAATTAATAACGAACGTTGATGATGATCCGTGGGTATTAGTGCACGATGCAGCACGTCCATGTTTACGCCATCAAGATATTGATGCCATGTTGTTTAAGCTTTCTGAACATTCGGTAGGTGGGATTTTAGGTATTCCTGTCAACGATACGGTGAAGCGAACAAATTCAGAACAAGAAATTACTGAAACGGTGTCACGGCAAGGCCTATGGCGAGCATCAACGCCACAAATGTTTCATTTGCATGCATTAAGTAATGCATTACATGCAGCAAAAGAACAGCAATTAGTTGTGACAGATGAAGCAAGTGCAATGGAGTTGGCGGGCTTACACCCCATGATGGTTGAAGGACATGCCGATAATATTAAAATTACTTTACCTCAAGATTTAGCATTAGCGAGTCTATATTTACAGCAACAAAGAGAATGTTTATGAGAATAGGTCACGGTTATGATGTTCATAAATTTAGTGATGATTTGCCACTTATTATTGGTGGAGTAAACATTCCTCATACACATGGTTTAGAAGCCCATTCAGATGGTGATGTGCTTATTCATGCGCTTTGTGATGCATTATTAGGTGCTGCGGGGTTATGGGATATTGGCCATCACTTTCCTGACACTAGTGATGAGTTTAAAGATATTGATAGCCGCATTTTGCTACGAAGCGTTGTATTGGACCTCGCAGAACGAGGTTGGAATGTAAATAATATTGATAGTACGATTATTGCCCAAGCACCTAAATTAGCACCTTATATTCCACTTATGCGTGAATTACTTGCAGATGATCTTAATATTGATGTTGATGCCGTGAATATTAAAGCGACAACAACCGAGAAATTAGGTTTTGCAGGGCGAAAAGAAGGTGTGGCCGCTCATGCCGTTGTGTTATTGACTAAAGCTGATTAACGATTGAAACACTTTGATTTCTCATCACTGCCTAGGCTAAGTACATCTGCAACACAGTGCTCAGCAGATAGTCGTAGCCAAACAGCATTCTTCCAAGTAGATGAAAAGCTACCTTTTGAACCTGATGGTTTAGGTGGACATGTTTGGTTAAAGATACAGAAGCAGGGCATTAATACAGATTGGTTGGCGGGAGAACTCGCTACATTTTCTGGTGTTCCTCAAGTCGCTGTTGGCTATGCTGGCTTAAAAGATCGTCATGCAATGACGACGCAGTGGTTTAGTATTAATTTAGAAGGACACTCTGAACCAAACTGGTCAGAATTTGAAACAGATAATATAAAGCTCATTGAGCAAACTCGCCATGGCAAGAAGTTAAAACGTGGGGTTTTAGCGGGTAATTATTTTAAATTACGTTTAACGGATTTACAGGGTGAACAGGCTGCGTGGCAGGCTAACCTAGAGCAGATAAAACAATACGGAGTGCCAAACTACTTTGCTGAACAACGCTTTGGTCATCAACTGGGTAATTTATACCGGGTTGAACATTGGTTCTCAACAGGAAAGGCGCCACGTAAACGAAATCAAAAAAGTATGTATTTATCTGCAGCACGATCATGGTTATTTAACTTAGTCTTGGCTGAAAGAATCCGACAAGGAAATTGGAATCAAGCCTTGGTGGGTGATGTCATGCTCTTAGCGGGAACAAAAGCTAGCTCATTTAATGTGGATCATGTTGATGAAGATGTATTAGTACGTTTAAAGACGATGGATATTCATACAACTGGACCACTATGGGGGAAGGGGCGAAGCTCGGTTTCTTCTGATAGTTTGCTTCTAGAAGAGCGTGTGTTGACCGACTGGCAAGACTGGCAACAGGGTTTGGAAAAGGCGGGTTTAAGTCAGGAGCGTCGTTCATTGAGGTTATTTCCCTCCGACTTTAAATGGAAATTCATGACGGAAAATCAGTTGGAATTAGAATTTTTCCTACCAGCAGGGTGTTATGCTACTGCTGTTATGAGAGAATTAGCTGTGATTACAGATGCTTATCAACGGAACTTTCATAATAAGGAAGCGCTCCAAGATAGCAAGGATGTAACCCTTTAAGGTGTCAATATCATGTCGATAACAGTAAAAAAACTAGCATGGTTAATAACATTATTACCAACACTCTTATTTGCTCAAACTTGGCAAGCTGAAAGTGGGGATAAACAAATAGCCGTACTTGAATTATTTACCTCCGAAGGTTGCGGATTATGCCCTGCAGCTGACCGTTGGGTTCATAAACTTTCAGATCAAGGTGTTAGCGATGAACAGCTTATTGTCTTAGGTTTCCATATTGATTATTTGAACGACTCAAAAGGGTGGGTTGATCGTTTTTCTAGCCCAGTATTTTCAGACCGTCAACGTCAACAAGCACGATTAAATTTATATCAAACCGTTTACACACCAGAGTTCATCGTCAGTGGTGAAGTGATTCATAACTGGAGAAAGCATGTTAAAGATGTTGTCCACGCAGTAAACGGTTTTGAACCAGAAGCCCAGATTAAATTAAATATTACAGAACAAGACAATGAACTTATTGTTAACAGCAAAGTGTCGATTCAAGGTGATGATAACCGTCAGTATTCAAAATTATATTTAGCAATTAGTGAAAATGACATAATTAATAAAGTGAATGGTGGGGATAATGCCGGCGCAACATTTAATCATCAGAACTTAGTGCGAACATGGTTAGGCCCATTTGATCTGAATGATAATGGTGAAACCAAACTAGATACCATCATTCCGCGTAATGATGAATGGAATATGGATAAAGTGAGTATTATTGCTGTAGTGCAAAACTTAGAAGATGGTTTTGTGCTACAAGGTTTAAAATTAGCATTGGATAAAAAAGAAGAATAGATGGAATATTTGCCTATATTTGTCGATCTAAAAGGTCGAACATGTCTTGTTGTGGGTGGTGGCGATATTGCTGCCAGAAAATCAGGGTTATTATTAAAAGCACAGGCTGAGGTTATTGTGGTTGCCCCCAAAGTTTCAGCAACAACACAGGCTTTGATTGATGCTGGTGAAGTTACATGGCTAAATGCAGAATTTGCTATAGATCACTTAAAAGACAGACTGCTAGTGATTGCAGCAACGGATAATGAAGCTGTAAACCGAGACGTTCACCGTCAGGCTAAAGCACAAAATATATTAGTAAATGTGGCAGATTGTCCTGAACTATGTGACTTCATTCTTCCTTCTATACTTGACCGTTCACCTATCGTCGTTGCTGTATCGAGTGGTGGTAAATCACCCATCTTGGCAAGGCAGTTACGTGCACGCTTAGAAACATTAATTCCACCAAGCTATGGACGACTGGCTGATTTAGTTGGCCGTTATCGTCAAGCTGTACAAGATAAATTACCTAAGCTTTCAATACGTCGACGTTTTTGGGAGTCTGTATTACAAGGAAAAGTAGCTGATCATGTCTTAGCAGGTCGAGATGATATTGGTGAACAAACATTAGAAGCTATTCTTAATGAAACTCAAGCAGACGATCATCAGCAAGGTGAAGTTTACTTAGTAGGTGCTGGACCAGGCGACCCTGAACTTTTAACATTTAAAGCATTACGTTTAATGCAACAAGCTGATGTAGTGTTTTATGATCGCCTTGTTAGCAAAGAAGTATTGGGATTAGTTCGTAAAGAAGCCGAGCAGGTTTATGTTGGTAAACAACGTGATTGGCATGCTGTACGACAAGAAGAAATTAATCAATTATTATTGAAACATGCACAACAAGGTAAGCGAGTATTAAGGCTAAAAGGTGGAGATCCATTTATCTTTGGTCGAGGTGGCGAAGAGATTGAAACATTAGCCGCCGAGAATATTCCTTTTCAAGTTGTACCCGGTATTACCGCTGCTTCAGGGTGTTCTTCATACGCTGGTATTCCATTAACACACCGTGACTATTCACAAAGCTGTACCTTTGTTACTGGGCAACTTAAAGAAGGAGAATTGGATCTAAACTGGCAAGCCTTAATCCAACCAAGGCAAACAGTCGTTGTTTATATGGGCTTAGCAGGTTTACCAGTTTTATCTCAACAGTTACAAGAACATGGTTTGGCAGCAGATACACCTGCAGCATTAGTCCAACAAGGTACAACTGAACACCAGAAAGTATGGGTAAGTACGATTGCTAAATTACCTGAGATTGCTGAGCAAGAACAACCCGTAGCACCTACTTTAGTCATCATTGGTGATGTCGTAAAACTTCAGAAAACATTATCTTGGTTTTAATTGGCTCAATGCAGCCGTTCACGATGGTTGTTAATAACCAGATTGGTGTTCGTAGCTGTGGTCTTTTTAGCTAAGTATCTGAAAAATAAAGTAGTCATTTTTGGCGTATAAATTGCACTTTTACTTTTTTTAATAAGTAAGAGAGTAATGCGAGATATGCACATTCCACACAAACG
>JAQRMU010000071.1:8819-10723 GCA_028598975.1 Gammaproteobacteria bacterium | reverse complement strand
AGGGTTAGCAGGGTTAGCAGTAAATAAAGCACCCGCTGACGCTCCTAAAGGATCAATCATGGAGTGAAGTTCCCCATCGGTAAGCGTTAAACCACCCTCGGTCACAACCAATGTCTCAAGCCGATCTGCTGTAGGCTCGAGTGTTAAGGCACAGACCGTCTGCCCATACTCATTTACAGGATTAAATGTCGGAGGTAGATAGCCGTCAGCAATTAAAGTTTCAACTTTTATCTTGGCGGGCACTGTATCTGTAGCTACGGCCGTAATAGCTGCAAACTTATCCCGGTGATAATCATTCATGGCATCACTAATCATTCTAAGGTGAATACCCGCTGACACCGCTCTCGCTTCATCAAGATACCTGTTAGAAAGGTTGGCTAAACCAGCAAGAATAAGCGCCATAATAGATATGGTCGCCATCATTTCTACTAGGGACACACCTAGCTGCTTTGTTTTATATGTAACTCTCATTTATGCTGGTCCCATTATAATTAATACGTCCTGCGGTATTACTGTAGGAATAACTCCCACTCCCGGCCCCGTTGCTAGACAGGCTGGTTGATAACTGTTTCCAGCTCGAGTAACCCCTACCATTTCACTGCACAATGAATGCTTCCCTAAAAGCAAAACATCCTTTCTGTTAGGGGGCGTTTGAGTGTATGTATAAACCACACCACCACTAATTAACGAAACAACATCGTCGTTATATGTTCCGCCGGTTGGTAAGTTGGCAGTAATATTTGCAGCGTCAATTTTCCCATCTGCTCTTGGGCTGGCGGCATGCCAGATAGCAGCCGACTTGTGCATGTAGCGAAACTGATTGATTCTAGCCTCGGATTGAACCTGAACTTGAAGGTCTTGCTCAGCCGGTATATGAGTAGACATGGTAATAGAGAAGAAGGCAATCCCTGCTATAGCCATTACAAAAGGCATCATTTTATTTTTCGCCTAGGACTTTGTTTAATTGAAGCGTTATTTCTGTGCCCAACTGTCCAAATCGTCTGGCTTTAATCATGGAGCGAGCACCTTTCGCACCCTCCTCATTAAGAAATAAAAACTCGGTTGTTAAATTGCTTCTATGAGGTGAAGGATCTTTTTCTAAACTTTGATGAACAACACTGCATAGCCCACTTGCAAGCAAGCTAGATATCTCACCTTGTTGGTCATGAGAGGTGTTCGCTAATGCATGTAGTCGCTCTATCGAAGCAACAACATTAGCTGCATGAAGCGTACAAATAACGAGCCGACCCGCTAATGCAACCTTTAAGGCCTCGACTGCTGTTTCAGCAGTCCTTATTTCACTCAAAAAGATGATATCTGGCGCCCATCTTGCCGCCATTTTAGTTAGAAAAGAAAAGGTTTCCCCTTCATTTTCATCTACCGTTGTTTGATAGCAAATACCATTATTATGAGTCCCTTCTAGTGGCATTTCTGGTGGATCTTCAATAGTTATGGCCACACCACCATAAAGTGACAGTCTTTCTTTGACTATCGCTGAGGCAGTTGTAGTCTTTCCACTTGCAAACTCACCGGCTATTACGATAAGCCCTGAAATATTAGTCTGTAACACTCTTTTTTTGATTGCAGGATGGATACCTAAATCATCAAGATTGGGGACGCTTTTTGGCATAGCCCTAACAACATAGGTTTTTTCTCCCAACCCTTGCAGTAGAGATATCCTAAAGAACATTTCATTCCACGACACTGTGGTTTCACGATTGTGACTATTTAAGTTTGCTTCCTCACATTCTCGCCATAAGCTATCAAGGTCTTCTTTGATAGAGTCGGGCGCAGGGAGCGGATTCACCCCCCCCTTCACCCCTGCCAGATATCGCTTTGTTTTACCTAAGTAAATATCTGAAAATTCAATATCTGACAACGCCATCAACTTCGCCTTATCGAGA
>JAQRMU010000071.1:0-8719 GCA_028598975.1 Gammaproteobacteria bacterium | reverse complement strand
AAGAGACGCTCCTTCTTGCTTACCTGGATGCTTTGCTAAAAAGCCTTTTTTCTTAAACGGAGTTACTGTGTTTTTCATTTCTTTTTCCTTTGATTAAAAATTATAGTTTTATACTTAAAAGCGCTGTACTACCTTTATGCCTATACAATGTTGTTATCGCGCCCGAATAACATCACCAAGCTGTAGCTGCATAGACATAAGTCCTGCTATTAAGAACCCCAATAGACACGCTACGAATAGAATGCCTACGGTGAATAATATTTTTGATTGAAGCTCTATTTTTTCTACTGCGTCTACCGACCATTCTTTGCCAAGCGTTTGCAGTGCTTCGTCAAACCCTGAGACTGTCGCGTAAACCCCTAAATCCTCAATTATTTCGGGATCAGGAAATCCGTTCCCTGTTTTTTGTAAGGCGTCTCCCATATTGTGGCCCTGACGCATGTAGCGAAGACAGCTATCAATTCTGTTTGAAAGCCATTTTCCAGCACCTTTTTTCATGCTTAGCAAGGCGTCCTCTATACGCTCGCCAGCATTAATCATGGCTGCCAAGGAAACCAACCAAGAGCTACCAATAATGACCCTGTAAAGGGAGTAAGGCATCATGGTGTCCAGTTTTTTCCTGACCGGACCATCCCAGCGAGAAAGCGAGTAAAAAAACAAGACAGTAACTAACACGACGATCACGCCAACCAGCCACAACCAGTCCTGTACAAAATGACTGAAAGAGATTGCGTAAGTGGCAAAGCCCTGCCATTTATCTTCCGAAGCAATTTTGAAAAACTGAGGAAATATTTTCGTTCCGAACAAGTAAGCGACAGTGATAGCCAGAATGCTCAAAATAAGGGGATATAAAACTCCCGCTATAACAGCGCCTCTAATTTTTTTAATTGTCATCATTACATCTGAAGAAGTCAAAAGCGCAGACTGTAAATCGCCACTGCGATCACCAGCACTAATAAGCATGATTTCTTGGTGCGGAGCCCATCCAACAATAGCTTCTGAGAACTTAGAGCCGTTTCTCATTCTGGTTATCCACTCTTTCATGGCGAGAACAGCAAAGTCACTTTCGCCCTTTGCTTTAACTCTTCGGTCACGAATAGATTCCGTTGCCTTTAGAATGGGCACTCCGTTCTCTAGTAGCTTGGCCAGTTTCAACCAAATACTTCTACGGTCATCTGAGCTAAAAAGCTTTTTAGCTGCCCACTTATTAATCGCTTCACTATTAAATTTCACGGTTCACCTCTGCCCTAGAAATGCGGTTGTCACGCTCAATTGCGCCCATATCTAA
Source organism: Gammaproteobacteria bacterium (assembly GCA_028598975.1). Lineage (GTDB taxonomy): Bacteria > Pseudomonadota > Gammaproteobacteria > Nitrosococcales > Methylophagaceae. The sequence goes on along the minus strand of JAQRMU010000071.1, from coordinate 7,431 downwards.
CGGCCCGACAACTATCTCTGCCATAAAGGGATCGGCAAGACCTTGGCTAATCTTCTCTATAGTGGAGTCAAGTATTGTTTTGTTTTCTTGATCTATTCGCCAGTAACGCTCAGCCGCCCACTTATCACCATCCCTGAAATACTTCATAAGTTGAGCATCCGTTTTTATAGTTTCGGCTACAGATACCCGTCCATGGGTTCCTTTATGATTACAGGTTGGGCATCCCGCCCCTTGGACATAAATATTACCTGAAAGAGAAACACTTAAGACGCGATCTAAATCCTTATCACTGTATCTATCTTCTGCTTCGCTTAGTGGGATCTTGCAGTCAGGACATAATAATTTAATGAGTCTCTGACAGATTAAGCCGGAAATAATATTATGGTCGTAAACCAGTGCTTCTGGAACGCCCATATCTATAAGTCGATCTGGAATAGCCAATGCACTATTTGCGTGGAGTGTGGACCACACTTGATGCCCCGTCATTGCCGCTTCGATAGCAAGCTTTGCCGAAGGGTTGTCACGCATTTCACCAATCATAATAATGTCTGGATCTAAACGAAGAGACGCTTTAATCGCCTTTTGAAAGGCCATTGAACGCTCTTCTTCTGTTTCAACATTGGCTACAGGAGTTTGTATTGCGCCCTCAATTGGATATTCAGGAGGATCTTCAATAGTAATAATGTGCTTTCTACCCTCATGTGTTTGATGAATTGCACCAAGCACACGTACAAGCGTTGTTGACTTACCTGACCCTGTTGGGCCAGAAATTATATTAATTCCTGTAGGCAGCTTTTTAAGTAGGTTAACCACTCTGTCTTGATTTTCAGAGTAACCAAGGTTGGTGAGAGAAAAATCTGTCGAGGCATCGTTATAAAGCAGGCGAAGCACCATTAGCACGCCACCTACTTGTGGGGTGGTAGCCACACGTAAACCATCAAGCTCTGGAGGCATATTATCTTTGTCAGAAATTCTGGCATCTTGCCGCGTATTTAACTGAAATGTTGAGTCAGAGATCTTTGTCATCGACTGATAAATAGTTGAACATAACTGCTCCCCATACTCTCCCGTATCCTCACGAAAGAACTCAAGATCATTATGTACCCTGAAAAATATTTGTGATTTTTCTTCAGTAATAACTCGAATATGAATATCTGAAGCTCTCATTTCTGCGGCTTTCTTAAAAATAGCGTAACCATCACGCTGCATGCTTGAGCGATCTTTTGGGTTGCGATCAGAACCAGAATCAGAATAAAAAGATGCAATCACCGACATATCTACAAGGTGCTTCTTGAATGAGAATTTCATTCGCCCTAGCTTTGCAATGTAGGTTGCGACATGCGGATCAAAAACATGCGATTTCGACACATATAAATCGCCCGTATCTAGCAATGCGATATAGTTGCGAAGCGAAGCGTCAGCTCCAAATTTACCGCCTTCTGCGGTTAGCACCTTTTTTGTAACTACAGCATTCATAATTGACATCTTTTCCACAGTGATTCTTAGTTTTGAATCATCATTCCAGCATTAAAAGAATTGAACTGTTCTTCCAGATAATTCTTTTGTTTAGGTGGCACAGCACCAATAGCAATTCTTTTTAGTTTCGGCTTTTTCCCCTTTGTTGCTAGCACAATAAAGCTGGCTCCAATTTCTTTTACTGACCACTTTTCTGTAATCTCTGCGCCTTCTTTAACCTGAAAGAAACCTTCGCCCCCATAAGAGACTAGGGCAGACATATCTCCGGCATAACCCTCAATACTGTTAACTACTATTTGCTCAACAGGATCTATTTCCTTCACTGGCGGGGGAGGTTGCACTTGGCTGGTTTTTTCTTCTGGCTCAGTCTCAGTGAGCATAGATGAAAGAGGCCCACTATCACCTTTTTGTTCTTTCAATAATGTATTTGTTAGCTTGCTCTGTTTAATTTGAGCTTCTAGCAAAACAATATTGTTATTGATGTCTCCTAACTTTTTAGCTAAAGCGCTTTTCTGGCGATCTAATTGTTCTTGCGTGACATCGACTGTTTCAGAAAAAGCTGCTGTAGACAGCCCCATTAAAACGGAGACGCAGATTAGTTTTTTAGCTTGCATATTGAATACCTTCTATTGTCCAGACTGTTAAGCCTTCTTTAACTGCTAGGCTGACACGCTTTACTCGTAAGCCGTCACGGTTCAGTAAATTGAGAATAATGTTGGGATCTAGATGAGTTGATACAGTCCAGTTATACACAACCCAATCCCAAGGTGGCGGAAACGTACCGTCAGGCCTTGCTTGAGGGGGCGGAGGCGGCATTAGAACCAAAGCAATGCTCTCACCAATTTGCTGCATACTATTCAACATAGAAGAGGAAACAGCCTGCCTAGGCTCTAATGTGTCACCAAGCTTAGGTGCTTCATGAGTCGGTATGATCGTGTAAGAAGCCTGGCCTCCAAGCAGGTTAATCTTGGCATCCGGCATCACGGCTTTTAGATGAGCAATCGTATTGTTCTTACCTCTATTCCACGTTCCAATTGCAGAGTTTCTATCACAGAACGCTCCCTCCAGTTCCCAGCCACCTGCATTAATACTAAGTGTTGAGATTTGCTTTACACATTCGGAAACAAACCCTAAAGGTTCACTCATGCTTTCCCATGGGGGAGGAATCACTTGATTCATTTGAAGGGCAATTCTAGCTTGACGCTCAGCGTCTAATTGAGCGGCTAACTTAGCGGCGAACTGAGTATTGCTCCAGTAATCGTACCCAAGGTACGAACCTAAGATCAGCACTGCAGCAGTAAAGCTAAGAGCGATTGCCTTTCTTGTGTCAGCAGGATCTCTAATATAAAGATCAATCTTGTTTCTTTTATCGAGGCCTAGCTTTGTAAAATCAACCAGACTATCGAGAGCAATAGTTGAAGCGTCATCCGACTCACCCCACTCGGGAGGCATTAAAGCTAAACTCCAATTATGCACTGACAAATCAGCCGTAAACTTGCTGCTAACCTCCTCTTCAGTGCCCGAGAAGTCACCATTCGGAAGGATTAAGCCATCACGACAAGAAATATAAACCCACTGACCGCTAGGCGTTTTTCCTGTGAATAAAAAGGTTGTCTCATTAAAGCGTTCAGCGACAGCAGATACAACTGTTGCAGCCAAGGAATAAAGATGCTCCCCTTTAACTCTTTTTCGGGAGAAAAGGCCAAGCTGCTTGATATCACCATCACGGGATATACCAGCATTAAAATCTAATTCTTCATGTACACGAACAAACTCTTCCGAAGAGCTAGCCCCTTCTGGTATTGTTTGCCAAAACAAACCTGAGATAAAGCCGCCACTTTTTATGCCGTCTATCGGCGCAATATGGAGTTCTGAATGAATTTCGCTCATTATGATTCGTCACCCAAGATTGTTGGTGTCACAAGAATAACGATGACAGCCTTAGACGCATCAGCTGATGTGCTTCCACCTAAAAGCCAGTTGCTCGCATCACCCGTTCCGCTTTTATCTGTTTGATCCTGTATGCCCTCATAACCAGAAAGAACTAAAGTTTCACCTGATAATAGCTTCACACGCTGTAGCATTTGAATGGTCTCTACTTCAGGCGTTTGAATACGCGCACCGCCAGAAGCGATAACCCCAAGACTGGTAAGGCTCGATAGGTCTAATGCGTACTGAAGAATCAACTCTTCTTTATCCAGAATGTGAGGGAAAACATTTAAGGTAAAGCCTGTTGTGACCGTCCCGGCTTCAATAGTTGTTGTTGGAGGCACCCCTGCCGTTGTTGACGGCGTTGTTGTTGAAGACGCTAAGTAGGTTGTTGACTTACCCACATGAACAGGCACAGGCTGATTATTTAACGTGACGGCTGTAGAGGACGTCACCGATGAAACATCACCTTGCGTAGATAAGGCGTCAACAAAGGCCTCTGAACCCTGCCATTTACTCTTTGTTGACACGGTTTCACCGCTCTTTAAGACATCACCCGTTGAAAACTTCTTCAGCGTTAAAGCTGAGCCGGCACTAGACAGAGGCGCACCACCCTCCCAAGACAAACCTAAAGATGAGGTTAAGCTTTCGTTAACAACAGCCCAGTTAATGCCGTAATTATCCTTGTTAGATAATTTAACCGAGTAAACTTGAACATTAACTACAACCTGCTTCATTAGGTGCTTGTTTTGCTGATCGATAAATTCTTCAATCATTTTTAATGAGCGAGGAGTATCTGTTACCGTCACAGTTCCCAATGCTTGAGCTACAACCGCTTTACCCCCTTCCGACAACATAGACTCAATACTCTCGTTAATATCAATCCACATATTAACGTCAGTGATATTTACTTCTGTGGAGTTTTGAGACGCCTGCTCTTCGCTAGAAGAAGGTTTAACTGACGCATTAGCTGTAACACTGCCCGGCACCGTTTTTACGATAAACATTTTTGTCTTATATTTATAAAACTCAATTACGCCATCTGTAAACTCCCATGAGACACCATAGCGAGTTGAAACAGTGTCAAGGAAACCGGCCAAAGTACCATCATAAGAAACGTAATAAGAGTCATCTCCTCCCATCATATTTACGCTACCATCTGTCATGCCATCAACAACGTCTCCTTCCTTCTGTAGTTGAGACTCAGCTTCCGCTTTTAAGCCGTCTGTAACAATGGCAGGAATAGAGGATATCGCCACAATACGTTCTGCAACCTCTTCAATCCCCGATAGATTTCTATTCATGGTGAAGTTTCTTAGCAAGCGAGGATCTAATTCCTCTTTAAGCTTTACCGACTTCATAGGAAGCCATGCCCCTTTATTTGAGGTCACAACTTCTTTTTCAGTGCGTGGCAAGACTCTTTCACCAACATGCTTGACAGCTTTTTCTGTTTCTACTGCTGCAGCATCAATTCTGCTCTGCGTCTCCTTGATTGTTTTCGTACAGCCAGTAGCGCCAGCAATACCAAGAACAGCAATAGTAAGGAGTGATAATTTAGTCAGATTCATTGTTGCACCCTTGATTTGATGTTGTTTAAATTAGATGGTGATGCAGAGCTGTCACTGCTAACGATATTTTTTTCAAGTACGTTTTGACTTGCAGTGATATCGTTAATAGCTTCTAAGATTTCGCTTTTCAACTCTGCAATTTCCATTGCAACATCGCTTTTTGATGTCTTTTTAGGATTAGAATTAAGCTTAGGTGCAAGATCAGCTGCGTCTGATTTTATAGGGGCAATTGGGCGGGAGTTGCGCGGGGTTTTTATTCCCTCGCGCCACTCTTCATTGTGAAGCGCGATGATATTCAATGCTTGATGCGTTGTGATCGCCTCCACATCTTCATACTCAGGCAAAATAAGCCTTGCTCTAGCACGAAGAGAATTGATATTTGAATAATTGAAAGCGCTTGGGTTGCCTTGAAAGATAGCAATTACAGTTTGCCCAGTAGAATGCCCTTCAAACTTAGATTCTGACGCTATTTTCCATAATGTTTCACCAGATGAAACGCGGCGCACATCTTCTGCAAAACTGCTATTTGCACCCAACACTAAAAGAGCCGTTACAGCCAAGGATAGAAGCTTCATTTAACCTCCTTGTAAACCCGCAACACTTTATTTGATTCGTAGAAATCAGCCATTAATGACAGGTCATTGGAGTGGGCAATGCTCTTTAAAACTGCATTTAAAGCTTCTTTCAATGAACCTTTAAAGCTTGCATCTGTTGCCACAACAAAGTGCTCACCAACGTCCCATGATGTTTGCCAACCATCTTGCTTGCCCCATTTTTTAATGGTTGAACTAATTTCATCGCCTGCACTGATAGTCCATGTTCGACTATTACCGTATAGCGATGCTTTAGCTGGCTCAGAACTAGATGGAACAAAGTTTTTTGATGTTACGATTCGTCTTTCTGCATCAACAATAAAGTCGATACCTGCTTGCTTACCAATAAAGCTCAATGTGTCAGTCCAAGCCTCACCCTTTCGAGCGCCCCATGTCACACGTTGAATTCTTTCTTTAACGGGAAGCTTAACTAACCAGCCTGAAGGCATGATTTTCGCTAGTGATTGACTAACAAAAATATTCACCCCTTTCGTTTTATCTTCTACTTTAGCAGTGTCCTTCTTTGGTGCTGGAGTGGCTTGGCCAGCTGCAACAGGAGAGGCCTCGTCTTGAAATTTTGGCGAAGCCAAATTGGACGTGTATCTAACCCGCTCTTCACCCGCTTTGACTCGATCATCTGCCGGTATCATTTCAACCGCATTACTAGAGGTTGAAATAATTAATAATGCCACAAGCAATTTAACTCGCATATTTGTCCGCCTTTTCTGTTTTATAATCCCATGCAGGGCAATTAGCCTGTTGACCGCAACCCGTACACATTCTTTTATTATTTACAATGCCGGGAGCTTCCTTTCCTGACAAAATCGCTTTTACTCGGTCGTATTCAGCAATAACCTCCTCTTCACATAAAAGTTCTTGCTTTAAATACTGCACGCCTTGCTCAGTCACTACTCTGACATAGGCGTAAGGCGCCATCTTTTTACCGTTTCTATTCAGAATTGCTCGGTATACAGATAATTGAACAATGTCGTAGCGGTACACTTTTCGATGCTTTCGTGTCTTAGAGTCAATCAATACATAAACGCCACTTTTTAGGCGGTAAAGCTGATCAAGCGTGCCATGCATGCGTCTTGGCAAATCTGTTTTAATGTATTGTTCTGATGCAACCAGTTTGGCATCCTCAAGCTCTATAGGCATGTTCTCTTGAATAGCCCATTTTCGGGCGTTGTCTTTTTTGAGGGAGTTAAGACCAAGGACAACAAGAATTATTGTCAGGATAAGCATGTAGATGTAAGTAATTTCCATTACCAGCTCACCTTCGATACGATGCGATTCAACACAGATCTAACCGTTCTACGCAACCATGTTTTACGGTGAAGAATAGGGATTAATAATGGAGATACCAGGTAATAACATCGCACTACGGTCCTCCCCCACGCGTAAGGCAATAACTGTGTATCTCTAAAATTTCGGAGAATGTTTGTTTCTTTGGATAACGGACCATAAATCTCAGTTGCAATAAAGCAGCGTGAATCACCTCTAGGCGTACCGTACCTCTGAGCCGCCACATGATGACGAAGGTGCTCTTCATTACCACGCTCACGACGCAGACGCTCCTTATCGCTTTCTTGCCTTCCGTATTTTTTGTTCAGGTACAACTTAGTTTCACAGTCGCTTGCCTGTGCAATAGTTGTTGCCGATAGATATTCATTTGTCATGGTGCAATTAAAGAGGGTTTGCACCTCACATTCAATAGACAACCGAATGTCCGGCGTGGCGGGTTAGGTTTATACGCATTAACCTGCGTGACAAGTAAAGAAAAAACCAGTGAAAATATAAATCCAAACTTAATTAACTTAGACCTAGAAAAAAACATTTACTTCTCGTTAAGCGCACCACTAAAA
>JAQRMU010000070.1 GCA_028598975.1 Gammaproteobacteria bacterium | reverse complement strand
AACAATTAATCGTTATGCTTGATTAATAGTCCCGAACGTAAGTAACCGTTTTTAATTGATATTTACTTGCGAATAACTATAAAAATAACGTAAAATACTCGATTGCCTTGAAGCTAAGGTGAAACTCCTTGCCTCCCAATTAAAGTTGGGTGGCTGTTTAAACCGTGAGGAGCTCTAAATGAGACATTACGAAATCGTGTTTTTGGTCCACCCTGACCAAAGCGAACAAGTGCCTGCAATGGTTGAAAAATACCAGCAGACATTAACAAGCAATGGCGGCACAATTCACCGTCAAGAAGATTGGGGTCGTCGTCAATTGGCTTACCCAATCAACAAAATTCATAAAGCACACTACATTTTAATGAATGTTGAATGTGGCGTTGCGGAATTAGAAGAAGTGAAAACTGCTTTCCGTTTCAATGATGCTGTTATCCGTAACTTAGTTGTTACAACGGATAGTGCTGTCACTGAACCTTCACCAATGATGCGCAAAGACGAAGATGATAAACCTCGTCGTCGTGACGCTTAATAACCTAGGAGCATAAACATGGCACGTTTTTTTAGACGTAGAAAATTTTGTCGCTTCACCGCAGAAGGTGTTAAGCAGATCGATTATAAAGATGTAACATTGTTGAAAAACTACATCACAGAAACAGGAAAAATTGTTCCTAGCCGTATCACAGGTACTAAAGCGCGTTACCAACGTCAGCTTGCTACATGTGTGAAACGTGCGCGTTTCTTAGCGTTAATTCCTTACTGCGATATGCATAAGTAATAACGGTGTTGTTATTCGAAACATCAAACCAAAATAAAGCGTAAGAACTATGCTGCGGGGTATTGCAGTATTTTCAATGCAGGGACGTTGGCAAGCCGCCATCGCCGTTGCATTACTTTCATTAGGCGCTTTGATGTTGCCACCACTAAGTTACTTGGTGAGTGGTGTTATTTCGCTCTCTACATTACGTATGGGGCCAAAAGAAGGAGCTAAAATTGTTGTTGCTAGTACGGTGGTTTTCACCTTGTTAGCAGGCTTATTATTAGGACAGTTTTATATCTCTGGATTGTTTTTGTTATCAAGCTGGTTACCTATATTAGGTATTAGTTTGGTATTGGGTTATACCCGATCATTAGCGCTTAGTTTATTGGCGGCTGGTGGTTTAGGCATAGTGCTCGTGTTGGTGACCTATTTGGTTTTACCTGATCCTGCATTATGGTGGCAGGAAATAATTGAGCCATTTATGGCAACGTTCGTCGAACAGCCTAGTTGGCAGTTAGATGAATCGGAAACACAATTATTATTGTCAAATTTGTCTGGCATGATGACGGGTTTGATTGCTGCTGGTTTTAGCTTGAACCTAATGTTAGGTTTATTAATAGGCCGAGCATGGCAAGCTAAATTGTATAACCCAGGTGGTTTTGCAAGTGAGTTTACAGAACTTAAGTTGGGTAAACCTGCTGCAATAGTGACTACTATTTTGATGGTAGCGGCCATTTCACCTTTGGGTGAATCATTGGCAATATTGCAGGATTGTTTACCTGTTATCTTGACTGTATTTGCCTTGCAAGGTTTGTCTGTCGTCCATGCGATTGTCAGACAAAAACAGAAACATACATTTTGGTTGGTAGCTATCTATGTGCTACTTATCGTGATATTACCGCAGATGATGGTTTTGCTTGCGATGATAGGTGTTTTGGAACAGTGGTTTAATTTTCGTCGACATTCGAGCGAATGAGACGAGTGACTTTAAGAGCAGTTTTTTACTGCGAATGAGGATAGAACGATGCAAGTAATTTTGCTAGAGAAAATGCAGAAGCTTGGTAATCTTGGTGATGAAGTAGCTGTTAAAGCTGGTTTTGGCCGTAATTTCCTAGTACCAAATGGTAAAGCGTTACCTGCAAACAAGCGTAACCGTGAAGTGTTTGAATCACGTCGTGCAGAGCTTGAAGCTGTAGCTGCTAAATTGTTAGGTGAAGCTGAACAACGTAAGACAAAACTTGTTGATGCTGGTGATGTAAACATCATGGCTAATGCAGGTATTGAAGGTAAATTGTTTGGTTCAGTTGGTGCTCAAGATATCGCTGATGCATTAAATGCTCAAGGTGCTGATATTGCACGCAATGAAGTACGTCTTCCTGAAGGTGCATTGCGTCACACAGGTGAGTTCAGCATTGATATTCAATTGCACTCAGATGTTGTTGTTGCAGTAAGCATTAACATCACTTCAGAAGCACAATTAGCTGCATTGGCTGAAGCTGCTGAAGCTGAGAAAGCAAAAGCGAAAGCATTAGCTGAAGCTGAAGAAATCGCTAAAGAGCAATCTGAAGACTAAGAGGAACATCTACTCATTCTGAGAAGCATATTGAGTTTAATATGACATGTTCAGAATTAATAGAAGTCCTTTAGAAAAATGATTGAATGAGGTTGAGCATTTGTTCAGCCTCATTTATTCTTTGCTAAAATGAATGGCCACGAGAGTGGTTATTTTTGTCTGTTTTATACAGAAATTAACACGATGTGAAGCTGACAGCGACAGCGTTATGCTTCGGATCATTAATGCTTACCAGAAGTGAGGGCGACTGCTGTGGAAGATGAATTATCATATCCTGATTCCTATATGGATAGTGCCACAGAAGCGCTGAAAATCCCTCCCCATTCTATTGAAGCCGAGCAATCTGTGCTGGGTGGTCTCCTTTTAGATAATGAAAGTTGGGATAAAATTGCTGACGTTGTTGTTGAGCAAGATTTTTATCGTCGCGATCATCGTTTAATCTTTAATGCCATTGTTCAATTAATTGAACAATCTATTCCCGTCGATGTGGTTACCCTTGCTGAGTGGCATGATAAATATGGTGAATTAGAGCACGTGGGTGAGCTTGCTTATCTTGGGCTATTAGCCAGAAATACACCCAGTGCAGCAAACATTCATGCTTATGCTGTAATCGTGCGTGAACGTTCAGTTATGCGACAGCTTATCTCTGTCGGTACCTCAATTTCTAACTCTGCCTACAATCCTGAAGGTCAAAGCAGTGCTGACATTTTGGATAGTGCTGAGAAACTTGTTTTTGAAATTGCAGAAAAAGGCGCTAAACGAGCGGGTGGTTTTGTCCAAGTCAAAGATGTACTTGGTAAGGTTGTTGACCGAATTGATACCTTATTTGAAAGCGATAGTCCTGTTACTGGCCTATCAACAGGTTTTACTGATTTTGATACGCAAACGTCAGGCTTGCAACCGGCAGATCTTGTTATTGTTGCAGGTCGTCCATCAATGGGTAAAACGACCTTTGCAATGAATCTGGCAGAAAATGCAGCAATTAAGAGTAATGAACCTGTTGCGGTATTTAGTATGGAGATGCCCGCAGATGCACTGGCGATGAGAATGTTGTCATCGTTAGGCCAAATTGATCAGCACCGTTTAAGAACAGGACAATTAAATGACGATGATTGGCCAAGGCTAACATCGGGAGTCTCAATACTGAATGAAGCGCCACTTTATATTGATGATACACCCGCATTAACCGTCACAGAGTTACGTGCTCGTGCCAGACGATTAAAAAGTAAAGGCGGTTTAAGTCTTATTGTTATCGATTATATTCAATTGATGCAGGGCAGTGGTAAGGGTGAAAACCGTACAACGGAAGTTTCTGAAATATCGCGATCATTAAAGGCTTTGGCTAAAGAACTGGATGTTCCGGTTGTTGCTCTGTCTCAGTTGAACCGTAGCTTGGAGCAGCGTCCTAATAAACGACCTGTTATGTCAGATCTACGTGAATCTGGAGCGATTGAGCAAGATGCCGATTTGATTGTCTTTATTTACCGTGATGAAGTGTACAACGAAGATTCGCCAGAGAAAGGTAAAGCGGAAATTATTATTGCTAAACAGCGTAATGGTCCAATTGGTACTGTCGCCCTGACATTCCAAGGTAAATACACTCGTTTTGAGAACTTTGCCTATAATAATTATGACGATTATGGTGATGAGTAGTTGTGCAAACATATCCTGTTGCCACAATTAATCTAGCGGCACTTAAACATAACCTTTCACGTGTTAAACTGCTCGCACCTAATAGTCGTATTATGTCGGTTATTAAAGCCAATGCCTATGGGCATGGTGCTATTGAGGTTGCACATGCCTTAACTGACAGCGATGCCTTTGCTGTAGCGAGACTCCCTGAAGGGCTACAACTACGTACAGCAGGAATTAGCCAACCAATTGTTATTTTGGAGGGTGTTCATAGTGTGGTTGATTTACACACCGCCGCCGAACATGCCCTTTCCCTTGTATTTCATAATGAGCCACAAATAGACTTACTTGACGGAGCACAATTGACTCAGCCATTACGCTTTTGTTGGCTAATGCTTGAAACTGGAATGCATCGCTTAGGGTTGCCGATAGAGAAACTTAATGATGTGCTTCAGCAATTATCAGCCAGTCCAAATATGTCAGAGTCAATTGGGTTGATGAGTCATTTTGCCAATGCGGATGAGGTTGATGATGCATGCAATACACAGCAGCTAAATCAATTAAAACAAGTGACAAACCAAAGTGGGCTAGCAACCAGTATGGCTAATTCTGCTGCGATATTATCGAACCCTGAAAGCCATGGAGATTGGTTACGTCCAGGGCTAATGTTATATGGTATTTCCCCCTTTGGAGATCGTTCTGCAGAGGACTTAGGCTTAAAGCCAGTTATGCAGCTTCAATCGGTGATAACGGCGATTCAAACAGTAAAAGCAGGTAAGCATGTGGGCTATGGTGGTGATTGGACTGCTAAGGCGGATTCACAAATAGCAATTGTTAGCATTGGTTATGGTGATGGTTATAGCCGACAACTCTCAAATACGGGAAATGTATTGGTTCACGATCAAACTGCACGAGTCGTTGGGCGAGTATCCATGGATATGATTGCTGTTGATATATCTCATCTTAGTTCTGTGTCAATAGGGGACAAAGTAACGCTTTGGGGTGATGGCTTAGCTGTTGAATCTGTGGCTCAGCAAGCGAAGACCATACCGTATGAATTAGTCTGCCAAGTAAGTGACAGAGTTTTGAGGGAGTATCAACATGGCGAAGCCTAAAAGACTTTATCGCTGTAAAGATTGTGGTGCTCAAACACCGCAGTGGGCAGGACGGTGTTCTGATTGTGGTGCATGGAATAGCTTAGAAGAAGAAGTTCAACTGGCATCATCGAATGCTACAACGCAGACAACCATTGCAAAACATACAGGCTATGCGGGCGAACAAAAGAGTGAAGTTCAATCCTTAAGTGAAGTCACCTCTGAACAAGCAGTACGATGGACAACGGGTCTACCTGAATTAGACCGTGTTTTAGGGGGCGGCTTAGTTACAGGGTCTGTTGTTCTTATTGGTGGTGATCCCGGTATTGGTAAATCAACATTATTATTACAAGCTATGGCGATGATGGCTCAAACATCAGGTATTAGTCCGCTATACATCAGTGGTGAAGAATCATTACAACAAATTCGCCTACGTGCAGAACGCTTACAATTAGAGAAAACTCCCGTCGATCTATTAGCTGAAACACATACCGAACAGATCATTGCAACGGCACATGGTCGCAAACCTCAAGTGATGGTGATTGACTCTATTCAAACCGTCTTTACTGAGTTATTGCAGTCGGCACCAGGTACGGTTGCCCAAGTGCGTGAGAGTGCAGCCCAATTGGTTCGCTTTGCAAAATCAAGTGGCACAACTTTAATTTTAGTCGGTCATGTTACCAAACAAGGTGCCTTAGCTGGGCCACGCGTGTTGGAACATATGGTAGACAGTGTCTTGTATTTTGAGGGGGATACATCAACACGGTTTAGAATCTTACGCGCAGTGAAAAACCGCTTTGGTGCAGTCAATGAGCTAGGTGTATTTAGTATGACTGAGCTTGGTTTGAAAGAAGTGAGCAATCCTTCTGCTATCTTCTTATCACGGGGTGATGATTCGTTATCTGGCAGTGTGGTGACAGTGATTCGAGAAGGCAGTCGCCCAATGCTCGTTGAGGTGCAAGCTTTAGTGGATGACAGCCCCCTTGGTAATCCTCGTCGAGTTTCTGTCGGCTTAGATCAAAATAGATTAGCGATGCTATTGGCTATTTTGCACCGTCATGGCGGAATCACATGCAGTGATCAGGATGTATTTATTAATGTTGTAGGTGGGGTGAAACTGAGTGAAACAGGTGCAGATTTAGCTGTTTTGGCTGCGGTTATATCCAGCTTACGAAATAAGCCTATCCCACGAGACTGGATATTATTCGGTGAAGTGGGTTTAACAGGAGAAATAAGACCTGTTCAAGCTGGCGAAGAGCGTATTCGTGATGCCGCGAAACATGGCTTCACCCATGCGATTGTTCCAGCATCAAATGCACCGAGGAAGTCAATTAAGGGTATTAAGGTGATTGCTGTTCGACACTTATCAGAAGCTATCGATGCGATGATAAATGCCTAGATTTATCGTAACACTAGTAATGAATTAATGCTGAAAGCTCTCGGTTAAGTAGACCTTCATCGCCAAGGTTAAGTTCGACTAGGCGTTTAAGGTGAGTGATACTATCAAGATCAATATGAGTACATCTGAAGCCAACGGTGTCTTTATCAATATGAGCGACATCAGTATCCATTTTAATAACAAGTTGAGCATTTTCTAGTAGAAGATCAATGGAGTATTGATCATTCATTTTGCCTAACCATGCATCAGGTTTTTTAAGTAAAATACCATTTAGTGACACATCAATAACATGACAATTAAGGTATAACTCACCGTTATGGGAGTTAACATGGGCCTTAGATTCGAACGGTATACGACTAAAGCGGCGGCGTTCATCTGAGTTATCGTTTGACATGCTAACCTCCATATTTGAATAATATACCCATGCATCTTCATTTATTATGGGTATATGATATTAACATTGATTAGAAAGGAGTAGGAAATGTTGTGGGTTAAAAGCTTTCACATCATTTGTGTAGTGACATGGTTTGCTGCATTATTTTATTTGCCACGGTTATTTGTGTATCACGCGATGAGTGATGATCATGCAAGTAATGAGCGTTTCAAAATTATGGAGCGGAAGTTATATCGTGGAATTATGACGCCAAGTGCTGTTTTAGCATTATTTTTTGGCGGGTGGTTACTCAGTTATTACACATTAGAACAACTTGCCGCCATGCATTGGTTGCATGCAAAACTAACACTCGTTGTTTTATTGTTTGCCTACCATGCTTATTGTGGCTATTTATTAAAACAGTTTAAGAATGATGCCAACCAGCGAACACATGTTTTCTATCGTTGGTTTAATGAGTTACCTGTCTTTATTCTAATTTCAGTTGTTATCTTGGCTGTTGTTAAACCTTTCTAATAACAGACTATGAATGGTCATCCCCATAGTTTAGGGGATGACCGATAAGTTTTAATCAGTATATTCAAATATTTTGACAACACGCTGTACACCAGCAGATTTTGTCACAATTTCCGTAGCCACATCAGCCTCAGCATGGCTGACGACTCCCATTAAATAGACAATGCCGTGTTCAGTCACTACTTTGATATAGAAGGCATCGACACGTTTATCAGTGGTCATTTTAGCTTTTATCTTTGACGTAATCCATGAATCACTACCTCGAGATGGCAACGCACTTGGTGCTGCAATAATGAGCTCATTATGTATTCGACGAACCTTAGGGATTGCTTTAATTTTAGCCGATACTTGTTGTTTTAATGCCTCTGTCGGTGTTTCACCTGTAATGAGAACAATACCGTTGTAACTAGTGATATTGATATGGCTTTGATCATAAATTTCTTTATCAGAAAATAGGGCATAAGAGCCTTTAAATTCTATGCCTTGATCATCAAGCACTGCACCAGCAGAGCGACGATCATGTACTAGCGATGCACCTGTAGCTGCACCTGTTACGACCGCTGTTGCACAACCTTGTAACAATATAATAGGAATCAATAAGATAAGTGCCCATTTAAGTTTTAACATGATGATGTCCTTGTGTTCTTGAAGTGATTAGTATTACTGCTTGCAGCCGTTTTGACCACAGAAATTAATAGAAGTGCCTTTAATTAACTTGAAAAGCATCTTTTACCCACGTCATTACCGGTTTACTTTTTTCATGAGAAATAGCAACAACGTCAAAACGGTAGCCAGAAAAAGAGGATGTTTGCTGTTGTAAATAATGTTCCGCAGTGAAAATTAACTTCGCTTGTTTTTTATGGTCAACACTTTCTAATGCACTACCAAAGGTATTAGACTTTCGATAACGGACTTCAACAAATACCAAGGTTTTTTGTTCTTGCATGATCAAATCAATTTCACCACGACGGCAGTGGTAGTTCGTTGTAATGAGTGCGAGTCCTTGTTGTTGAAGGTGATCGCAAGCCCATTGTTCTGCTTGTTGACCAATAGTGAGTTCAGGCTTCATTATTCGAGCGTATCAGGCAATGGGGTAAGGACCCCTCGGCT
Source organism: Gammaproteobacteria bacterium (assembly GCA_028598975.1). GTDB lineage: Bacteria > Pseudomonadota > Gammaproteobacteria > Nitrosococcales > Methylophagaceae. The sequence continues at coordinate 3,826 of JAQRMU010000070.1, read as the reverse complement.
GAATTTCCCCCAGCGTGTTTCTCGATGAACTTGTCCTGATTCGGTAATAGATAATAAGCCTGTTGCACCAGCAAAGCTGAGATCGCTTGAACGACTCAAACTATTAAGCTGAGGAATTAATTGATAGGCATCTGCCCCTAGAGCATGAAGACGAAGGTAGCGTTCAAAGTTTTTAGGAGGGGTTGATTGTAACGAGGCATAAATGGGATCGTTGACCGCGGTATCACTAAACATCCATGGAATATCATTAATAAATAAGCCATTGAGATCGATATCTTGCTGACTATCTTCCTTACCACTAAATGCCTGAGATGTTGCGATAACAGGCAATTTCCCTGAGCGATGGAACTTAAGCTGAGGAACTAGTTGCCGTGCTTTAAGCGGTTTCGCGACAATAAACACAAAATCAATATCTTGGCGACGACGAGGTTCAAACTCTAATTTACCACCTAAGGTTTGTTTTAATGAATGATAACGTTGCGTACTTGTTTCTAGCCCCAATAGAGGTTTAATTGTTTCTGAAAAATCATGCTGTTTGGCATCGTAATTTGTATGATTAAGTAACACGCCACCATTTTCTAACCATTGGTCACTAAAAGCCGTGGCAATGCGTTTGCCCCAATTATTAGTGGGAGAAATAACAACCACACGTTGATAATCTTGCTGGCTTGCATAGTTAGCAGCAGCAATCGCATCATCTTCTGGTGCTAAACCAAATTGGAAAAGATTCTCTTTTTGATCGTCTTCTGACAGTCTATTTAGAGCCAAAACAGGAATTGTTAACTCATCCACATCCGCTAATATCTGTACTGACTTTTTATCCAGTGGGCCAATGACTAAACTGGCACCTTGTGCAATGGCATGTTGATATTGCTGCCACACATTACTTACGCCTGACTTTTGATCAGTAACAACATCATAAAAGTGTAATTTTGCGTGTGAGTTTGCATTAAAATGTGCAGCTAAAATACCTTGTTTTATCGAGGTAGAAGCAGATTTATAGGGGCCTGATTCTGGTAGAAGAATTGCAATATGGCTTAATTTTTGAGGCAAGCGAGTGCCTACTTTTAAGCTTTGTTCATAAAGTGCAGGATCAGCTGGGTGACGAGGGTAGATTCTTTGCCAGTCTTCAAGTGCAACGATGAGCGTGTCAGGGTTTGTGTTGTAGGTTTTTACAATATAAGCAAGCGCAAACCAACCACTATCAATAGAAGGTGGAACACCCGGATTAAAAAGGTCTAAAGCTTGAGGTGTTAGCTTCATCAATGCATGCCAAAGTGCCTGCTGATTTTTATCTTGTGCTGATTCTGAGAGCAATGTCGATAAGGCAATGTGGCTATTTGCTTTTTCTAACCAATTTTCAGTGAGGCTATAAGCTTGAATTCTAAGAGCAAGTATTTGCTTGTTTTGTGCCGCTGGAATGTTTCGCTCATTAAAAGACTCCAATGCGCGAAGAGCATGTTCTGCTTGCTGTGATAGTAATGCGATTTTTGCATCTAATATGCCGGCATCAACGCGCTGTATTGGCATCAGAAGGTTCAGGTTTACTTTAGCAAGAGTGCTCGCTGCTTGATCGAGATTACCTGCTTGCCAAAAGGCGAGTGCTGCGCGTAAATAATAGTGCGCTTGCTGTTGCTTTTTGGTACTTTCAGCTAAAGAGAGGTAGTGTGTCGCTGCTGATAAATAGTCGCCAGATTGTTCCGCAGTGACAGCCTCTGCATCAATAGGTGTATCAGGTGTTGTTGGCTTCAGTAATTGTGTCGGTTGACATGCACTTAGGCCTAGAACGATGATGGCAAGAACACTGAAATAAAATTGTTTAGTCATGGCTTCCTGACAATGATTATATATTTAAGGAAACATCTTACCTGTTCGCGTATATTACGACCAGAACTGAGTCTCAATTTTTAAGGTTATTATTTGTGTCAGAGATTAATGTCGCAGCTTTATATATAGTTGCAACCCCCATTGGTAATTTATCAGACATGTCTCAACGAGCCATTGAGACCTTACAAACTGTCGATGTGATTGCTGCTGAAGATACCCGCCATAGCGGAATCTTATTGCAACACTTCGCGATAAAAACGCCTAGCGTATCACTGCATGATCATAATGAATTACAACGAAGTGAACTCTTATTAACACGGCTACAACAGGGGGAATCGGTTGCGTTGATTAGTGATGCTGGCACACCATTAATTAGTGATCCCGGATATAAACTAGTCTCTTTAGTGCGAGAGCATGGAATTAAAGTTATTCCTATTCCTGGCAGTTGTGCCGTAATTGCAGCACTTTCAGCATCAGGCTTAGCGTCAGATCGCTTTACTTTTGAAGGTTTTTTACCTCCTAAGCAAGGGGCCAGACAGCAAACATTACAAGCACTTGTTGATGAAAATCGCACTATGATTTTTTATGATGCGCCAAGACGGATCGAAGGTACATTAGCTGATATGGTTGAAAGCTTTGGTGGCGAGCGCAAAGCCTGTATTGCGCGTGAAGTGACTAAGCTACATGAAACAATCACTACCAAGCCGTTAAATGAATTATTAGCATGGGTTGCTGATGACAGTAATCAGCTAAAAGGTGAATGTGTCGTATTAGTCGAAGGCGCGAAACACCATAAAGATAGCAGTGAAACAGAGATTAACCGTGTTCTAGCTCTCTTGTTAAAAGAGTTACCTGTAAAAAAAGCAGCAGCGATTACCTCATCACTACTTGAAGTAAGTAAAAATACTGCTTACGACATGGCATTGAAACTACAGAATAAAGACTAAATAAGGTATGATCCTCGCCTGAGATGGCCAGACAATCGCGCTTATAGCTAGACTATTTGTGAGGAAAGTCCGGGCTCCAATGAGCAGGGTGCCAGATAACGTCTGGAAAGCGTGAGCTTATGGCAAGTGCCACAGAAAATATACCGCCTGATTTCGATTAGGTAAGGGTGAAATGGTGCGGTAAGAGCGCACCGCGCAACTGGTAACAGTTGTGGCAGGGTAAACCCCACTTGGAGCAAGACCAAATAGAGGAGCAGTTTGCTTGCAAACACGTGTGGCTCGCACGGTTCCTGGGTAGGTTGCTTGAGGCATGTAGTGATGCATGTCCCAGATGAATGATTGTCCACGACAGAACCCGGCTTATGGCCATCTCATTTTTATTTTCCTTATGCTAATACTCCTTCACTACAGACATCAGCCCAATTACTGAATAGCCTGAACCATCCTAAATAAAGGGTAGTTTTAGCCTGCATACCTCAATTTTTAAGTGATTTGGATATATATCCCTACTTAAAAGAAGGTAAATGGTGTGGGGGTATGATATCGTTCGTTAGGGAAATAGGTACTGAGCCGAGTGACAAGGAGTATGTAAAATGACAGAAATCCCTTATATATTAGCTACAAATGATGAAAGTCTAAATCAAATTTTAGAAAAATTTCTGGATGTTAATTTTGAACTGCAGAATGTTAGTAATGGACTCGAGTTATTACAATCAATAAAAGACCGCAGGCCTGATTTAGTTTTAATGGAGCTTAATATGCCTGTTATGACAGGTTCTGAGGCCTGTAAAACAATTAAGGCGATGGAAGGCTATTATGATCTGCCTATAATAATATGTTCTAGCTCAACCTCGGAGGATGACATTGAAAAAGGGTTTGAAGCGGGTGCAGATGCATATATTACCAAGCCATTTATTGAATATGAGCTGATGAAAGCTATTGAGCATTACCTTGGTGAGAATTAAAAAACAATAACTGAGAATTCTTTTATTACTTTAGCTCCTGTGAGACTCACCTTTATCAAAACATCAATATTGCTGCCATCACACTTG
>JAQRMU010000007.1 GCA_028598975.1 Gammaproteobacteria bacterium | reverse complement strand
AACCTATAAATTTTGCGGTTAAGATTGAAGCATCGATCTGTTATAATTCACTGTTAAATTAAACATTTCTTCCTCTTGGGAATCCTGATCTTGACTGCTAAAATTCACGATATAAAACAACTTCTACAACAACGCATCCTTATTTTGGACGGTGCGATGGGGACGATGATCCAAAGTTATAAGTTAGAGGAAGATGATTATCGTGGAAAACGGTTTGTTGAACATCCTTGTGATGTGAAAGGTAATAATGATCTTTTATCACTAACTCAGCCAAAAATTATCAGTGATATTCATCGCGCATATTTTGAGGCGGGTGCAGATATCGTTGAAACAAATACCTTTAACGGTACATCAATTGCGATGGCTGATTACCAAATGGAAGAGTTGGTTTATGAGCTTAACAAAGAATCTGCCCAATTAGCGCGTGATGTGGCGGATGAGTTTACTGCAAATGAACCTGATAAACCTCGTTTTGTTGCCGGCGTTTTAGGTCCAACAAACCGTACTGCGAGTATTTCACCTGATGTAAACAACCCTGGTTTTCGTAATGTGGATTATGACGAGTTAGTCGAATCATATTTAGAAGCGATTTCTGGTTTGGTTGATGGTGGTTCTGATCTATTATTGGTTGAGACAGTATTTGATACGCTTAATGCTAAAGCAGCTTTATTTGCAATCGAAACCTACTTTGATAAACATGATGTTCAATTACCCATCATGATTTCCGGTACGATTACTGATGCCAGTGGTCGCACATTATCGGGTCAAACAGCAGAAGCATTTTGGAACTCATTAGCGCATGTGCAACCTATTAGTATTGGTCTGAACTGTGCACTAGGTGCGGAGCAATTGCGCCAATATATTGAAGCCTTATCAGACATCGTAACTTGTCATATAAGTGCACATGCCAATGCAGGTTTGCCAAATGAATTTGGTGAATATGATGAGTCACCAGAGGTCATGTCTGCTCAAATGAATGAGTGGGCAAAATCTGGGTTTCTAAATATTGTGGGGGGGTGTTGTGGTACTTCTCCTGCTCATATTAAAGCGATTGCGGAAGCGGTTGATGGCATTGCTCCTCGAGTGCCTGTTGAGGATAAACATCACTGTAATTTGAGTGGCCTTGAACCATTTAAGATTACGCCAGATAGCCTGTATGTGAATGTGGGGGAACGTACTAACGTTACCGGATCTGCTCGTTTTGCTCGTTTGATTAAAGAAGGCGATTACGACACGGCTTTAGATGTAGCCCGCCAACAAGTAGAAAGTGGTGCCCCAATCATCGATATTAATATGGATGAGGGAATGTTGGATTCTAAGGAGGCAATGGTTACCTTCTTAAATTTGATTGCTTCTGAACCTGATATTAGCCGTGTTCCTATCATGATCGATTCCTCTAAATGGGATGTGATCGAGGCTGGCCTGAAATGTATTCAGGGTAAAGGGATTGTTAACTCAATCAGCATGAAAGAGGGTGAAGAAAAATTCATCGAACAAGCTAAATTAGTTCGTCGCTATGGTGCCGCCGTTATCGTGATGGCATTTGATGAAGTCGGGCAGGCAGATACACGCGAACGTAAACGTGAAATTTGTACCCGTTCTTATGAAATTTTGACGGAACAAGTCGGTTTCCCTCCAGAAGATATTATCTTTGATCCAAATATTTTTGCTGTAGCGACAGGGATCGATGAGCATAATAATTATGCCGTTGATTTCATTGAAGCGGTAAAAGACATTAAACAAGCTTTACCTCATGCCATGGTCAGTGGTGGTGTAAGTAATGTGTCATTCTCATTCCGCGGTAATAACCCCTTACGTGAAGCGATTCATGCAGTATTTCTCTATCATGCCGTTAAGGCGGGTATGGATATGGGGATTGTCAATGCCGGTCAGTTGGCTATCTATGATGATTTGGCTGAAGAGCTACGTGAACGTGTTGAAGATGTTGTCTTAAATAGACGTGATGATTCAACAGAGCGCTTATTGGATATTGCCGAAAAATACCGTGGCGATGGTAAAAAGGTTGAAGTCAAAGAAGATCTTGAATGGCGTTCATGGGAGGTTGAAAAACGATTGGAACATGCCTTAGTTAAGGGTATTACTGAGTTTATCGACGAAGATACGGAATTATGTCGTCAAAATGCCGAACGACCTATTCAAGTGATCGAAGGCGCATTGATGGACGGAATGAATGTTGTCGGTGATTTGTTCGGCGCAGGTAAGATGTTCCTGCCTCAAGTTGTTAAATCGGCACGGGTAATGAAAAAGGCCGTAGCCTATTTAATGCCTTTCATTGAAGATGAAAAAGAAGAGGGTGACGAAAATAGTAGTAATGGCAAGATCTTAATGGCAACCGTTAAAGGCGATGTGCACGATATTGGTAAAAATATCGTTGGTGTCGTGTTGCAGTGTAATAACTTTGAAATTATTGACATGGGTGTAATGGTGTCATGTGCTGATATTCTGGCAAAAGCTAAAGAAGAAAATGTCGATATTATTGGCCTGTCAGGATTGATTACACCATCGCTTGATGAAATGGTACATGTAGCCAAAGAAATGGAACGTTTAGGCTTCGACATTCCAGTTATGATTGGTGGAGCAACAACGTCATTAATTCATACAGCCGTTAAGATTGACCAAAACTATCACGGAGCGAGTATTTATGTGAAAGATGCTTCACGTGCAGTGGGGGTGGCTCAGAACTTGATTACACCAGATACGCGTGATGATTTTATTGCCAAAATAAAAGCCGATTATGAAGAAAAACGTACTCGTCATAAAGGCCGCAAGAGTACACGCCGCCAACTTAATATTGCCGATGCACGTGCTAATAAAACAAAAATTGATTGGTCAGAATACACGCCAACAGTACCTAAAAAATTAGGTGTGCAAACATTTGATGATTATCCCTTAGCAGAATTAGTGGATCGTATCGACTGGACACCTTTCTTCCAAGCATGGGAACTGGCGGGAAAATACCCACGCATCTTAGAAGATGAGGTCGTGGGTGAACATGCCACGCATTTATTCCGTGATGCTAAATCGATGTTGACTAAAATTGTTGATGAAAAATGGCTAACAGCACGTGCTGTTATGGGCTTATTCCCAGCGAATAGTATCAGTGACGATGATATTGAAGTCTATACCGATGATAATCGTAGTGAAGTACGAATGACATTGCACAGCTTACGTCAACAAGGTGAACGTCCACCGGGTCGACCTAATGCGGCATTAGCAGACTTTGTTGCACCTAAAGACAGTGGTGTAAATGATTATATAGGTAGCTTTGCTGTCACTGCTGGGATTGGCATTGATGAACATGTGAATCGCTTTGAAGATGATCATGACGATTACCAGAGCATTATGCTAAAAGCTTTGGCCGACCGCTTGGCTGAGGCCTTTGCAGAAAGGATGCATGAGCGAGTACGGACTGAATTTTGGGGTTATGTAGATAATGAATCTTTAGATAATGAAGATCTGATTGACGAAAAATACCAAGGTATTCGCCCAGCACCGGGCTATCCTGCATGCCCAGACCATACTGAGAAAGGTCTACTTTGGGACTTATTAGAACCTGAAAAGAATGCCGGAATTACGATTACTGAAAGCTATGCAATGCTACCAACAGCAGCGGTAAGTGGATTCTATTTCGCTCACCCAGAATCTCGTTATTTTGGTTTGGGTAAGATTAACCGTGACCAAGTAGAAGACTATGCCGCTCGTAAAGCTTGGACAATGGATGTTGCAGAACGTTGGTTAGCACCTGCTTTATCTTATGATGGTGAAGATTAATGGCTGAAAATATGCAAAATGCGATAGATGACTTACAAATGAAGCTCGCGTTTCAGGAAGATTTATTAGAACAACTTAATCAAGTTGTCACCAATCAACAGCAACAAATAACCAATTTAGAGTTGGCCCTGGAAACGATGAAAGTGCAAGTGAATACCATGCAAACTGCAACGCAAGAAGCAGGTCAGCAGCATGAGTTGCCACCGCATTATTAACCTAGATTTAATTTCACCACAGAGACACGGAGAACACAGAGAATTATGAAATGGATACAAAAAATCTCCGTGAACTCTGTGGCTCTGTGGTGATAAATGATGCAGCAACGACAGTGCATAATTCTAGAAGGTGATGCAAAGTGGTGCCAAAGTTCATCACAGATTCTGCTGGAAGATTTTGATAATGACAATCTTCTCGCCTTATCTAATCAAAGTCACAATGTTTTAACACTTCCCCAAAAACAAGCTCAACGACATCTAGGTAAAGAATTTGATGCTGTCATTTTTGATGCATTAGATGAGTTTAATCCTGATAGCTTTGGAGCCATTGTCGGCACAGTAAAACAAGGCGGGGCCATCATTATATGGTTAGCTTTAAATAAGCCTACTAGCCTTAGCATGCAGCGTTTTATGCGTGTAATCACAGAGTTTGAACAGCAGCACAAACATTTTACTGTTGTTCAACAAGGTCAAACAATCACAAAACTGCCAACGAATCAATGGGGTCGGACTCGATTGATTCATGGGGCTGGGTCAGAAAGCAAGCAAGGATTTAAATCAATCGAGTCTGACCCCATTGATTTCATTGATTTTCTGACGGATGATCAGCAAAATGCTGTAGCAGCCATCTTAAAGGTGGTTCATGGTCATAGACGGCGACCTCTAGTTTTGTCTGCAGATCGTGGGCGAGGTAAATCTGCTTCTTTAGGTATTGCAGCCGCTCAGTTATTACTTGAGGGCAAGCAACAAATTTTAGTTACAGCTCCAAGCTTGGCAACTGCTAATACGGTTTTTGAACATGCTCAACGCTTATTACCGAATGCCGATACCTCCTCAGGGCTGATCTCAGTGAATAATGCTGAGATACGGTTTGTAGCACCAGATGCGTTAATTGAATCAGATCATAAAGCAGATCTGTTGCTGGTAGATGAAGCGGCAGCAATACCTGCTTCAATGTTAGAAAAACTATTACAAAAGTATTCTAGAGTTGTCTTCTCAACAACGTTGCATGGCTATGAAGGTACGGGACAAGGTTTTACTGTTCGTTTTCAGAAAACACTTGATGAACAAACGCCTAATTGGCATCACTATCGAATGAAAATACCTATACGGTGGTCTGAAAATGATAGTTTGGAAGCATTCAGTTTTGAGTCTTTATTATTAAATGCTACGCCTGTTAACGATAAGTTGATTAGTGATGCTCAAATTGAACAATGTCATTTTGAATATGTAGATAGGCAAGCACTTATCAATAATGAACAAGATCTTCAAGAACTGTTTGGTTTGATGGTGCTAGCCCATTATCGCACTCGGCCTTCTGACTTGCAGATGATGTTAGATCGTGATGATGTGACAGTCTATGTGATGCGTTATAAAGGTCATATTGTGGCAAGCGCATGGCTAGTGAAAGAAGGGCTGTTAGATGAAGAGTTATCATCTGCCATCTTTTCGGGCCAGAGACGTTTAAAAGGTCATTTATTACCTCAGTCATTATTAGCTCATGCAGGAATAGCAAATGCTGGAGGACTAAGTTATCAACGTATTATTCGTATTGCAACACATCCTATTGTACAGCAGCGAGGTATTGCTAAAGTTTTGCTTAAAAAGATTGATGCACATGTAGACAGTGACATTTTAGGATCTAGCTTTGCCGCAAGCGATGATGTTATTAACTTTTGGGCACAATCAGGCTTTTCAGCTGTAAGGTTAGGCATTCATAAAGATGATGTGAGTGGTAGTCACGCTATTATGATGTTGAAAGCGAGGTCTCAGGCGGGGCAAAGATTAGTTGATGATTCTATTAACCGTTTTCAACAACATTGGCCTCAACTTTTACACAGTCAGTTTAAGTATTTAGATGCTGATCTAGTTATTCAATTATCTCAGCTATTTCCAGAATATGATGGCAAGCTTTCACAATGGGATGAACAAGAAATTCAAGCCTTTTCCGATGGGAGTAGGGGCTATGAGTTTAGTCAAATAGCGTTGTGTAAATTTATCTCCAGTAGCATAAGAACAGTAGACTTTTTATTGTTGAGCAATGAACAGCAACAGCTGTGTGTAATGATTGTTTTACAGCAGCGAGACTGGACAGGTGTTTTAAAACAATCTGAATATACAGGTAAGTCACAGCTAACAAAGGCTTTACGTGATGCTGTTTCTGACTTGTGTACTTAAAACCCTAATACACTTCACGTCTGAATATTAATTTTTCATTACCTAAGAATAATCCAAAACTTGCACGACCTGAAGGCTCCTCATTAAAGCTACCATCACTGTTCCAGTCGAATTGTAACCATTCAAAATCCATTAAAGCACCTTTGATATCAATATAGCCCTGATTATCCTCTCCCGGTGCAGTGAAAAGAAGGTTACCTTGACCAGTTGAAAAGGGTAGGTTTACAAAGCTTCCTGTACTGCTACCCGTTTCAATAACCATGGCAGTATTACCTGGATTATTGTTACCTGAAGCAGGGTTGCTAAGACTGATATTGCTGACTAAATTTAAGCTTGTGCAGTTATCCAAGTTATTTAATGACCAGTTAGTGCCATTAAAATATTCAGTTGTGACTGGCACAGTAAGCGGAGCGAGTTCCGAACCATGACTGTTGGCAATAGTGAGCCGGCCAAAACGCATTATTGCTCCTGATGGCGTCAATGATTGAGGCAAGTTACTGCTTGACACACTATCAGAATCAGTAATGTCGGTGAACCTGAATTCAACAGCATTGGTAAAGGGTGCGACTAAAGAATTAGTTTGTTGGAGGTATTTGAATGTATCATCGCCAAACTCCAGTGTCAGACTACCATTATTATTGTCATTTAAGGTTGGGGCCACAGGAGTCCAGTTGATATTGACCTTATTGATATTGTCCACCCCTAGTTTGTTTTCATCTGTTGTCGGTGTGTTAATGTCGAAATCACTGAACACTAATTTTGCATAATTACCCGTATAGTTTTGAGTAATGGCTTTGGGACTTAACCCATTATAGGCAGTAACCGTTAGTTGTGGTTTGCTGTCATAACTGAATGTTTGCCCAAAATAGTTAAACCCTGATCACCAATACGAATGCGTTTTCTTATATCCATTTAGGTGTTGTTCCATCCCATTTCTTGAGTAAGTAAAAATATCGTTGCGAGTATATACCAATAATTAATATTGTAGCCATATCTCATCATTACGTTGTTCAAGCGTTAAGCTTAATAAGGATTGTCCACTACAAGGACCGGCAACACAGAACCCTTCTTCAAAAGTAAATAATGCACCATGGGTTGAACACTGAATATGGGTTTCTTCTAAGGATAAAAATTGATCAGGCTGCCAATTTAAAGGGATGCCAAGGTGCGGACAGTTATTTTGGTAGGCATAGATTTTATCCTTTTGGCTTAGCACAAGTAACTCAAGCTCTTTTTCATCAAGGTTGATGCTAAAACTCTTTGTTGTATTTGTAGGAAGCTCATGTTCTTTACACAAAAAATACCAAGACATAATAATTAACTTTGAAATTCGAAATGAGTAGTGAGGTTTGCAAAACCATATTGACCACATTTATGACCTGCGAGTTGGCAGGCATTCTTTAAGGCTTTCTGAGGTTCAATATTGGCGACAAGACTATGGATTAAACCTGCATTAAAGGTATCACCTGCCCCAAGTGTATCAATGAGTTGAGCAGGGGGGAATGGAGTACTATGGATTATGTTTTTATCTGGACTTATTGCCCATGCCCCATGCTTGCCCCAAGCACATACGATCAGTTTGTCATGATCTAACGAGGTTAAGAAATCAGACGCAGTGCTAAAACCACGATATTCAGCATAGTGCTGGGAAAATAGGAGTACATCAGGAAACTCAAATAATTGCTCAATATCTGCTCGTGGCTTTTCAATTTCAAGCGAGCAAGGTAAATTAGGATAATGCTGTTTTAAGTGCTGAAGCATGAGCTGCGTTTCAGCAATATTGCGGCCTTCAAAATGTACCCAGCCAAAATCATCTAACTTTATTTTTTTGAAGTCTGAGAAGCTAAATTCAGGGCAGTCTCTATGGTGAATAATACTACGGCTCCCCGTTTTTTTGCTCAGAGTAATATATGAGGTGGGCATTTTTCCAGATGCTAATTGTTTACAGGAGGATATATCAATACCTGAGTTGGCAAGATCGTGTTTGATGATTTGGCTATCAGGTTCATCAATCAATACTCCTCCCCAAGAACAATCATGGCCTAGCTGACTCAGTACGGTAAGAGTATTGGTTGCATTACCACCACGTAGTTGCTGTTGTGAGAGCGCGCGGAGTTCAGAGTCTTCCGTAGGGTATGACTCAACAACATTAATAATGTCGAGTGTAGCAATGCCAATTGCGAGAATATTTGCCATAAAGTATTCATTGTTTCCTCGCTAATTCAGCGAGGAAACAAAATGGTTTTAAGTAGGTTCTTTAAATTGAGTCAAAAACAGCACTTACTTGAGCTGTTATATCATTCACATTACCTACACCAGCAATACTGTGTAATTTATTTTGAGCTTGGTAATAGCTTACCAATGGCGCTGTTTGTTCTTGATAAACATTTAGACGGTTACCAATTGTTTCTTCATTATCATCAGCACGTTGGAATAGTGGACCATTACAGGCATCACAATGATCTTCAATTTTAGAAGGTGAGAGGTGAATATTGTAGATAGCACCACAGTCTTTACAAGTACGACGACCTGTTAAACGCTGTAATAACTCTTCAAATGCGACATCAAGTAAAACGACACCTTGTAAAGGCTGGTTGAGCTCAGTAAGCATCGCATCGAGGGCTTCGGCTTGAGGAATGTTACGAGGGAAACCATCTAAAATATATCCATTTTTAGCATCATCATGAGAAATACGTTCGCGAATTAAGCCAATGACAATCTCATCAGAGACTAATGCACCTGCATCCATTGCTGATTTAGCTTGTTTTCCCAAGTCAGAACCAGCACTTACTGCGGCTCTTAATAAATCTCCAGTTGAGATTTGAGGAATGTCATATTTTTTTGATAATACAACGCCTTGTGTTCCTTTACCTGAACCTGGCGCGCCTAATAATACTGTTCTCATTGAATGCCTCTTTTCGTTTTGGATAGGATGATTTTAAGATGACATCATTACTGATGTTAGATCATCCAGTTGTGTTGTTACGTGTTGTAATATTTCGGGTAAGACTTCGGGTGCTAAACCCAATAGCTCCCAAGCTTTAGGATCTAGTGGTGGAATATGATGATCGCCACTATGACCCAGTTGAGCTGAACTGACCATAATGTCTGCAATATGCACAATCGCTACTTCAAGGCTGAACTCCTCAGACTCTGTTGGCGTGTGGTGATGGCGGACTACTTCTTCTAGTGAAGAGGGTAGTCGCCATGCCTTAACTAAGGCATGGCCAACTTCAGTATGATCAAAGCCAATGATGCGCTGTTCAGATAAATAAATAACTTCATTACCAAACTTAGCGCCATTAATTGCTTCTCTTGCTAACTCAGGCATTGATTGATAAATAACCAAACTACCAATATTGTGCAATAGTCCGGCAAGAAAGAAGCGCTCAGCGGCACGTTGACCACATTTCATAGCAAGTTGTTTGGCCGCAATGGCACAAGCAAGACTATGACGCCAAAACTCATTAATATTAATTAAAGAGCTAGGGATACCATTAAATGAATTAATAACAGATGTGGCTAGTACTAAGTGGATGAGTTCTCGTGTACCTATAATGGTAATTGCCCGAGAAATAGTATTTATTTGTGATGGGAAACCATAAAAAGGGCTATTCACCACTTTAAGTAAGCGTGTTGCCAGAGCAGGATCGGTATTAATTACTGAACTGATATCATCAGCCGAGCTATTTGGATCATTCATTAAGTCATTGAGCTGTGTATACGTAGTGGGCGGTGATACTAATTCAAGTGACTTATTAACCAGTGCCTCTGCAGTAAGTGCCATCTTTTATTCCTTCTCTACTGGTTGTGAGGCGGGTTCAGTATATTCAAATAGTGTTTGCATAACTGGGTGTGCTAAATCGGTATAACGAAACAGTTCTTTGCGAGCTTCGATCTCTTGTTCACTTAAAGTAGTTGACGATGTGTTTTCGCTCATTATCGTACGCTCAGGTTTGATGATTGAAATAATGCTTGGCTAAGTGTCGCACCTAGTTTGCCAGCAAAACGATCTAAGTAATTTGGTCGAGGCGTGTAATCAATAATATTTTCTGCACCAATAACATCACGTGCAATGGTACTACTATTCGCCAAACCATCAATTAAACCCAGTGGTAGGGCTTGTTCACCAGACCAGAAAAGGCCGGTGAATAACCTTGGATCATCTGACAGCCGATCACCTCGTCCAGCTTTAACAACATCAATAAACTGCTGGTGGATATTATTAAGCATATTGTGGGCATGCTTAATATCTTTGTCTTTCATCGGTAAAAATGGGTCAAGAAACGCTTTATTTTCGCCCGCTGTTAATGAACGACGCTCAATACCTAGTTTGTCGATTGTTTCTGTGAAGCCAAAGCTATCCATACGAACACCAATTGAACCGACAATACTGGCCTTGTCGGCATAAATTTCATTGGCAGCGACAGCAATATAATAACCACCTGATGCACAAATATCTTGGATAACGGCATAAATAGGGAAGTCAGGACGTGTTGCTTGTAGACGTTTTATTTCATCATTAATAATGCCAGCCTGAACAGGACTGCCACCGGGTGTATTTAACCTAAGAATAAGGCCTTGTGCGCTTGGGCTATCAAATGCATCTCTAATGCCGGTCACAATCGTATCAGCATTTGCTTCTGCATCTGCTGCAATCACACCATTAATTTCAACTAAGGCAGTATGTTGTTCTGCATGGGCAGGTAAGTCACCTGTTGGAATCATCAATATTAAGATGGCAATCAAATAAAGGAACATTAAGCTTTTAAAAACATAACCCCAGCGGCGACTGGTACGTTGCTCTTTTAGTGCGGCAAAAGCGAGGTCTTCCAGAACTTTACGTTCCCAAGTGTTTTGTTCGTTGGTATTGTTGTTCATATTATTAACATTAGAGTTAGGAAAATCGCCAAATGTGGCCATAGCCAAGAGTTCCAAAAAGAGGGTTAAAAGGGCAGTAAATCATAACAAATGTCAGACTACAAGTTATTCAACCATTGTTCGACTTGATGTAAGTCATCAACAATTCCTCGAGGTAGGCATGCACGCAAAGTTTTAACACCGTGTGCGCCATGACTAATGGCTAAGCTATCTGCTCCTGCATTATGGGCCATTTGTAAGTCATATTCTGTATCGCCAATCATTAATGTTTCTTTTGGCGTTACACCACAAAAGTCCATTAATTCTTCAATCATTTGAGGATGCGGTTTGGAGTGGCATTCATCAGCACAACGTGTAGCATGAAATAAAGGTTCTAATTGGGTGCTAGCTAATACTTTGTTTAAACCTGAACGACTTTTCCCTGTTGCAACACCAAGAAAAAGGTCTTGCTTATTCAAGTTATGAATAAGGCTACTGGCATTATCGAATAAGGGGGAATTAGGAGGGCTACTTAACCAAATTTCCCGATAGCAATTAGCAAGTCGTTCTACATCTCGTGCGCTTATAGTGGGATATAATGCTTGGGCAGCTTCATTAAGCCCCAAGCCAATAATATGACTGATTGCACTGTCAGTTAATGGTGGAAACTTAAGTTGTGAAATAGCCTGCCGCATACACTGAACAATATGTCCTGTGGAATCCATCAATGTGCCATCCCAGTCAAAAACAATCAGCTGATACTGGTTCATGATTGACCTCTCAACTTAGTTAAGACATTTTCTAATTGTGTTGGCAGTGAGGCTTCTAGCTTTATTTTCTGGTTTGTTATTGGATGAGTAATGGTGAGCTTCCAAGCATGTAGAAACATGCGCTTTAGTCCTAACTTTTTCATATCACGATTAAAATTGCGTTGGCCATATTTATCGTCACCTGCAACAGGATTGCCCATATAGGCAGAGTGAACACGGATTTGGTGGGTTCGTCCTGTAAATAGAATGACTTCTGTAAACTGAGCTTGAGCAAACGACTCGATAGGTTTAAAAATTGTTTTTGAATATTTTCCTTCAGGATCAACAATGACCATACGTTCACCTGATGACATGCTATTTTTCATCAAAGGTTGCTCGATTAATCGTTCACCTGAGCGCCAGGCTCCTTTTAATAAGGTAAGGTAACGTTTATCAATCTCATGATCTTTCATTTGTTGCTGCATCTTTAACAAAGCATCACGACTTTTTGCAATCAATAAGCAACCCGATGTATCACGATCAAGGCGGTGAACAAGTTCAAGGTAAGGTAAGTCAGTACGAATAATGCGCAAGGCTTCAACTAAGCCCTGTGGAATACCACTTCCCGCATGAACCGCTACCCCAGCGGGTTTATTCAGAACTAAGAGAGCGTCATCTTCTAAAAGGATACATTCATTTATTTGCTGTTTAAAGCGGTCGCTGACAGTATCAATCGTATTCTTTTCAGAGGTATGCAGAGGAGGGACGCGAATAGTATCACCAGCCTGTATTTTATACGTTTGCTTTATTCGACCTTTATTGACGCGCACTTCACCCTTACGAATAGCACGGTAAATACGGCTTTTAGGTACGCCTTTTTCCAAAGTGAGTAGAAAGTTATCAATCCTTTGGCCGGCTTGAGCGGCTGAGATATCAACGAATTGAACAGAATAGGATTTTTTATCGTTACTAGCCATTAACGGGTGGGCCTTAAATATTATGTTTTACTATTGCCGATATGCCAAAGGACTGTTATATTCCGATGTTGGTCTTTTTGTAAATTGTGGTAATAGTATACCGACTTTGGCTAAAAAGGCTTAAAAATAGCATGGTCGCTCCTTCTAAAAGTGTGGAAGTTGATGCGGCAAAGCTAAACAAGTTTTGATTGACGCGTTTGATGATTGTCAGGCGTGGTTAGGCTCAATAATGAGCAATAAATTTTAAGTGGTTCCCGCGTTTTGGTTTAAAAACTATTTTGCACCAGACAGGATAATGACACAGTAATTAATGAGTAAGTACAGGCTAGCTACGCCAAGGGGCGAGGCGGTAGTACTGAATAAGGTCGCAGAAAACACTATTGCGGCAGTGGTCTTTCTTGAAAAAGAAAAATAATAAATAAGACCAACGTGTAGGTATAAACAATATGCAAACGTAAGACATATTGTCATGATTAATTACAAAACAGATTTAAATATTATCCTACTGAAGTCTCTATAATGACTATGCAAAGCCCTAATAAATAGGGATACACAGCGTGTGAGCCTCACACTGAGGTTATAAATGAAGCGAATTTTAATTAACGCAACGAATCAAGAAGAGTTGCGTGTAGCGATGGTCGAAGGCCAGCGTTTGTTTGATCTGGATATTGCCATCCCTTCTCGTGAACAAAAGAAAGGTAATATTTACAAAGGTAAAATCACCCGTGTTGAACCAAGTTTAGAAGCTGTATTTGTAGATTACGGTTCTGAGCGTCAAGGTTTTCTACCACTAAAAGAAATTTCAAAAGACTATTTCAAACAACGTGACTCTAAAGATGGGGAGTCATCAGGTCGCATCAATGTGCAAGATGTATTGTCTGTAGGCCAAGAACTTGTTATTCAAGTAGAAAAAGAAGAGCGTGGCAATAAAGGTGCTGCGTTAACAACGTTTATCAGCCTTGCAGGACGATATTTAGTTTTAATGCCTAATAGCCCACGTGCTGGTGGTATTTCTCGTCGTATTGAAGGTGAAGAACGTGCTGAATTGCAAGAAGCCTTACGTTCATTAGAAGTGCCAGAAGGCATGGGCATGATCGTTCGTACTGCGGGTGTTGGAAAACAAACTGAAGAATTGCAGTGGGATTTGGAATACTTAGTGCAATTATGGACTGCTATTGATAAGGCAAACAAAGACCGTAAAGCACCGTTTTTAGTCTACCAAGAAAGTAATATTATCATCCGTGCATTGCGTGATTACTTGCGTAAAGACATTGGTGAAATTTTAGTTGATTCTCCAGAGGTCTATAAAACAGGTCATGACTTTATGACCATGGTTATGCCGCATGAATTGAGTAAGTTTAAACTTTACCAAGATAAAGTACCGTTATTTACGCGGTACCAAGTTGAAAGCCAAATCGAAACTGCATTTAGACATGAAGTACGCCTACCATCTGGTGGTGCCTTAGTTATTGACCCCACAGAAGCATTGATTTCAATTGATGTGAACTCGGCCCGTGCTAATAAGGGTGGAGATATTGAAGAAACAGCATTTAATACTAACTTAGAAGCAGCAGAAGAAATCGCTCGCCAGTTACGCATTCGTGACTTGGGTGGTTTAGTGGTTATTGATTTCATTGATATGGGGCCGACACGTCATCAGCGTGACGTTGAAAACCGTCTTCGAGATCACCTGAAAGCCGATCGTGCTCGCGTACAAGTCGGTCGTATTTCTCGATTTGGTTTATTAGAAATGTCTCGCCAACGCTTGCGCCCATCTTTAGGTGATGCTCATGAAGAGATTTGCCCACGTTGTGGTGGTTTAGGTCATGTTCGAGGCGTGCAATCATTAGGTTTAGCTGTTTTACGATTAGTTGAAGAAGAAGCGACGAAAGACCGTATTTCAAAACTAATTGTTCAGTTACCAATCTCAGTTGCAACCTTTATGTTGAATGAAAAACGTGTGCAATTAGAAGAGATTGAACGTCGTCAGGATGTCAAATTATTGTTAATTCCAAACCCACATTTGGATACACCTCATTTTGATATCGAACGGGTGAAAGAAGGTAATGATGTGACAGAAGTCAGTCATCACTTGATGGTGACACCTGAACCTGAAGTACCTGAAGCAATGAAAGACAAGCCTACTGTTGAGCAGGCCGCAGTGACAGGGGTTTCACCTTCTGCACCAGCACCAACAGTGGTCGCTGAGAAAGCGGTCGAAGAGAAGAAGCCTAGCCTCTTAAAGCGTTTATTAAATGTATTAACAGGTAAACCAGCAGATGAAGTAGAAGAAAAGCCTGAAGCTACAGTTAAAACTGAAGAAGCACCAAAACGTGAGCAAAATAAACGTCCACGTAATAACAGAAATAACCGTCGCCCACGCCGCCGTCCAGATAATGCGAAGGCTGACAAAGAAAAAGAGGGCAATGATACTCAAGCAGAAACAAGCCCAAACCAAAAAAAATCACGCGAAGAAAAAGGTGAACAAAACCCGAACTCGAAGCGCACTCGTCGAGGTCGTCGTCGTAAACCTCGTGCAGAAAGTGACACAACTGTTGCCGAAGATGCAGGTAATAAAATATTACCAGAGAAGAAAGAAATTGATGGTAATGCCGTACCAAAAGCTGTTGAAAGCGAGGTAAATGGTAATATCCCTTCAGTGGCTGCTGATAAAGAAGTTGATGGTAACAAGCCAGCAGAGACTAAGCCGCCAGCAAATAAACCACGTAGGGGAAGAACCTCAACAGGAACTGCACGCCGTCGCCGCCCTGCTGCAAAAGATAAGCAAGAAAAGCCAGCAGTATCTGATGTGCCAGCAGAAAAGGTGGAAAAAAAATCAACATCGGAAGATAATAGTGCTGAAAAGGTAATCGTTAAGAAACGTGCACCTAAAAAAGTGATTCCTAAAGAGGCTGCACCCAAAGAAGATGTCAGCGAATAAGAAATATCAATGTGAACACTTGTTGGCCTTATTGGGCCAGCAAGTTGTTTATCAGCAGCAGCAATGTGAAGTCATTGAGCTTCTGGATGGCTGTGAGTTAGTATTGCAGGTGTTGGAACCGGATACGAGTATTCAAGCGACGCAGTATGGCGAAGGCCATCGTGCTGTGCCGGTGACGTATATTTTACCGGTGTTTGATGGTGAAGGTGAGCTCCATACTGAGCTGATTTCAGCAGGTATTGACCTATTGTTAGAAAAAAATTATAGTCTTTTTAGCGCGACCTAGTCGTAGGCATGTTTTTAGGCGTAAATTTGGCTTTATGTTTTTCATGGCTAGAGCCCCATACGATTATTGCTTGTTTTCTACCTTAGAAGTTTCCGAACATCATCTAAATCATCTTGAGTATCAACGCCATGGCCCGGTGAAACTTTAGCTGCGCTGAGATGAATTTTCTTACCGTGATAAAGCACACGTAGTTGTTCTAAAGACTCTTCTTTTTCCAGTATGCACGGGCTTAATTCCGAGTAGTGCTTTAAGAAACTTGCTCTGTAGCCATACAAGCCAATATGTCGATAATGAGGTAACTCAGGTGGTAAGGTAGATTGTTGATCAAAATGATCTCTCATCCATGGAATAGGGGCACGACTAAAATATAAAGCATAACCCTGACCATCCATCACTACTTTGACAACATTAGGGTCAAATACGTATTTTTCTTGGTCAATCTGACTGTATAAGGTCGCCATATCGGCATCTACATGTTGTTGTAAATCATCTGCAACTTGATCAATTAAACTGGCTGGTAAGCAGGGTTCATCGCCTTGAACATTGATGATAATGTCATCATCAGAAAAACGCCTTTGTAAAGCAACCTCAGCGAGTCTGTCTGTGCCTGATAGGTGATCTTCACGTGTCATACACACATCAGCACCAAAACCATGAGCGACACGCATAATTTCTTCATTATCCGTGGCAATGATGACTTCGCTAGCATTACTTTCTTGAGCACGTTCATATACATGCTGAATCATCGGTTTACCGGCAATATCTAATAAGGGTTTTCCTGGCAGTCGCGTAGAGGCATAACGGGCGGGAATAACGATTTTAAATGACATTAATGTGTTTCTTCTTCGGCTGAAAGAGTCCGAGCTTCATCAGCCAGCATAACCGGAATATCGTCACGAATAGGATAGGCTAGGCGACAAACTGGGCAAAGAAGTTCTTGCTGTGCTTTATTGTAGTTTAAAGCGCCTTTACAACTAGGGCAGGCCAGAATTTCAAGAAGTGTTTTATCCATGAGAGGGAAGTCCTGCTAATTTAGTTAATAAGTGTTGTTCAAGTTTACCGTTTATTGTGGCGTCTATGGGGACATACCACATATTTTTATTGGCAAAGTGTTGGCATTTTACGGCATCTTTTTCTGTCATCAAAATATCAAGGCCATCATCAAAGTTAAGGTCATGGGCTTGGTAGGGATGATGGTCAGAAAAAGAGTGGGGTAATAGGTTGAGATTACATTCAGATAATTGCTTAAAAAAACGTTCAGGATAACCAATGCCAGCGATGGCATGAACGGTTTGATTTTGAAAGGATGATAGCGCTCTAGTAAGTTCAGGGTTCATTAGATTAATCGCATGACCCTGCGATGTTGCCATAGTGAATTCGGCAGATGTTTCGTCACCATTATGGACAATGAAATCGACATCCTTTAATCGAGATAAAGGCTCACGTAAGGGGCCGGCAGGTAGGCAATATTGATTACCAAATAGACGTTGACTATCGACGATAACAATTTCGATATCTCGGGCTAGGGCATAATGTTGGAGCCCGTCATCTGCAATTATAATATTACAGTCAAACTGTTCTAATAGCTGTGTGGCTGCGGAAACACGGTCAGGTGCGACAACCATTGGGCAAGCTGATTGTCTGTTTATAATAAGTGGCTCATCACCGACAATGCTAGGTTCGCTGTCCACTGTCACGGTTTGAGGGTAGCTTTCTGCCTTACCACCATATCCTCGGCTGATAATCCCTGGGCGGAAACCCGCATGTTGGAGTTGTTTTGCAAGCCAGATGACAAAGGGCGTTTTTCCTGTGCCACCAACGCTGATATTTCCAACGATAATGACAGGAACATTCACTGAGTATTGTTTAAATATTCCTATTTGATACAGTGAACGGCGTAAGGAAATAATGGCACGATAGATTGCTGACAAAGGCCATAATAACCAACGCACTGGGTGTGCTTTATACCAACTGTTAATTAACCAGGTCATTATTTAGAGTGCTTCAGTTGAATCTTCCTGAAATTGTAGTCGGTGCAGTTCTGCATAATGTTGATCTTTAGCGATAAGTTCAGCATGTTTTCCCGTCTCTACAATGCGACCATTGTGCATCACAATAATTTGATCTGCTTTTTCAATGGTGGATAAGCGGTGAGCAATAACAAATGTGGTGCGTTGCGTCATTAATGTTTCTAATGCAGATTGAATATGGCGTTCTGCTTCTGAATCTAACGATGCTGTGGCCTCATCAAGAACGAGAATTGGTGCATCGCGTAATAGTGCTCTAGCAATGGCTAAGCGTTGGCGTTGACCACCTGATAGCAGTACGCCATTTTGACCGACTTGTGTTGCTAAACCATCAGGAAGACGGTCGATAAATTCCCACGCATGTGCCGCTTTTGCTGCCTCAATGATCTTTTCATTACTGATCTGTTCTTTTTGACCATAAGTAATATTATTAGCAATCGTGTCATTAAATAAAATAACTTGCTGATTTACTACTGAAATTTGTTCACGAAGCGAGGTGAGTTGTAGTTCGTTAATATCAATGCCATCCAGTAAGATTTGTCCTTCAGTTAAAGGATAAAATCGAGTTAACAAACTAACGAGAGTTGTTTTGCCACTGCCGGAATGGCCGACGAAGGCAATTGTTTGCCCTGGCTGTGCATGAAATGAGATATTTTCAAGTACATTGTCTCCATCATTTGTATATGAAAACCTAACATCTTTATATTGAATCTCGCCTTTTGCGCGTTGCAGTGACTTTGTGCCAGTATCAGCTTCAGCTTGCTCATCAATTAGCTGAAATATACTGTGTGCAGCAGCAATACCACGCTGAAGCTTAGAGTTTATTTTTGTTAATCTTTTAAGCGGGGTCAGAATCATGAACATGGCAGTGATGAAAGAAATAAAGCTACCAACGCTAATCTCTTCAAGCATCTCAGGTAATGTGGCAAGATAAATAACGCCAGACAAACCCAGTACAGTAATGAGTTGAATAATCGGTTGGCTAATGGCTTCTGTGGCCACCATTCTCATGCTTTGGCGACGGTTATACTGGTTTGCTTTCTTGAAACGCTCACTCTCATAGTGGTGGCTGCCAAAGGTTTTGACTTCACGGTGCCCCTCAACCATTTCACTAGTAATGTGGCTTACATCCCCCATCGAATCTTGAATGTTTTTACTAATTACTCGAAAGCGACTACTGATCTTAAAAACTAAAATAGCGATAAGAGGAATGGTCAGGAAGATGATGAGTGCTAATGTACCGTTGAGGTAGATCATCCACGCTAGAAGCCCAATAATAATTAGGCTGTCACGAATGACGGTCAATACAGCATCCGTTGATGCATTTGCAACTTGTTCAACATCATAGAGTAGCTTCGACATAAGTTGACCAGAAGTACTATTATCGAAGAATGTTGCAGGTAAGACTAATAATCTATCAAACATCTCAGCACGTAGGTTTTTTATGACATTACGAGCGATCCAACCCAAACCATAAGAAGTAAAAAAATTGGCAACACCACGAATTAAAAATAAACCAATCAGCAATAGAGGAATAAGTTTAATCGTAGCAGGATCTCTCTCAACAAAACTGCCATCCATTAAAGGTTTCATCAGTGCTGCCAACCCTGTTTCTGTACTGGCAAAAACCATCATTGCAATAATGGCAGCAATAAACTCTTTCCAATAGGGTTTTACATAGTTTAATAAGCGTTTATAGATGAGTCTAGAGTTGATAGCTTCAGATTCTGAGGTCATTGAGTGTCTTTTGTTGTTTGGCGGGTTGCAAGTGTTAATCGGCTATAACCTAACTGTTGTGCTGTATCCATAGCAGTAACAATATTCTGATATTCGGCGTTAGCATCTGCACTAATAATTATGTGAGGATCTTCATTTTCACCGACAGCTTGCTTCAAGTGTGCTGATAATTGCTCAATACTCGGGTTTTCTAATGTCACTTCATTAACAATAAAGTGTCCATCAGCATTAATGAGGATATCAATTGATTTTTCCTGATCAGGCAAGGCCTGTCCTGTTGCTTGAGGCAGATCTACTTTGAGAGAGCTTTCACGAATAAAGCTGGTTGATACCATGAAAAATAGTAGTAGTAAAAACACGACATCGATCATGGGTGTCAGGTTTACATCCGGCTCCTCTAGGTTTCCTGCTGATAGTTTCATTGGATACCCTTATCAGCATCAAACTCACGTTCACCATGCAAGATTTCTACTAACTTCATTGCCTTTTCTTCCATATCGACAACTAGGAGGTTAACTTTTCCTCGAAAATAGCGGTAAAAGATAAGACTTGGAATGGCGACAACTAGTCCCATTGCAGTGGTAATTAATGCTTCAGAGATACCACCTGCTAATGTTTCTGGGTTACCTACACCTTCCGTTGTGATAACTGCAAAAACTTTGATCATACCTATAACAGTACCGAGTAGGCCTAATAATGGCGTAATGGCTGCGATTGTCCCGAGTGTGTTTAGGTTTTGTTCTAGTGATAAAGTGACATGTCGACCTACATCTTCAATGCTTTCTTTGGTGATTTCACGAGAAGAATCACGGTTAGCCAAACCCGCTGCTAGAATTTGACCAAGAGGAGAATTACGCTGTAATGCACCAATGCGATTATTATCCACCTGATTACTTTTCAGCCATTGCCAAATATGTGTAATTAATTCTGGAGGAGAAATACGTTTACTTTGTAAGCTCCAAAAACGTTCAGCAATAATGGCAATCGCAACCCCTGAACATATAAACAGGGGCCACATAAGTAAACCACCCGCTTTAAAAAATTCCAACATAATGTCTTATCTCGTTAACAAGTAAATTTAGCACAATGATACGTGAAAACAGGTCATTCATGAACCTTAGAATAGGCTTATACGCATATCACTTCAATTTGCATGGCTCAAGTGCTTCTACGATGGGTTGAAACGAGCAGAGTGGAGTGACATCGGCATATTATTCCATTGTCCACATTTTATGATTTGATTGTCGCCATTGCTTCGGTTTTGAGATGGCGTTGGTAGAGAATTTAAACTGAATGGCACCCTGTTCAGCGCTATTTAACAGGGTGATACCTTTTTGACTATATCGTTTAGAAACAAGGTCATGAGGAAAATGATAGCGATTACGGTAACCGGTGGGAAAGAGCGTCAATTGAGGTGAAACAGCATTAACAAAAGCCAGTGATGACGATGTTTTACTACCATGGTGAGGTGCAATAAGAAGTGTTGACTGTAAGTTTGATTTATATCGCTGAATTAATAATGCCTCAGATTCTTTTTCAATATCACCTGTTAACAAAACGCTTCCAGCAGAATTAGATATTCTTAACACACATGAGAGGTTATTTTCACTACCTTGATCCGTCAGTGCTGGGTGAATAATTGAAAATAATACCCCATCCCATTGCCACTCTTGGTCTGAGTAGCAAGCGCTAGCATTAGGAAGTAGAGAGGGAACGCTACTAAGAATACGAGCTGTTTTTACGTCATTAATAAGTGGGAGTGCACCGCCAATATGATCATTGTCACCATGACTGATAATCAGTGTATCAATGTGGGAAATATGTTGTGATTGGAGAAAGGGCTTAACAATAGCGGTACCTGTATTAAAGCTATCACTGAACTTAGGCCCTGTATCAAAGACAAGTGTATGGTTATGAGTTTGCACAACAGCAGAAAGTCCTTGCCCTACATCAAGTAACGTAAACCAAAACTCACCTCGATTAGGTTTATCAGCCGTCCACAGTAATAATGGCAGAAAGCCTATGATCCCCAACCATTTAGCAGGAAAGTATCGAGGGGTGAGTAGTAATAAACAGCCAGTAATAATGGAGATCCAGTAATAAAAGGGTATAGGGAAACTTTGCCAATGTGAAAACTGGAATGAAGCTAATGTATCGAGAAATGGCCAGCCGAGACTTAATAAACGATCGACTAAATGAAGTAAAAACTCACCAAAGGGTGGCCAGAGCCATAAGCATATACTTGCGAGTAATAATAAAGGAACGACAAGAATACTGATAAATGGAATTGCGATAATATTTGCGATAGGTGCAACAATAGAAGTTTCCATGAAAAATAGCAGCAGTAATGGGCTAAGCCCAAAGGCGATCAGAACATGAGTTTTAGCCCATTGCCATTTGAGGGAGGGGTAACGGTTTTGACTCACAAACAATATAATCGCTACGGCAGAAAATGATAGCCAAAAGCCAGCAGATAAGACAGATAATGGATCAAATACTAATACCAATACTAAGCTGATAGCGAGAATATGACTACCAAGGATTGGTCTGCGAATAATGATAGCAAGCATAACCGTTGCAACCATGATTAACGCGCGTTGAGTGGGAATGGAAAAGCCTGCAAGGCCTGCATAAAACAAAGCAAATAAAAACCCGCCCAGTGAACCGATTTCATTTGCTGTTAGAAATAGTAAGTTATTGGCACGTAACGACCATAAAAAACGAAATAGAAAGAAGCCAATAGTAGCGGCTAAACCAATGTGTAGACCTGAGATAGCCAATAAATGATTTGTTCCTGACAATCTTAAAACCTGCCATTGGTTTTGCTCAATATTATGACGTGTTCCTGTTGTTAACCCTTGAATAAGACCAATATTGGGGCTGTTGGGTAAAAGAGCTTCAACTTTTTTATTTAATGACTGCCTTAATGTATTAATTGAATAGGATGGCGCGAGTGTTATACGGTGGTTATCAACAGAAGAACGAACATAACCCGTAGCACCAATTCCTTGTTGAAATAGCCAGCCTTCGTAATCAAAGGAGCCTGGGTTCATCATGCCGCGAGCGGGTTTTAATCTAACTTTTAATTGCCACTTCTCACCAGCCTGAAAATGCTTAGGAAGAGGATGATACCAATTGAGACGTATTTTATTTGGCAGTGGATACTCGGTAACGCTTTCAGGTTCAAATTCAAATCGTAGCCGTCGCAGATGTTGTTCAGGAACACTGGAGATAATGCCATTAATTACAATATCTTTTCCCGCTATTTCGGTTTTAAGGCGGTCATTAAGAATTAAGTGAGTATTAAATAATGTCCATAATCCACCAAAGATAAATACAGCTATGTAACGAAGGTGTTTGAATTGCAATAAAAAACAGGCAGGTAGCGATAACCACAACCAATGCAGGGAGGGTTGAAATGAAAGCTGTAAAAATAATGCACATGCCAGCGCAAATGATATGGCAGTTTTAATCATATATCCCTTATAATTAAATGTAATTAACGGCCAACTAAAAGCTTTTATAAGACAAAATGCCTCGTAAATTCCTTAAACGTATCATGCCAGATCATAAAACGATGTGCGAACATCCGCATCTACAAAAGTTTGGCGAACGATTGACAGAGCCTAAGCTGTGGCATTTAAACCGCCGATCAGTTGCGGGCGGACTAGCATTAGGGTTGTTTATCGGTTTTATGCCTATTTTAGGGCAAATGTTTGTTGCGGCAGCATTAGCCATCTTTATTCGCGTAAATTTGCCTATTTCAGTGATGGCGGTATGGGTTTCTAACCCATTAACCATTGCCCCCATGTATTTCTTTACCTATAAAGTCGGTGCATGGTTATTACAAATTCCTGTTGAGCAACATAGTTTCACGATGACATGGGAATGGTTTACTCATGAGTTCTTAACGATCTGGCAACCCTTTTTGTTAGGTAGTGTGGTGTGTGGTGCTATTGCCTCATTACTAGGAATCTTTTTGGTTCGGTTTGTGTGGCGAAGAATGGTAATTCGTAACTGGAACCGCAGACAAGAAAAAAATAGGCAGAAGAACTCTTAACTTTTGAAATAGTAAGTCTAACGTTAATATCGGCCAGAAAATCAAAGGGCAAGCCTACTTCCCTTGATAGGCTAGACCTTAACCTTGTTATTTTTCCATTGCACCCCGATAGAGTGAGTTATTCTTTTCACTCGTATTTGTATAACGCGAATAACTGACATCACTTGCCGAATTTAAACGTAAGTTCACAGTGACCCCTTGTATTGCCAGTGTTGCACGATATAGAGAGTTGTTTTTTTCACTTTCGTGAGTATAAGGTATGGAAGGCGTTTCTATTTTATCATCAGTCTGTGGCTGATAGTTCTTCGCCGTTATTTCAAGTACAGCCCTAGGAACTGAATTAATTTCTGTTACAGGAGGCGCAGAGAGCACCAAAATAGGATTGGATAATAGAAAAACTGAGAATATGCTTATGTATAGCTTAGTCATATTGCTTTCTCCTAATTATTATAGAAGACAATGTATGCCCATACTGGATAGACAAAGTTTTGACTAAAATGTTACATAAAAAATGGGCTGGATAGCTTATTACTTGCTGTAATAAGCTAGTCTGTAGCTGTTAACTTACCATCGATTAGAGTTAATACCCGATCCATTTGAGATGCTAAGTCCGTATCATGAGTAACAATAATTAATGCAGTACCTAATGACTCATTCAGTTCAAGAATTAAATCAAATATAGCTTGTGCGGTACGATGATCAAGGTTACCTGTAGGTTCATCTGCCAATAAACAATCAGGTTGTGTGATTAAGGCACGTGCTAATGCCGCACGTTGACGTTCACCACCTGATAACTCACTGGGTTTATGAATGAGGCGATGGCCTAGACCAACTTTCTTTAATAACGCTTCTGCTTGTTGTTGTGCAAGTTTTGGCTGAGTGCCACCAATAATTAATGGAATAGCTACATTTTCTAAAGCAGTAAATTCTGGTAATAAATGATGAAACTGATAGACAAAACCTAAACTCTGGTTACGTAATTTACTTAATGCATTAACCGATAAATGATTAATATCCTGCCCATGAATTTTAACCGCACCGTTACTGGGTTCATCTAAACCACCAAGCAGGTGTAATAGGGTGCTTTTTCCTGAACCTGAACTTCCGACAATGGCGAGACGATCACCTTTATTAACACTGAGGTTAATATCTGTGAGTACACTCGTTTCTAAATTACCATCAGAGAAATGTTTGGCTAAATGCTGACATTGGATAATAGGTTTATCAGTCATAACGCAATGCCTCAGCTGGACGAATTTTAGATGCACGCCATGATGGATAAATGGTGGAGAGTAATGATAATGCAAAAGCTGTAATGCCAATTACTGTTACATCGTCCCATTGTAAATCCGATGGTAAACTACTAATGTAATAGACATCAGCCGGCAAGAATTGGTAACCAAGAACCTGCTCTAAATTAGCGATAATTGTTTCAACATTAAGTGCTAAAGCAACGCCACCACCGATGCCAATTAAAGTGCCCAAAATGCCAATTAAAGTGCCTTGTACCATAAATATTGTCATGATGTTTTGGGGTGTCATACCTAAAGTTCTTAATATCGCGATATCAGCTTGTTTATCTGTCACCATCATGATTAAGGTTGAGACAATATTAAAGGCTGCAACAGCCACAATAAGTAGAAGAATGACAAACATCACTGTTTTTTCAGTTTTCAATGCACGGAAAAAATTGGCGTGTTGATAAGTCCAATCAGCGGCACGGTAACTGGCTGGTAATGTCGCCAATAAATCAGCGGTGATACGCGGAGCTTGATAAATATCATCTAGTTTTAGACGTAACCCTGTCACCCTATTAGGGATACGGAATAGTTTGGCTGAATCTTCAATATTCATGATTGCAAGCGCGCTATCATATTCATACATGCCAATTTCAAAGATACCCACAACATTGAGCCGTTTTAGTCTTGGCATAACACCGGCAGGTGTAGGTGTGACATGAGGTGTGATTAAGGTAATCTTATCGCCAGTCGCCACACCCATGGCAATAGCTAGGTCTTTACCGAGAATAACACCGAAGCTACCGGGTTGAAGGGCATCAAATTGCCCTTGAATAACTTTGTCAGCAATCGTGGATACACGGCCTTCAAGGTCAGGGTCTACACCACGAATCAAACTGCCTCGAACCCGACTACCTTGACTAAGCATTGCCTGGCCTTCAACAAAGGGGGCTGAGTCAACGAGGTGTTCAGCGCCTTCAATCATCTTTTGTAGGCTTTGCCAATCTCTAAGGGTGCTGTCTGCCCCAGTAATAAAAGCATGAGATGTCATGCCTAAAATACGTTCACGCAACTCTTTTTCAAAGCCATTCATAACAGACAGCACAACAATTAAGGCTGCAACACCAAGTGCAACACCCAGCATGGAGGTGAGAGATATAAATGAAATAAAGTGGTTTCTGCGCTTTGCTCGGGTATAACGTAGCCCGATAAAGACACTTAAGGGTTTGAACATGATTATAGGAATCTTTTAGTGTATTGCCATCCCCTTCAGAACGAAGGGGATAAACAAAAGCAGTTTATTTTGCGTAAACAGTTTTTGTACCGCTTTCACTACCAAGTAATAAAACATCAGCAGGGCGCATAGCAAATAAACCGTTAGTAACAACACCAACAATATTGTTAAGTTCTTTTTCTAATGAGATAGCTTCCATAATATCCCAGCCATGAACATCAAGAATAACGTTACTGTTATCTGTGATAAAACCTTCGCGGTAAACAGGTTGACCACCCATTTTTACAATTTCACGTGCAACGTAACTGCGCGACATTGGCACAACTTCAACAGGTAGTGGGAATTTACCTAAAACATCGACTAATTTGCTTTCATCAGCAATACATACAAATTTATCACTTGCAGCAGCAATGATTTTTTCACGTGTTAATGCACCACCACCACCTTTGATGAGTTGTAAAAAATGGTTTGCTTCATCTGCACCATCAACATACACGGCAATTTGACCAGCAGAGTTTAGGTCAAAAACAGGAATTCCATGTTCTTCTAAGCGCTTAGTTGAAACGATCGAGCTTGAAACTGCACCTTTAATTTGGCCTTTAATTGTAGCCAATGCATCAATAAAGTGGTTTACGGTTGAACCTGTTCCAACACCTACAATACCGTCAGTATCAATATGCTCTAGTGCGGCATAGGCGGCTTGTTTTTTCATTTCATCAGCAGTCATCGCTTCATCCTTCTATATGTAAGTAGTATTAATTAATCGCAGTAATTATAGAGATAAATGACCTGCAATGGTAACGTAAGCACTATATTGCTTATTAGAGTGAAAGAAACAGGGCGGTCATGCTAACTGAATACGTAGAAAGAATATTAAAAGCGCGGGTATATGACGTGGCAATCGAGACACCACTTGATGCTATGCCGAGGCTATCAAATCGCTTACATAATGCACTTTGGTTAAAGCGTGAAGACTTACAACCTGTCTTTTCATTTAAGTTACGCGGTGCTTATAACCGAATGACCCACCTTACCGAGAGTGAACGGAAACAAGGTGTTGTTGCAGCATCTGCGGGTAATCATGCACAAGGTGTTGCGCTGTCAGCTAAGAAAATGGCTATATCGGCATTAATTGTTATGCCTAAGACAACACCTGCAATTAAAGTTGAGGCGGTAAAAGCCTTTGGTGCTGAAATCGCTCTGCATGGTAATAGTTATGATGATGCGTGTAGTTATGCCTTAGAGATTGCCAAGCAACAAGGACGTACATTCATCCATCCTTATGACGATCCTGAAGTGATCGCTGGTCAAGGTACGATTGCGATGGAAATATTGCGACAACATCCTGATCCGATCTACGCCGTTTTTGTCCCTGTTGGTGGTGGAGGTTTAATTGCCGGAGTGGCGGCTTATATCAAAGCTTTTTGGCCAGAAATTAAAGTGATAGGTGTTGAACCAACAGATGCCGCATGCTTAAAAGAAGCATTAGAGCAAGATGAACGTATTGTGCTTGAACAGGTAGGCTTGTTTGCAGACGGCACAGCCGTACGACAAATTGGTGAAGAACCTTTCAGAATTGCTAAAGAAACAGTCGATGAAGTTATCACGGTTGATAGTGATGAACTCTGCGCAGCAATCATGGATATCTTTGATGATACTCGTTCTATAGCCGAGCCATCAGGCGCACTAGCGGTGGCAGGCGCGAAAAAATATATTGCTCGTGAAAACCTGAGTGACAAAGAGCTGATTGTGATCGATAGTGGTGCCAATATTAACTTTGATCGACTACGCCATGTTGCTGAACGAGCAGAGCTGGGTGAGCGACGAGAAGTACTCTTTTCAACAACGATTGATGAAAAGCCGGGTAGCTTTCAACAGTTCTGCCAAACCTTATCTGATCGAGGTATTACAGAATTTAACTACCGTTATGCAGATAGTACGAATGCACACGTTTTTGTTGGGCTAAGAATTAGTGGTGGTGATGAAGAGCGGCAGGCACTCTTTGCAAGTCTTGATGAAGAAGGTTACCAATGGACTGATTTTAGTGATAATGAAATGGCGAAGTTACATATTCGTTATATGGTTGGAGGACATGCACCTCAAGTTGAAGATGAACGTTTATATCGTTTTGAATTCCCCGAGCGTCCTGGTGCTTTATTGCGGTTTTTAACGCGAATGGGTCAGCGCTGGAATATTAGTTTATTCCATTACCGTAATCATGGTGCTGCCTATGGCCGTGTGTTAGTTGGTGTTCAAGTAAGTAATGGTGAACAAGATGATTTTCATCACTTCTTAGATGAGTTGGGTTATAACTATTGGCAAGAAACAGATAACCCTGCCTATACATTGTTCTTAAAGTGAAAATAGTGCTAAATTTGAAGTAGCATTGCTATCTACTAATCAGTTTTCTGGATAAAGGATTGAAGAGTATGAATAAATTGTCAGTTGAATTTGCTGAATTTGTAATGGCTACCATGCAGGTCATGGCAGCATTATTTATATTTGCGATTGGCTTCCTTGTTCTGTGGATTGTTGTGACCTATGTCATTGATGTTACTCAAACTCAACAAACAATTCGCCGGAATTATCCTGTCATTGGTCGTTTCCGCTATTTATTTGAACATGTCGGTGAGTTCTTTCGTCAGTATTTCTTTGCCATGGATCGCGAAGAATATCCATTTAACCGCGCCCAACGATCTTGGGTATATCGAGCGGCAAAAAATGTAGACAGTACTGTTGCGTTTGGTTCAACAGACAATATTAATGGTGCTGGTCGTGTTTTATTTGTTAACTGCGCCTTCCCGACACTGGGTCAAGATGCTGTACCGCCCAAGCCCGTAATCATTGGTTCGGAGTGCAAGCATCCATATACAACGGCATCAATTATTAACATCTCGGGTATGAGCTATGGTGCTTTATCAAAGCCAGCTGTACTTGCCTTATCGGCGGGTGCTAAATCAGCAGGGTGTTGGATGAATACGGGGGAAGGGGGCTTGTCTCAATATCATCTTGAAGGTGGTGCAGATATTGTCTTTCAAATAGGTACAGCTAAGAATGGTGTCAGCGATCTTAATGGTGTGCTAGATGATGACAAACTACTTGAAATGGCTGCTCATTCTCAAGTTAAGATGTTTGAAATTAAAATGAGTCAAGGTGCTAAGCCGGGTAAAGGAGGTATCTTGCCGGGTGAAAAGGTAACGGAAGAAATTGCAGAAATTCGAGGGGTTGAAGTGGGTAAGGATGCCTACAGTCCAAACCGACATCCTGATATTAATAGTTTCGATGACTTAATAGACATGATTAATCGTGTTAGAAAAGTCACTGGAAAGCCCACTGGATTTAAAATGGTCGTAGGCTCACCCGGGCAAATTGATGAACTACTAAGTACTATTGTCGCAAGAGGCATAGAATGTGCGCCAGACTTTATTACGCTTGATGGTGCAGAAGGTGGTACCGGAGCTGCACCAATGCCCTTAATAGATTCCGTAGGCATGTCGTTACGTGAAAGCTTACCGATTCTTGTTGATAAACTAGGCCAATACAACTTGCGAGATCGCGTTAAGGTCGTTGCATCAGGAAAGCTTGTTACACCCGGCGCCGTTGCTTGGGCATTGTGTGCGGGGGCTGATTTTATTACTAGTGCGCGAGGTTTTATGTTTGCACTAGGCTGTATTCAAGCGCTTCAATGTAATAAAAACACCTGCCCTACAGGGATTACAACACATGATCTTAAGCTTCAAAAAGGGCTACATCCTCAGACTAAATCTGTACGTGTCGCGAGCTATGCTAATAATATGGTGAGAGAGGTCGGAATCATTGCTCATTCATGTGGCGTGAAAAACCCACGTGCATTAAATCGGACCCATGCTCGAATTGTTATGGGAAATGGTTTAACCAAGGGGATGGATGAAATATTCCCCGAACTTGAGAAAATCAAGGAGTAAATCATGGCGATCAGTACGGGCTTAATATTATTAGCAATGATGTTATTACTGGCCTTATTACTGAAGCCAGTTGCTGAAAAATTCCATATCCCATTCGCAGGATTATTGGTTGTAACAGGGTTTGTAGGAAGTGAAATCCTAGTTAGCCTAGATATTGATACTGGTATTCGTTATGACTCTTTTCATGACTTAATACTATTTGTCTTTTTGCCTCTGCTCATATTTGAAGCCGCCTTCAAAATTAATGCACAGCAGTTATTCAAAAACCTAATGGCTATTTTATTCTTTGCCATTCCCGTTATGCTGTTTTCAACCGCTATCGCAGCAGTAATGATTTATTATGGTATTGGGCATCCAACCGGGTTTCCATGGATCGCTGCATTATTAACAGGTTCATTATTGGCGGCAACTGATCCTGCTGCGGTATTAGAAATAATGCGTAAGGCAGGCGTGCCTGATCGACTTTGTATCTTAATAGAAGGTGAAGCATTGTTTAATGATGCCACCGCTATCGTGACATTCAGTATCTTTCTTTATATTGCCCAACATCCGATGGAAGATATTTCTTTTATGGATGCTAGTTTACGGTTCTTAGTCGTATTCTTTGGTGGGTGTATTGTGGGTCTATTTATTGGCTTTGGTTTTCTATTTTTATCTCGTTTACTACAAGACTTTGTACAGCAAGCTATCGTCACTTTAATTGCGGCCTATATCTCTTATCTAGTGGCACAACAGTGGTTAAATGTGTCTGGTGTTATGTCCGTTTTGGTAGCAGGAATGATATTAGGCAGAGTAATACATCATGATTTTCAAGATCATGAGAAGAGTAGCTTTGTCGATGATTTTTGGACCTTTAACGTCTATGTGGCAGAGTCATTAATGTTCTTATTAATGGGTGTAACCATTACTTTAGGCATGTTTAGCGATAATTGGTTAGCGATGTTAATTGGTATTGTAGCGATATTAATTGCTCG
This sequence comes from Gammaproteobacteria bacterium, assembly GCA_028598975.1. Classification (GTDB taxonomy): domain Bacteria; phylum Pseudomonadota; class Gammaproteobacteria; order Nitrosococcales; family Methylophagaceae. The sequence continues at coordinate 37,723 of JAQRMU010000007.1, read as the reverse complement.
AGCTATCGGTATCTTTGGCGGGGCTAAAACACTTTCATTTATCCCCAGTTTTAAACCTATAAGGCTGGGAGAACAACGGCTTATGTTTGTCGGAGGTTTGCGTGGCGCAGTAACGCTAGCCTTAGCATTATCATTGCCTTTTGAGCTAGATTATTGGTGGACAGTACAGTCTATCGCCTTTGGTGTTGTTCTTTTCACACTGTTTGTTCAAGCACCTATTATGGTGCCGTTATTGAACAAGCATGAGAAGGAAAGTAAATAGCTACGTATTAAGCTAATCATACCTGTGGTGTTGCGATGCTATTTCGACAATAATTTCAATATTTCTAGCTTGCGAATGTGAGTGTTTATTCAATGTTATATTTTTATAATATTTACCATGGCGCCATGCAGGTTCATAAGCGAGATCATAACGGTAGTCATAACGATTATTTCGCTCATAATCAAATGATAAAACACCATTGTAATATTCGACAGCAACATCGATTTGATAATGGCGCTTTTGTGAGTGGTGGAAAGTGATTACTTTTTGTTCACCATCGGCAATTCGGAATGACACGGGGCGGTATGAACGGTGTTTGCCATGCATATAAAGCTCTCCACTACGAATAGTGACGCGTAATAAATCGCCTTGAATATTAGGTTCTTGAGCATAGATTTGTTCGACATGAGCTTGGCGAGATTCCATTTCTAGCAAGGTTTGTTTCTCTTGTTCGACGGTAATCTTAGCTTCTTCGATACGGCGTTGTTCACGTAAAACTTCCATTTCTTGATGATGCGCTATCATTTGCTCACGCTCAGAAGATGACAGTGTTGCCCATTGTTCTTCAGAAATCCCGTAAATTCGGTTGGCACAACTCGCGAGAGTGGATAAAGCTAAAAGAATAAAGATTAGGCGCATAATTGTTGTTCTTATTAGTTGTTATTAACAGAGAAGTTATAGTGACACGAATAATAATGCCATAGTTGCAATTTTATTCATCCATTTTCTTTTAGCGATGTGCAGGGTACGGTATCCTTATACGCTTTAAGTTCATTTTCAAAGATATCCATGCAACAAGAATATAATCCAGCCGAGATAGAAGCATCTGCACAGCAACTGTGGGAAGAGAAAAAGACATTCCGTGCAGTGGAAGATTCCACCCGAGAAAAATACTACTGTTTAGCGATGTTTCCATACCCAAGTGGTCAGTTGCATATGGGTCATGTGCGTAATTATACAATTGGTGATGTGATTTCTCGCTACCAACGTATGCAGGGTAAAAATGTATTGCAACCAATGGGCTGGGATGCATTTGGCTTGCCGGCTGAAAATGCTGCAATTAAAAATAAAGTCCCACCTGCGGCATGGACGTATGACAATATTGATTATATGCGAGATCAATTAAAACGTTTAGGTCTAGGCTATGATTGGGATCGTGAGCTTGCTACGTGTACGCCGCAATACTATCGTTGGGAACAGTGGTTATTTACCCGCCTATTCAAAAAGGGCTTAGTGTATAAAAAAACATCAGCAGTAAACTGGTGTCCTGTTGATGAGACTGTGCTTGCGAATGAGCAAGTTATTGATGGTTGTTGCTGGCGTTGTGATTCTCAAGTTGAGAAGCGTGAGATTCCACAATGGTTTATGAAGATCACCGATTATGCTGAGCAATTACTTGATGATTTAGATCAGTTAGATGGCTGGCCAGAACAAGTTCGTACTATGCAAGCCAATTGGATTGGTCGCTCTGAAGGTCTACAAATTCAATTTGGCATTAGTGATAGTGATGATGTTTTAGATGTTTATACAACTCGTCCTGATACGTTGATGGGCGTGAGTTATCTGGCTGTTGCCGCTGAACATCCTTTAGCATTAAAAGCGGCTGAATCTAATCTAGAGTTACAGACGTTCATTGATGAATGTCGAATGATGGAAACATCTGAAGAAGCAATGGAAACAGCTGAGAAAAAAGGTGTTGCCACTGGTTTAACTGCTATTCATCCTGTAACAGGCGAAGTAGTCCCTGTCTGGGCTGCCAATTTTGTATTAATGGGCTACGGTACAGGAGCTGTTATGTCTGTTCCTGCTCATGACCAGCGTGATTATGAGTTTGCTAAAAAATATGATTTAGCGATTAATCAAGTAATTGAGCCTACGGATGATGCGGACTGTGATCTAGATAAAGCTGCCTTTACAGATAAAGGTCGTTTAGTTAATTCACAGCAGTTTGATGGTTTAACATCTGCTGAATCATTTGGTGCTATTGCTAACTTTTTAGTAGAGAAAGACAAAGGCGAAAAGCAGGTTAATTACCGTCTACGTGACTGGGGAATTTCTCGCCAGCGTTATTGGGGTACACCTATTCCAATTATCAACTGTCCTGATTGTGGCGCAGTTCCTGTTCCCGAAGCAGATTTGCCTGTTCAATTACCTGAAGAAGTGATTGTTGATGGTAGCGGCTCGCCAATTAAATCAATGCCTGAGTTTTATGAATGTGCCTGTCCAGAATGTGGCAAAGATTCAATTCGTGAAACTGATACCTTTGATACCTTTTTTGAATCTTCATGGTATTACGCTCGTTTCACTTGCCCTGATAATGAAGAGGCAATGTTAGATGAGCGTGCTGATCATTGGTTGCCAGTAGACCAATATATCGGTGGTATTGAACATGCAGTATTGCATTTGCTCTATGCGCGCTTCTTCCACAAATTAATGCGTGATGAAGGTTTAGTGTCAGGTGATGAACCATTTAAGAATTTACTTACACAAGGCATGGTATTAAAAGACGGCATTAAAATGTCGAAGTCAAAAGGTAATACTGTTGATCCACAAGCCTTAATTGATCAATACGGTGCCGATACTGCACGTTTATTTACCATGTTTGCCGCGCCACCAGAGCAATCATTAGAGTGGTCAGATAAAGCGGTGGAAGGTTCGAGTCGTTTCTTAAAACGTTTATGGAAAACAGTTCAAGATCATGTCGAGTTAGGTGATGTGGTGAGTTTAGATGCTGAAAGTCTAAATGATGATTTAAAAGGCTTACGTCGCCAGACTTACCAAACATTGACTAAAGTGAGTGATGATATTGGTCGTCGTCATACGTTTAATACTGCGATTGCTGCCATTATGGAATTAATGAATGCAGTGTCGAAGGTGAAAGATACAAGCGAACAAGCGCGTGCGGTGATACAAGAAGCATTAGAAACAACAATTCTAATGCTATCGCCAATCACACCTCACATCAGCCATGAGCTATGGAAAGTATTAGGTCATGATGAAGCGATTGTCAGCGTTGCATGGCCAGAAATTGATGAGTCAGCCTTAGTTCAAGAGAAAGTTGAACTGATGGTGCAAGTCAATGGTAAGCTACGATCTAAGATTTCTGTTGCTGCTGATACTGCCAAAGATGCCATAGAAGCATTAGCGTTGGAAGATGAACATGTTCAAAAATTTACTGAAGGTAAAGAAATCCGTAAAGTGATTGTTGTCCCTGGTCGTTTAATTAATATTGTTGTCGCTGGTTAAGGAAAAGTTGTTATGAACCGTGCTTTATCAAATGTACTGATTAGTTTTTTATTTCTAGCATTAGCAGGCTGTGGTTTCCACTTGCGTGGTTCGGCAACATTACCTGATAGTTTAAAAACAATGTATGTACAAGGTGTTAACTTACAACAAGGCTTTGGACTTGAGCTTAAGCGTGGTTTGATGCGTAATGATGTTACGGTCGTTAATAATTACCAAGAAGGTAGTGCCGTATTGACTGTCTTAGAAAATAAATTTGAACGACGCGTCCTATCGGTTGGTTCTGATGCAAAAGTAAGTGAGTATGGTTTACATGGTTGGGTTTCATTCAAAGTAAGTGATGGAAATGGGCAGTTAATCAGTGACGTTCAAAAAGTTGAAGCTCAACGTGATTATCAATTTGATCAAGACCAAGTACTCGGTAAAGATGATGAAGAACGCTTATTACGTGAGCAAGTAAATCAACAGTTAGTACAAAGTATTTTACGACGTTTATCTGCATTGAAATAATACCTTATGCGGCTTAAAGCTGAACAATTAGCAGGGCATTTGCAACAAAATCTATTACCGATTTACGTTATATTTGGTGATGAACAAATGCTGGTGGAAGAGGCCGGAGATTTGGTTCGCCAACGCGCCCGCCAAATGGGGGCGGATGATCGACAAGTATGGCATGTCGAAGGTCGATTTAATTGGTCGGACTTACAATGGCAAGAACAAACAATGTCTTTGTTCTCAAGCCAACGGTTGATAGAGATCCGTCTTCCTTCAGGCGCTCCCGGTAAAGAAGGGGGCGAGGCGTTACGACGTTATGTTGAAAACCCACCAATAGATACAACACTATTAATCATTAGCGGCAAGATTGATACACGTTCACAAAAAAGTAAGTGGTTTACTGAACTAGATAGAATTGGGGCAATGATTCCTATTTGGCCTGTTGATTTAGCAAATTTACCCCGCTGGATTTCACAGCGGATGCAGCAGCGTGGTTTACGAGCAAATCAGCAGGTGTTTGAACTTATAGCGGAACGTGTTGAAGGTAATCTATTTGCAGCCGCTCAAGAAATTGATAAATTACAATTGCTTTGCCCTAATGGTGATGTCGATGAGCAAACGGTATTAGATTCTGTTGCTGACAATGCCCGTTTTGAGGCGTTCGGCTTAATGGATACCGTACTATCTGGACAAACGAGTAAGATACCTCGAATGATTAGCCGCTTACGCGCTGAAGGTTTAGATATTCTCGCTGTCTTTTCTGCGGTATCGTGGTCATTACACCGCATGGTTGATATGGCTGTGCAATTGGATAATGGAGCACGAATAGAGCAGGTTTTTTCATCACAAAAACCACCAATATGGGAAAAAAGTCGGCCCATGATGCGACAGGCATTAGGCCGACATGAGCGATCACAATGGCAAGCTTTCTTGCAGCAAATGGCACAGATAGACCAAGCTGCAAAGGGGGCTGTAAAACGTTGCCCATGGACATTATTAGAAACATTATGTTTGCAAGTAGCAGGCATTAACGTCATTAGTCAGAATTAGGAGAGTGGCATTGGATATTAAAAACTATATGCAAGCCTTAGGTCAGCAGGCGAGAACAGCAAGTCGAGCATTATCTCGTGCTGGTACCAAGACAAAAAATAAAGCGCTATTAGCGATTGCGAGTGAGATTAGATGTTCAGTTAAAATACTCAAGCAGCAAAATGAGTTAGATATGATTGCGGGTAAAGAAAAGGGCCTAGATGCGGCACTGCTTGACCGTTTATCATTAACAGGTGAACGTATTGAAGGCATGGCTGAAGGCCTAGAACAAATTGCAGCTTTACCTGATCCTGTCGGTGAAATCAGCAATATGAACTACCGTCCTTCTGGCATCCAATTAGGTCAAATGCGTGTGCCTTTAGGTGTGATTGGCATTATCTACGAATCTCGTCCCAATGTAACAGCAGATGCAGCAGGTTTATGTTTGAAATCAGGTAATGCCACCATTTTACGTGGTGGTAGTGAAGCGATTAACTCAAATAAAGCAGTGGCGGCATGTATTCATCGAGGATTAGAGCAGGCTGGCTTGCCAACGAGTGCTGTTCAAGTTGTTGAAACAACCGATCGTGCCGCAGTCGGCGAGTTAATCACGATGTCGGAGTATGTGGATGTGATTGTGCCTCGTGGTGGCAAAAACTTAATTGAGCGTATTAGTAATGATGCACGTGTACCTGTTATTAAACACCTTGATGGCATTTGCCATGTCTATATTGATGGTGCGGCTGATTTAGCGATGGCAGAAGAAATTGCCTTTAATGCTAAATGTCATCGTTATGGTGTCTGTAATGCAATGGAAACATTATTAGTTGATAGTGCCATTGCAGGTGACATTTTGCCTCGCTTACAGCAGCGATATGCAGCAGAGTCTGTTGAGCTACGAGGCTGTGAGCTGACCCAAATTATCTTAACGGATATTACTGCGGCAGCAGATGAAGATTGGGATACTGAATATTTAGCGCCTATCTTATCAATCCGTATTGTTGATGGACTTGATGATGCCATGGATCATATTCATCAGCATAGTTCAGGGCACACCGAAACAATTGTGACCGAAGATTATGCACGCTCTCGACGGTTCTTAGCAGAAGTCGACTCTAGTTCCGTGATGGTCAATGCATCAACACGATTTGCTGATGGTTTTGAATATGGCTTAGGTGCTGAGATCGGAATTTCTACTGATAAAATTCATGCCCGTGGCCCTGTTGGATTAGAAGGTCTCACATCGCAAAAGTGGATTGTGTTAGGTAGTGGACAGATCCGAGAATAACTGAATGTCAGACTCTATTGGAATCTTTGGCGGCACATTTGACCCTATTCATTTTGGTCATTTAAGACCTGCTCTTGATGTACTTGAGCAACTTGATTTAGAGCGCATTCATCTCATTCCAAGTGCTAACCCTCCTCATCGAGAGCAGCCACAAGCAACAGCAGAACAACGTTTAACAATGTTGCACCTTGCAGTAAAAAATAGTGCTCAGTTTGTGGTAGATGATAGAGAGCTTCACCGAGAAGGTCCCTCATATACCTTTGACACATTATTGAGTTTGCGAGAAGAGTTTCCAGAAAGTCCTTTGTATCTGATGTTGGGCACAGATGCCTTTGCTTATATCCAAACATGGCACCGTTGGGATGAACTATTGGATTTAGCTCATCTTGTGGTGATGGAACGTCCTGATGAAACCGCGGAAATACCAACCGAGATAGAAGGATGGTATCAACAACATTTAGCCATTGAGGGTGAGAGCAATAAGTTAGCAGGTAAAATTTGGCCTGTGAAGGTTACTCAATTAGCGATATCAGCGACAGATATCAGAGCAAAAATTTCTCAAGGTTTAAACCCTCAATTCTTATTACCAGATGCTGTTATTCAAATAATTGGTATGTTGGGTTTATATAAATGAAGAGTCGGTGTAGGTCGGGTTTTAACCCGACACATTAATAAAAAATGGATAATCTATTTTTCATACTTTCAAAGCTCGCATGGGGATTGTTAAGTCCCACGAATGTAATCACCTTGTTGATGGTGCTGGGAACATTGCAGTTATTGCGCAATAAAATCAGTGCTACAAAGAAAATATTACTACCAACAGCCTTACTAAGCTTTGTATTACTTGCTTACCCAGTGAGCGATTATTTGATGCACCCCTTAGAAACACGGTTCTCCAAACCTAGTGAGCTTCCCCAGACCATTGATGGCATTATTATTTTAGGTGGGGGAGAGGAGTTAAAGCAGTCAATAAGCTGGAATAATACTGAGCTAGGTAATGGTGGCGATCGGTTTGTAGCTGGCGTTATTTTAGCGAAACAGTACCCCAATGTCCCCGTTATATTTTCAGGTGGTAGTGGTCTGTTGCAGTCTAAGCTTTCTTGGAGTGAGAGCGGGATTGCTCGTTCTCTACTTGTAGATATGGGCGTTGAAGAACAACGACTTATTATTGAATCACAGTCACGAAATACCAATGAAAATTTTGTTTTGATGAGACCATTATTACCTAATAAACAAGGACAATACCTTCTTATCACCTCGGCTTTTCATATGCCTCGTGCAGTGGGTGTTGCCCGCCAGAATAAGATTAATATTATTCCTTACCCTGTCGATTACCGAAGTAATCACCCTTCATTTAGGCGGTGGGACTTTAATTTATTTGAACATCTGGAAGTATTAGAACCTGCGTGGCGAGAGTGGATTGGTTTAACCGCCTATTACTGGACAGGTAAAACATCTGAATGGTTACCTCAAGCAGATAAGTAAGCGTGTACTGTTTTTAGATCCTATTTCGGTAAGGCTTATATGGCGTTCTGAAATAATTAATTAAAGATAGAATAAATATAAGCAAGGAAAGATACATTGTTGTGCGCCAAGGATTGTCATACGGTTTGATGATTTCAAATTGATTAACAAAAATGGTTTCACACGCACCATTGCCTGAATCCGTTCTAACGATACTTGTTCTGCGAGTGCCACCATTGTCATTGCTATAGTTTGATAGCCAACCTTTAATATGGATTTGGTCTCCTACCTTTATATCTTGAATAGATTGGCGAATAAACTCATTATCAGAGATTAAGTGATTATTTGATAATTGTGAGCCATTAAAGTTAGCCCATATTTTATTATTAGGTGCTGAAACCATACAAGTAAATTGGCCATTCCAGAAGTCCATTTTATTTAAATAAGGACTTGCTGCAAACTCCTTCCAAACAACGCAGACATCAGCGACATTAATATGATCTCCCCAAAGTTTATGTAAGCTTTGATTACCATCATGGTGCCGAAATGACACAACGAGGCCGTATAAATCATAATTGTAAATGGGTTCAATATGGTAATTAAGCGTGTGAAATTCGGTTGAGAAAGGTTTTTTATGTACTTTAGATTGAATGGGTTCTGCAAATACTTCTGCTGCAATAGGTAGCTCATCAATGAGTGTATTACGGTTCCAAAAAGAGACACATAGCACTATAAAACTGAGCGATAAAGTGATTTTATTAATCGAGTTCAAGAGTTAATTTTAGACACATCATGTTGCAATCAAAGAAGTTTGACTTAAATATAACGTAATTCAGCCGCTTAGGGTAAAATAGTCTAATTATATGATTGACTGGAGCGCCCGATGAAGGCCAAAGAATTACAATTACTAGTGATTGATGCACTAGAAGACATTAAAGCCGAAGATATTAAGATTATTGATGTCACCGAAATGACTGATGTCACAGACTATATGATTATCGCTACGGGTAAATCAACCCGCCAAGTAAAAGCCTTGGCAAATGAAGTGAGTAGTCAAGCTAAAGCCGCAGGCATTCAACCAATGGGGGTTGAAGGTGAAGATGTAGGTGAGTGGGCATTGGTCGATTTAATCGATGTTATTGTTCATATTATGACGCCACAAGTGCGTATTACCTATAATTTAGAAAAATTGTGGAGTGTACCTGAAGATACGGAACAGGCTTCGGAAGAAGACTAATGAAGTTAAACCTGTTGGCTGTTGGCACAAAAATGCCATCATGGGTGACAGAGGGGTATCAAGAATACGCCAAGCGAATGCCGCGAGAATGTAGCCTTCAGTTACATGAAATAATGCCTGCTAAGCGAGGGAAAAGTGGAAGCCCCCAGCAATGGATGCGTGAAGAAGGTGAACGTATTTTAGCCGCGATTCCTGCCAATCATCATGTTGTTGCATTAGATGTGAAAGGCAAGCCATGGAACACTGAGCAGTTAGCCGGTCAGCTCAAAAACTGGCAGTCTGATGGTCGTGATGTATCACTCATTGTCGGTGGGCCTGATGGTTTAACCGATGACTGTTTGCAACGTGCCAATCAGCGTTGGTCATTGTCGGCGTTAACCTTACCGCACCCTTTAGTACGTATTGTAATGTCTGAGCAGTTATACCGTGCTTGGACCGTTTTACAAAACCACCCTTATCACCGCGCATGATGTTTCCTCAAATCTATCTAGCCTCTAATTCACCACGTAGACGTGAACTTCTCACTCAGATTGGCGTCAATTTCTCTATGTTATCTGTTGACGTTGATGAACGTCGTTTTGATAATGAACCCGCTGTAGATTATGTTCAGCGTGTTGCGATTGCTAAAGCGCAAGCAGGTTGGGATAGTTTAAATCACAGTAATAATAAACCTGTATTAGGATCGGATACATCAGTTGTATTAGCGGGTGATGTCTTAGGTAAGCCGAGTGATGATGAACATGCACGGGAGATGTTACAGCGACTTTCAGGACAACAGCATCAAGTGATGACTGCTGTGGCGATTGTAACAACAGAAAAAACATGGCTTGAATTGAATACAAGCACCGTTACATTTGCTAAATTAACTGCCGATGAAATTGATTGGTATTTGTCGACAAAAGAGGGTGTTGATAAAGCAGGTGGTTATGCCGTGCAAGGCTTGGCTGCTTTGTTTATAGAACAAATAGAAGGCAGTTACTCGGGTATTATGGGCTTACCATTGAGGGAAACTGGACTATTATTAACTCAAATCGCAGGACGGATAAATGAGTAGTGAAATATTAATTAATGTTACGCCAACTGAAACGCGAGCTGTTGTTGTTGATAATGGTGTTCTGCAAGAAGTTTTTATCGAACGAACGGAATGTCGAGGGATTGTTGGCAATATCTATAAAGGCAAGGTTTGCCGAGTCTTACCCGGTATGCAGGCAGCTTTTGTGGAAATTGGTTTGGCTCGTGCCGCTTTTCTTCATGCCTCTGATATTTCTATTCCCCAAGGTCAAACAGGTGATTTGAAAAAAACAGAAGTGCCTCCCATTACCTCACTCTTACGTGAAGGTCAGGAAGTGCTTGTGCAAGTTATTAAAGATCCACTAGGAAGTAAAGGTGCACGCTTAACAACGCAATTATCTGTTTCTTCACGCTATTTAGTTTATATGCCAGAAACGCAGGGAATAGGTGTTTCACTTAAAATTGATGGTGAAGAAGAGCGAGCTAGACTGAAGTCTTGCCTAATTTCACAGTTAGAAAAAGATGCGGGTGGCTATATTCTTCGAACGGCTGCTGAAGGTGTGAGTGAAGCCGAGTTATTGGCAGATTTAAATTATTTACACCGCCTGTGGGATAAGCTGGGAGAACGTAAGTCATCGGTTAAATGTGGTGAACCTCTGCATGAAGATTTACCACTTTCTCTACGCGCATTACGTGACTTGTTTTCTGATGATATTGAGCGAATTAGAATTGATTCTGGAGAAACATATCAAAAAGCAATGAGGTTTTCCGAAGGTTTTATGCCAGAATGTGCTTCTCGCTTAGAACACTATAAAGGTGATAGTCCCTTATTTGATTTGTTCAGCGTTGAAGATGAAATAAAGAAAGCCTTAGAGCGGAAAGTACCGTTGAAATCAGGTGGTTATTTGATATTTGATCAGACTGAAGCAATGACAACGGTTGATGTTAATACCGGTGGCTTTGTTGGCCATAAAAACTTAGAAGAAACAATTTTCAAAACAAACTTAGAGGCTGCACAGGCCATAGCGAGACAACTTAGAATTCGTAATCTTGGCGGCATTATTATTCTCGATTTTATTGATATGGATGAGGTCGAGCATCAGCAGCAAGTATTAAGAACATTAGAAAAATCAATGATGCCAGACAGGGCGCGCCATAAGATCTGTGGTGTTTCTGAACTGGGTTTAGTTGAAATGACGCGTAAGAGAACGCGAGAAAGTTTAGAACACGTGTTATGTGAACCGTGTCCATGTTGTGACGGTAAAGGTTATGCAAAAAGTGCTGAAACAGTGTGCTATGAAATTTTCAGAGAAATTATTCGCGAAGCCAAGCAGTATGAAATGACACAGTTTTTAATCCTTGCAGCACAAGATATTATTGATCGTTTGAATGATGAAGACTCAACAAACGTGGCAGAATTAGAGCAGTTTATTGGTAAACCCATTTTATTCCAGCCTGAACCTCAATATAGCCGTGAACAGTTTAATGTGGTGTTGATGTAAGTCATGTCTTTTATTCGGCGAAGTGTTCATATTGCAAGTAAGCAGATTGCTTATTTAGTGATTATGTTATTGGTATTGCTAATAACATCGCTAGGTGTCGTTTATTGGTTGTCGGGTGCGGTGGAACAACGTCAAGATGAAATTGCAGCATGGGCCAGCGAACAAATTGGTTACCCCGTAGAAATAGGGGCTGCAGGAATTCATTGGTTAGGCCTGTTACCAAAGGTTCAGCTTGAGTCAGTGAAGATTTTAGATAAAAGCAAAAAAAGTAATATTCTTAGCCTTGATGATCTTTATGTTGGTTTAGATATTGTTGCAAGTATGGCTCAGGGTGAGCCTGTACTTAACGATGTTACTTTGACAGGGTTAGCTCTTTCAGTGGAACGAAATGAGGCAGGAAAAATACAGGTAAAAGGGCTTAATCATTCCTCATCCTCAAATAATCAAGACTGGCTAGCTTGGATTAAAATTCTTAACCGCTTTCATTTGCAATCGATCATGATTAATTATGATGACCAACTAGCAACAGCATTGTCAGGAAGCTATCACATAACAAATGCGATAGTGACTCATCAGTCTGATCAGTGGACATCAACAGGAAATATTCGTTTACCGGACACATTGGGCCAACAGTTGCAATTCCAAGCCCAAGCGAAGATAGGCAGTACACAAGATAATGCGTGGCAGTGGCAACTGAAAACGAATAATCTGAATCTAGGACGTTTAGCACAACGCTATACGTGGCAAGATATTGCGGTAGAGGAAGGTTTAGCTGATATTAATTTATCAGGTTCAGGGCAGGGAACTACCATTAACGCAGTGATGGCTGAGGTGCAATTATCCAAATCTAAAATAATGTCACGCAATGATGAAGCCATAGCTGAGCCTGTCATTATTGATCATTTAACCGGAACATTTGATTGGCAGAATAAGCGTAATTCATGGCAGTTATCGGGTCGAAATATACAGCTTTATATGAATGAAGATGAATGGCCAGAGACTGGTTTCACGATTAATAAAAATGATGATGGAACATGGTTGATTGCGGGTAATTATATTCGCTTAAGTGATATAACATCATTGGCATCCTTGTCAAAACAGTCACCAGAAATATTACGCCAACAACGCCCTGCAGGTGATATTGAACGGTTCAACCTACGTTACTCTGTAGAGAATGGGGTGAGTGCGTTAGCCTTTAAGGTTAGTGATGGTGCTGTTGATTCATGGAATGACTACCCCGGGTTTACAGGGCTAACAATGTTGGCGAGTTGGAATGAAGGGCTGGCAAAGCTTGAGTTTCAAAGTCATGACTTCACACTGTATGCAAAAAAATGGTTAGACGATGCGGTCTTTTTTGACTCTATTTCAGGGAATATTGAATTACAAAAGTCAGAAAAAACATGGCTAGTGAAAAGTGATAAATTTGAGGTTTGGAATGATGATTTAACATTACAGTTAGACGGTCAGGTTGAGCAGCTAGCTGATGGTGAGATTGTTAATAATATCAAATTAGAATTGAAAGACATTGTTGTTGAACACTGGCAGCAGTATGTGCCACAAAATATATTAAGCGCATCATTTAAACAATGGTCTAGTAAAGCATTTAAAGCTGGAAAAATTGTCGATGGTGACATTGAATGGATTGGAAAACTATCAGCATTTCCCTATAACAACGGCTTGGATGACGGCCTTTTTAAAATGGCATTAAATGTTGATAATATCCAATTGCATTATGCAGAAGAATGGCCTGATTTATTTGGTGTGACGGGGACAATAGAAGGTCATGGGCATGACTTGACTATTAAAAGTCAGCAAGGAAAAGTGGCTGGTTTTGATTTTGCTGATGTGACAACTGTTATTAACAAACTGAATGAAAAGAAACCAATACTAACGGTTGAGGGTAAGCTAAAAGGCAGTAGTAAACTGGCCGCATCATTTTTGCAAAACAGTCCATTAAATGAACGTTTTGGCAGTGCCTTAAAGCCAATAACGATGACAGGGAAAAGTGATATTGATTTAGAGTTAATAGTGCCATTAGCTAATACAAACGAAACTAACGTTGCAGGCCATGTGAGCTTTGTAAAAAGTCAGTTACATCACAAAGAAATAGAGGTTGTAGGCTTGCAAGATATTAATGGATTATTACGTTTTGATAATGATGGCGTGTATGCAAAGAATATAGAAGCAAACTTATTTGATGAAGCTGTTGAAATCACAGTTAAGCCAAAAGGGAGTAAAACAGGGATATCTATGGTAGGCCAGATATCAACTGATAAATTAACATCACTGTGGCCCAATGATATCCCCCACTTTATTCAAGGTAAAACAGACTATAAATTAGATATTACGATTTTAGAAAAAGAAGTCGGTGACTTTTATCTAGACTATTCACTTCACAGTGACTTGAAAGGCGTGGACATCGATATTCCCAAACCTTTTATTAAGGCTAAAGGAGATAAAAAAGAATTAAATATCTCTATGGAGAATGTTGATCATCAATTTGTATATCTCTTCAAATATGGCGATGAGTTTAATGTAACGGCCGTTAAACACAGTGAAGGCTGGCGAGCTGCAATTAAATTTGGTGAGGAGCATGATATATTGCCCACAAATGGAATTAAGGTAGGAGGAAAACTTAATGAACTCTCTATTAATGATTGGTTAGACTGGTCAGAAAAACAAATTCAAACAGAAGGTAATGCCTTTTTATCGAGTATTGATGATGTGTCAATGACCATTGATACATTAACGGGTTTTAATCAAAAATTAACAGCACTTAATTATTCAATTAATAAGGATGGGCAGGGCTGGCGCATTAAGTTGAAAAGTAAGGAAACAGGTGAAGGTAGCATTTATTGGCCGGCTAATTTCACGGGGCCTGCACCGCTTGAGGTTTCCTTAAATAAACTCACTTTAGTTTCGTCGCCGAAAGAGCAGTTAGAGAAAAAGCCTAAGCCTAGCTCATCATCAAAAACGACCTTATGGCCTGCAATGGATATTAATATAGGGACGGTGACTTTTGATAATATGAACTTGGGTCAGTTAGAGTTTCATGCCGATCAACAAAATCAAACGTGGAAAATAGGTTCTGCTCTATTAAAATCTAAGCTACTGACTGCCGAAGTAGTGAAGGATAGTTCACAATGGCAACAGTCATCGTCTCAAGACCAATCTAAGCTAGCTGTAAAAGTGACAAGCAATAACTTAACAGCATTACTTGATGGTTTGGGCTATCAGCAGGCCATTGAATCTGAACATGCGCAACTGATATTTGATGTGTCATGGCCAGGTACCCCGCTTGCACTAGCAAAAGAAAATGTAACAGGCCACTTAAATATTGATATAGGTAAAGGAAAGTTAAATGATGTTGAGCCCGGTGCTGCGGGGCGTGTTTTTGGGCTTATGAGTATTGCTGCTCTGCCTCGACGTTTAGCATTAGATTTTAGTGATTTATTTTCAACGGGCTTTACATTCGATTCGATCAAAGGTGATTTCGAGCTTGCTAACGGGATCGCATTAACGGAGAACTTAACGTTGAATGGTGCTTCTGCAAAGATTGAGATGTCAGGCTCAACTGATTTAGCTAAGAAACAGTATGATCAACAAGTGACAATTACTCCTAATGTTTCATCAACATTACCACTTGCTGGTGCCGTAGCTGGTGGTCCAGTGGGGCTAGGCGTTGGTGCTGCATTGCTGGTTGTTGATAAATTGACAGGTAAGCTTTTTGGTAAAAATATTGTTAATTTAATTAGCTATAAATATCATTTAACGGGGCCATGGGATGAGCCTCAGATGAGTGTGATTAAACCTGTAACACCATGATCTGATATGATCGCATCCCTTATAACAAAATAGTTTATTCATGACCGATTCTTTATTTACACAAGCCGACCAACAATTACTTCGTCCAGCAGGTCTTTCTGAACTTGATTTAGAGCAAACGCTTGCTTTAACGATGGGAAAAGGTGTGGATTATGCCGATCTTTATTTTCAGCAATCTCGCCAAGAAAACTGGCTACTTGAAGATGGCATTATTAAAGATGGTGGATACCATATCGAGCAAGGTGTGGGTGTTCGTGCTTGTAGCGGTGAAAAAACAGGTTTTGCGTACTCTGATGACTTGATATTGCCGGCCTTACAAGATGCTGCAAAAGCGGCACGTGCCATTTCACGACACGGTGCTGATGGAAGTGTGCAGGCGTGGAAGCGTACGATTGCACCACAGTATTATGCAGAAAGTGATCCTCTTTCAGTTCTATCGGTAGATGAAAAGTTAGCGTTATTACAACAAGCAGATGCTATCGCTAGGGCTGCCGATCCTCGTGTGACACAAGTCAGTGTTAGTTTAGCGGGCGGGTCTGATACGGTTCTTGTTGCTGCGAGTGATGGTACCTTTGCAGCAGATGTTCGCCCATTAGTCCGAATGAATGTGTCTGTTATTGTCGAGTCGAAAGGTCGACGTGAGCGTGGTAGTGCTGGTGGTGGGCGACGACTAGATTACCGCTACTTCCAAGATAATGACATGGCTGAAACCTATGCAAAAGAAGCGGTAAGACAAGCGTTAGTTAATTTAGAAGCTGTTGATGCACCGGCGGGAACAATGACTGTCGTGTTAGCGTCAGGTTGGCCAGGTGTTTTATTACATGAAGCGGTAGGTCATGGCCTTGAAGGTGACTTTAATCGTCGTGGAAGTTCAGCTTTTTCTGGTCGCATGGGAGAAATGGTCGCCTCACCACTTTGTACTGTTGTTGATGATGGCACATTACAAGATCGTCGCGGCTCATTAACGGTAGATGATGAAGGCGTCCCCACTGAAAATACAACCTTAATTGAAAAAGGGAAGTTAACAGGCTATATGCAAGACAAGCATAATGCGAGATTAATGGGTTCAAAAAGTACGGGTAATGGACGCCGAGAATCTTATGCTCATTTGCCTATGCCAAGAATGACAAATACCTATATGTTACCGGGCGAACATGAGCCTGAAGAGGTGATCTCATCAGTCAAAAATGGTCTTTATGCTGCTAACTTTGGTGGTGGACAAGTGGATATCACGTCGGGTAAATTTGTTTTTTCGACCAGTGAAGTCTATTTGATTGAAAATGGTAAAATTACCCAACCTGTAAAAGGGGCGACATTAATTGGCAATGGCCCAGAAGTGATGAGCAGAATTAGTATGGTTGCAAATGATTTAGAGCTTGATACTGGTGTAGGTAACTGCGGTAAAGAAGGGCAAAGTGTCCCTGTAGGTGTTGGTCAACCGACACTAAAAATAGATGGTTTAACAGTAGGTGGAACAGCGTGACGAAGAAACATAAGGCTATTGCCTTAATATCAGGTGGCTTAGATTCACTTTTAGCAGTGCGAGTATTGCAAGAGCAAGGTATAGAGGTTGAAGGCATTAACTTCTACACAGGTTTTTGCGTTGAAGGGCATACCCATGCCATCCGCAATAGTGATAAAGATAAACAAAAGCGAAACAATGCCTTATGGGCAGCAGAACAATTAGGGATTAAGCTTCATATTGTTGATGTTATCGAAGAATATAAAGATGTTCTATTAAATCCTAAGCATGGCTATGGCGCTAATATGAACCCATGTTTAGATTGTAAAATCTTCATGGTAAGTAAAGCGGTTGAATGGGTTAAAGAACATCATAAAGATGGCTTTGACTTTATTATTACAGGAGAAGTGATCGGCCAACGTCCCATGTCTCAGCGTAAAGAAACAATGCCTATTGTGGCTGGTGAGTCTGGTGCGGATGATATTTTACTTCGACCTTTATGTGCGAAGAACTTACCAGAAACAAAACCTGAGTTAGAAGGTTGGGTTGATCGTGAGAAGTTATATGACTTCCACGGCCGTAACCGCAAGCCTCAAATGGCATTAGCGAAACAGTTTGGTTTCACAGATTATGCTTCTCCAGCAGGCGGTTGTTGTTTCTTAACCGATAAAAACTACTCAGATAAATTAGTTGATTTATGGGAAGGGCGTGGTAGTCGTGAATATGAAATGGACGATATCATGCTACTTAAAGTCGGTCGCCACCTTCGACCTAAACCTGAGTTCAAAATGATTATTGCGCGTGATGCTGGAGAAAGTAAATATTTAGAAGGCTATCGCAAGCAATTTGTTACGATTCAAGTTGTAAGTCATAACGGACCATTGAGCATGATAGATGGCAAGATTCAAGCAGAAGATTATGAATTAGCCGCTGGCATTGTCGCACGCTATGGTCAAGGTCGCGATGCTGAAGAAGTGAAAGTAGAAGTTTCAGTACCTGGTGAAGAAGTTCAAACAATCAATATCAAGCCTCTAGCAATTGAGCAAGTGCTTGAGGAGTGGCATGTATGAGTCATTTTGAACTCGATGCGAGACGAATGTTATGTCCAATGCCAGTTATCAAAACACAAAATAAGGTAAAAGAATTATCTGATGGTGATATATTAGCCGTTGTTTGCACAGATCCTGGTGCATTAAGTGATATTCCTGCTTGGGCAAGAATCAATGGTCATACTGTTCTTGGTCATGAAGAAAATGAAGATGAATTAACCATCACAGTACGTGTTGGTGGTTAGCGCTGTTTTGGTGCGAAAAGGACGTGCTGCACTATTTTGGTGCTATTGTTTTTGTCAATGATAGATAACTATCTGATTAATAGTTAGTTTAAAGTTGGCTCAGTTTGTGCTCTACTTACGATGCGTATTTTGCACCACTAAATTAAAGTACAAAAAAAATTAAATTGGAGAAAGATTAATGTCAGTCGAAAATGTGCTTCAAATGATTAAAGATGAGGAAGTCTTATTTGTAGATTTCCGTTTTACAGACACACGCGGTAAAGAACAACACGTTACTTTCCCAGCACACACTATTGATGAAGATACATTTACTGAAGGTAATATGTTTGATGGTTCATCTGTTGCTGGTTGGAAAGGTATTAACGAATCAGATATGATTTTGATGCCAGATCCTGAAACAGCTATTTTAGACCCATTCATGGATGACGTAACGCTAATTCTTACTTGTGACATCATTGAACCTTCAACAATGCAAGGTTACGAACGTGATCCTCGTAGTGTTGCTCATCGTGCTGAAGCGCATATGCAAGCAACAGGCATGGCTGATGCAGCTTATTTTGGTCCTGAAAACGAATTTTTCATCTTTGATGATGTTCGTTGGTCTAGTGATATCTCTGGTTCATCATTCAAAATTGATTCTGATGAAGCATCTTGGAATACAGATAAAGTATTCCCTGATGGTAACAAAGGTCATCGCCCAAGTGTTAAAGGTGGTTACTTCCCAGTACCTCCAGTTGATTCATTGCAAGACATGCGTTCTGCAATGTGTTTAACACTTGAAGAAATCGGTCAAACAACTGAAGTTCATCACCATGAAGTTGCAACAGCGGGCCAATGTGAAATTGGTACGAAGTTCAATACATTAGTTAAAAAAGCAGACGAAGTTCAAGGTCTTAAATATGTTGTTCATAACGTAGCACACGCTTACGGTAAAACAGCAACATTTATGCCTAAACCAATCGTTGGTGACAACGGTAACGGAATGCACGTTCACATGTCTTTATTTAAAGATGGTGAAAACTTATTCTCTGGTAACAAATACGGTGGTTTATCTGAAACTGCATTGTATTACATCGGTGGTGTAATCAAGCATGCTCAAGCATTGAACGCATTCACAAATGCAAGTACAAACAGCTACAAGCGTTTAGTACCTGGTTTTGAAGCACCAATTATGTTGGCATACTCTGCACGTAACCGTAGCGCATCAATTCGTATTCCTTTTGTTAACAATCCAAAAGGCCGTCGTGTTGAAGTTCGTTTCGGTGATTCAACTGCAAACCCATACTTAGCATTTGCTGCATTATTAATGGCTGGTCTTGACGGTATCAAAAACAAGATTCACCCTGGTGATGCAATGGATAAAGATTTGTATGATTTGCCGCCTGAAGAAGAAGCTGCAATTCCACAAGTTTGTTACTCATTAGATCAAGCGTTAGATGCATTAGATAAAGACCGTGCATTCTTAACTGATGGTGGTGTTTTCACTGATGATCAGATTGATGGATACATTGAACTGAAGATGGAAGAAGTAACACGTTTACGTATGGAAACTCACCCTGCTGAGTTTGACTTATACTATAGCTGTTAGTTTAACTGCCTAAAGTAAGACTTGAAAGCGCCCCCATAATTTTATGGGGGCGCTTTTTTATGCCTAATAGTTAGAGTTGCAGATGTTATATGAGTGGCTTATGATGCAAGTATGAAATACGGACTGTTATTCTTATTACTTATTACTTCAGCAATACATGCTCAGGTTTATCGTAGTGTCGATAAAAATGGCAATGTTGTTTTCACTGATGTTGCAAGTGATAACTCTGAAGAAGTCATTATTGATATTGCTCCAAGTTATAACCCGCCCCCGACGGTTCCTTTAGCAGTCGAAGATAGCGATGTTGAAAATTCAACGGATGTTAAAACACCTTTATATAAGGTAAGTATAACCAGCCCTACACATAATGAATCTATCCAAAACCCAGAAACAGTGTCGGCAACAGTTAGCATTGAGCCTAAATTAAATGCTATTAGGGCTGACAAGTTATTATTTAAGTTAGATGGAAAAAATGTAGGTAAAGCTCAAACTTCAGAAACTATTAGCCTTCCACGTTTAGATAGAGGAAGTCATATTCTTGTGGTTTCTGTTGTAGATAAGGCTGGAAAAGTATTAACACGAAGTAAATCCATTTTATTTCATATTCATCGTGCTTCTGTCGCACAGTAAAAATCCATAGATAAATAAATTGCACTATAATGGTGCGGAAAAAGGTGTGTTTTATAGCTTACCCTTATATACTTCACCCTGAGCACCATATAAAAGCCATATAGTTTCAATTAAATCAATAAGGTAGAAGTAAGTGGCTCTATTGTTAATTGAGTTGGATCGTTAATTGCTCATTATGGATTATTATGAATTCTCTTTTGCTTAAAACGCTTCTATGACAACGTTGTTACCTTGCCAAGATATTATTGATAGCCTGACCACTGCCATTGTAGTGATGGATGATGAGTTGCGGGTGAATATTTTAAACTCTGCAGCCGAAGTCCTATTTGGAATGAGTCAACGTCAAGCATCCTCCATTCCTATTCAAGCTTTGCTACATGATGATTGTGAGTTACTAGAGGGCTTGAGTCGAGTTCAAAAAACAGGGCAAGAACTCATTGAGCGAGAAGTTAAATTATATCTACCGAGTAAAGGTGACATCGTTGTTGATTGTTCAATTAAATTTGTTGACAATCTAGATGTTGAACAACCTTATATTTTGCTTGAACTGGCACAGTTAGATTTTCAACAACGTATTAGCCGTGATGAAAGCTTGCACACACAGCAACAAGTTTTGCGAGGGTTAGCACACGAAATCAAGAATCCTTTAGGTGGCTTGAGGGGGGCTGCTCAATTATTAGAGCGCCAGTTAGACTCTGAGGATTTGAAAGAATATACAGCTATTATTATTAGTGAAGCAGATCGTTTGCAAAACCTCATGACGAGAATGCTGGGCTCACATCATCAACCAGAATATGCTTCTGTTAATATTCATGAGATATTACAGCGGGTGAGACAACTTGCTTTTGCTGAAGTTGATAATCGTTTGGTGATTAAAGGAGACTATGATCCGAGTATTCCAGAGCTTCATGTTGATTTTGATCAGTTAGTACAAATATTCCTGAACATTGTGAGAAATGCAGTACAGGCATTACATGGTGCAGGACAAGTCATATTAAGAACGCGTGCGGTACGAAATATTAGTATCGATCAAAAACGATATCGCTTAGGTGTCTGCATAGATATTGAAGATGATGGGCCAGGTATTCCTAAAGATTTACAAGAAAGTATGTTTTTTCCCTTAGTAACGGGGCGTGCTGAAGGTACCGGCTTAGGACTCTATTTAGTTCAAAATTTGATACAACGTAATAAAGGCATGGTTTCATGTGTAAGCCAACCTGGACGTACTATTTTTTCTGTAATTTTCCCTTTGGAGCAAGCACTTGGCTAAAAAATCAAACGTATGGGTTGTTGATGATGATCGCTCAATACGCTGGGTATTACAAAAATCATTAGAAGCCGTCGAGCTTAATGTACGTGTCTTTGAAAGTGCACAGGAAGTACTTGAAGGACTAAAAACAAATACACCGGATGTGTTAGTGAGTGATATTCGCATGCCTGGTATGGATGGCCTAGAATTACTTACGGACATTAAGAAAAATTTGCCAGATTTACCCGTTATTATTATGACGGCATACTCAGACTTAGATAGTGCCGTATCAGTATATGAAGGTGGAGCATTTGAATATTTACCAAAGCCTTTTGATGTTGATGAAGCAGTAGAACTTGTTCAACGTGCGATTGAGCATTATCAAGATCAACATTTGGATGAAGAAGAGCCTGCTACATTAAGCACGGAAATCATTGGTGAAGCACCAGCGATGCAAGAGGTCTTTAGATCGATCGGCCGCCTAGCTCGCTCGAATATTACGGTTCTCATTAATGGTGAATCAGGAACAGGTAAAGAACTGGTTGCGAATGCATTACACAAACATAGCCCACGTCGAAGCTCACCTTTCATTGCCCTTAACATGGCAGCAATTCCAAAAGAGCTGATGGAGTCAGAACTCTTTGGCCATGAAAAAGGTGCGTTTACTGGCGCACATGCCATGCGAAAAGGTCGTTTTGAACAAGCCGATGGTGGCACACTATTTCTTGATGAGATTGGCGATATGCCACTTGAATTACAAACTCGACTTCTAAGAGTTCTATCTGATGGTGAGTTTTTCAGAGTTGGTGGACATAGTGTGGTACGAGCAGATGTTCGTATTGTTGCTGCCACCCACCAAAATTTAGAAGAGCGAGTTGAACGTGGTGAGTTTAGGGAAGACTTGTTTCATCGCTTAAATGTTATTCGGATACAGATCCCCGCTCTAAGAGAGAGACGAGAGGATATACCTGCATTAGCAAATTACTTTTTGAATAAAGCTGCGACAGAATTAGATGTGCCGGGAAAAACATTATCGCCAGAGGTTGAAAGCTATCTTAGTCAGTTAGCTTGGCCGGGTAATGTGAGACAATTAGAAAACACATGTAGATGGTTAACTGTCATGTCACCGGCAAAGATTGTACAAGTAGATGACCTGCCAAGTGAATTGATGACAGAAGCTTCTATTGAGCTGAAAGGGGCGGGAAACTGGCAAACACTATTCAAACAGTGGGCTTCCCAAAAGGCATTAACAGGGCAAGAAGGTACTTTATCTGACGTAGTACCAATGGTTGAGCAGTTATTAATGGAAGTTGCATTAGAGAAAACAGCCGGAAAACGCCAAGAGGCTGCCAAGTTATTAGGGTGGGGGCGTAATACTCTGACAAGAAAGTTAAAAGATAATTAAATATTCTCTTGCATGCACAATACAATGACCGTATAATTCTCGGCTTAATCAGGTGCGGGGTGGAGCAGTCTGGTAGCTCGTCGGGCTCATAACCCGAAGGTCGTTGGTTCAAATCCAGCCCCCGCTACCACTTGAATTACAGAACCCCTATAATGGGGTTTTTGTTTATCTGGAGATTTGAAATTGGGCCGTGGGCCCTTTTTTTTTACATAATTATGGCTGTTAGCGACCAAATTGAACAATTAATTGAACTACCAATTGAATCTCTCGGTTATGAGTTGGTGGGCGTTGAATATATAAAGAATGGTAGCAATACCGTTTTGCGTATTTATATTGATGCAGAGCAAGGAATTGGTATAGAAGACTGTGAGCGAGTCAGTCATCAGGTGAATGGTATTCTAGAAGTCGAAGATCCCATCAGTAGTGCCTATTCTTTAGAGATTTCATCGCCAGGTTTTGACCGCCCATTATTTAAAGCAAAAGACTTTGAGCGTTTTGCAGGTAGTGAAGTAAAAATATCAATGAAATTACCAATACAAGGTCGTCGAAATTTCAAAGGTGTTTTACAAGGTTTTG
This sequence comes from Gammaproteobacteria bacterium, assembly GCA_028598975.1. GTDB lineage: Bacteria > Pseudomonadota > Gammaproteobacteria > Nitrosococcales > Methylophagaceae. Next base: position 14,163 of record JAQRMU010000007.1, on the reverse strand, counting down.
ATGATGGTGAAATATTAATTGTAGTTGATGGTGAAGAGTATGGTTTACCACTGACAAAGTTGGCAAAAGCACGACTTGTTGCCTAAAAAAAGCGTATTATAAATAGTTGATCTGAACAGGTTTAGTTGGGTTTTACCAAAAACTCATTGGGGGAATAGTGAATAATAAAGAAATCTTATTGGTCGTTGATGCCGTATCGAATGAAAAGGGTGTCGGAAAAGAAGTTATTTTCCAAGCGATAGAGGCTGCACTAGCATCAGCAACGCGTAAAGGTAGTGATGCTGAGATTGATGCTCGTGTTGTGATTGACCGTGAAACTGGAGATTATGAAACATTCCGCCAATGGTTAGTTATTGAAGATTCTGAAGAAGAGCTTGAATCATCAGAAACGCAAATTAAACTCAGTGACGCGTTAGAAAAACAATCAGATATTGAAGTAGATGGTTATATTTCTGAGCAAATAGATTCTGTTGCATTTGGGCGTATTGCAGCACAAACTGCTAAACAAGTTATCGTGCAGAAAGTACGTGAAGCAGAGCGTGCACAAGTTGTTGAGCAGTACCAAGATAAGCTAGGCCAGTTAATCATGGGTACTGTCAAGCGTGTTGAACGCGGCAATGTAACACTTGATTTAGGCGGCAATGCGGAAGCGTTTATTCCTCGTGAAGAAATGATACCGAGAGAGAGCTTTAGAACTGGTGACCGTGTTCGAGGTTACTTGAAAGAAATTCGTCCAGAAGGTCGTGGCCCTCAATTATTACTAAGTCGAATGGCACCAGAAGTACTTATTGAATTATTTAAATTAGAAGTACCTGAAATAAGTGACGGCATGATTGAAGTTAAAGGTGCCGCTCGTGATGCTGGTCTTCGTGCAAAAATTGCAGTAGAAGCAAAGGAAGCGCGAATTGACCCTGTTGGTGCGTGTGTTGGAATGCGTGGTTCACGCGTTCAAGCTGTAACCAATGAACTGGCCGGTGAACGTGTTGATATCATTGTTTGGGATGAAGAGCCTGCTCGCTTTGCAATCAATGCAATGGCGCCAGCAGAAATACTTTCTATTGTTGTTGATGAAGATGCACACAGCATGGATATCGCTGTTGAAGATGAACAATTATCTCAAGCAATCGGTCGTGGTGGCCAAAACGTACGTTTAGCAAGCCAACTAACAGGGTGGACGTTAAATGTTATGTCAGCATCTGATGCAGATAAAAAATCAGAGACAGAGATTGCTAGCCTAATCGAACTGTTCATGCAAGATCTTGATGTCGATGAAGACGTTGCTTTGATTTTGGCGCAAGAAGGCTTCTCTAGCTTAGATGAAGTCGCTTATGTGGCAGAAGAAGAAATGCTTGCAATTGAAGAGTTTGATGCTGATATCGTTGCTGAACTTCGCTCACGAGCACGTGATGTATTGTTAACAAAAGCAATTGCCATTGAAGAAGAATTAGAAACAGCTGAGCCTGCTGCGGATTTACTCGCATTGAAAGGGGTTACAAAAGCAATTGCCCTTACACTTGCAAGTAAAGGGATAATAACAGTTGATGATTTGGGTGACCAATCTGTCGACGAACTGGTTGAGCTTGATGGAATGAATGAAGAGCTAGCAGCTGCATTAATAATGAATGCTCGTGAAACATGGTTTGCCGATGGTGACGATGATGAGGCGGGGGAGTAACTAGATGAGTGATATTAAGGTTAAAGACCTAGCAGAAAGTGTTGGCGTCTCAGGTGAGCATTTAGTTGAACAGCTTGGTGAAGCAGGTGTTGTTGTGTCAAGTCCAGATGATTTGATTACAGAAGACCAAAAGCAACTGTTATTGAATTCTTTGCAACAGCGTCATGGTAAGTCTGAAGAAGGGACTGCACCATCTAAAAAGATTACACTTAAACGAAAGTCTGTCAGTGAAATTAAATTAGGCAGTACTGCATCACGTCGTGGTGGAAAAAGTGTCAGTGTTGAAGTGCGTAAAAAACGTACATTTGTAAAACGTACGCCAGCAGAAGAAGCAGAAGCAGAGGCAGAATTGCAGCGTCAAAAAGCAGCTGAAGAAAAAGAAGTTGAAGATGCACGCTTAGAAGAACAGCGCATTAAAGATGAAGAGCAACAACGCATCAAAGATGAAGAAACACTTAAACTTCAACAAGAAGCTGAAGATGCAAAACGTGAAGCTGCTGTTGTTGAAGCTGCGGTTGAAGCTGAAAAGCAAGCGGCTGAAGAAGCGCGAGCTGCAGCTGAAGAAGAGAAAAAAGCATTAGCAGAAGAAGCAAAACAAAAGGCGAAAGAAGAGAGTAAGCCTAAAGTAGAAAAAGCAAAGGAAGAAGCTAAGAAAGCGCCTGCAGAACCTAAGCTTACAGCATCACAAATAGCGCATAAAAAGCTTGAAGAAGCTGATGCTAAACGTCGTGCTGCTAATATGGCTCGCTTAGAGGCTGAAAAAGCATTAATTGAGCGTAAAAAAGCACGAATTGAAGAAGCTAAGTTAGAAAAAGAGCGTGCTGAAGCTAAGAAGGCTGCAGAAGCAAAAGCAAAAGAGCAAAAAGAAGCACGTAAAGTAAAAGAAAAAGCTGCTGAGAAAAAACCAGATCCTGCAGGTCCAAGCACAAAAGAAAACGCGGGTCGCCGTGGCGGTCGAAATGATCGAAAAGGTGGGGGCAAAGGTAGAGAAGAACTGCACGTCTCAAATGGGAAAGGTCGTCGTAAGAAGAAAAAAGGCAAAGGTGCTCAACAGCCTTCTACTGCCGTTATGGAATCTTCAGAAGAACATGGCTTTACATTACCAACAGCGCCAGTTGTACATGAAGTAAATGTACCTGACACTATTAGTGTAGCTGACTTAGCTTTGCGTATGTCTGTCAAAGCTGCTGAAGTCATCAAGGCGTTGATGGGCCTAGGTCAAATGGCAACAATCAACCAAGTACTTGATCAAGATACAGCTGTTATCGTGATTGAAGAAATGGGACATATTGCTAAACCTGCTCAAGAGAATGAAGCTGAACTAGCATTGATGGAAACAGACCATGAAGTAGGCGAAGAGCTTACTCGTGCACCTGTTGTTACCGTTATGGGTCATGTTGATCACGGTAAAACATCATTACTAGATTATATTCGTAGTACCAAAGTAACATCAGGTGAAGCGGGAGGTATTACTCAGCATATTGGTGCCTATAGAGTTAAAACAAGTCGTGGTGAGATTGCATTTTTAGATACACCGGGACATGCGGCATTTACTGAAATGCGTCAACGTGGTGCAAAAGTAACGGATATTGTTGTGTTGGTTGTTGCGGCTGACGACGGTGTTATGCCTCAAACAATTGAAGCGGTGAAACATTCGAAAGAAGCGGGTGCATTATTAATCATTGCCGTTAATAAAATGGATAAAGAAACAGCAAATCCTGATCGTGTGAAAACAGAATTAGGTAATCACGATGTTATCCCTGAAGATTGGGGTGGTGATGTACCGTTTGTTCCTGTTTCAGCATTAACTGGACAAGGTGTTGATGAACTATTAGATACCATTTCATTGCAAGCTGAAATGCTAGAGCTTAAAGCTATTGCAACTGGCCCAGCGAAAGGGACGGTTATTGAAGCACGCTTAGATAAAGGTCGCGGTACAATTGTTACGGTTCTTGTTCAATCTGGAACGCTTAATAAAGGCGATATCGTTGTTGTTGGTCAAGAGTATGGTCGTGTTCGTTCATTATTAGATGAAAATGCAACAGTATTAACGTCGGCAACACCTTCAACACCCGTTGAGATTCTGGGTTTGTCTGGAACGCCAGCATCAGGTGATGAATTACAAGTTGTTGCAAATGAACGTTCTGCTCGTGAAATTGCTACTTTACGTAAAACGAAAGCACGTGAATTACAAATGGCGCAACAGCAAGCTGCAAAACTTGATGACATGTTTAACCAGATGGAATCAGGCGATGTTAAGACATTAAATATTGTGGTCAAAGCAGATGTTCACGGCTCTTCAGAAGCGGTAAGCCAAGGCCTATCTAAGCTTTCAACAGATCAAGTAAAAGTACGTATTGTTGCTACAGGTGTTGGTGGTATTAATGAAACAGATGCTCAACTAGCTGCGTCGGCGAATGCTATCTTAATTGGTTTCAATGTTCGTGCTGATAATACAGCACGTAGAATTATTGCTGAAAAAGGTCTTGATATTCAATATTTCAGCATCATCTATGATTTGATCGATGTAGTAACGCAAGCAATGACAGGAATGTTAGAGCCTGTTTATAAAGATGAGATTATCGGTCTTGCACGTGTTGATGATGTCTTTAGCTCACCTAAATTTGGCGATATTGCAGGTTGTTTGGTTACTGAAGGTACTGTTAAGAAAACAAATCCAATCCGTGTTCTACGTGATAACGTGGTTATTTACGAAGGTGAACTTGAATCACTACGTCGCTTTAAAGATGATGTGAATGAAGTTCAATCTGGTGTGGAATGTGGTATCGGTGTGAAAGATTACACTGATGTTAAGCCTGGTGATCAGATTGAAGTCTTTGAACGTGTTCTTATGAAGCCGACGCTATAATGGCAAGAGAATTTAGCCGAACTAATCGAATTGGTCAGCTTATCTTGCGAGAGCTGGCTCAAATGATTCAGCATGAGGTATCCGATCCACGCGTTGGCTTGGTAACGGTATCTCATGTCGATGTCACCTCTGATATGAAATATGCCAAGGTATTTGTAACACGTCTAAGTGGTGTTGATTCAGAACAAGATATTGAAGAATGTTTGGCAGGGTTAAAACGTGCCGCAGGATTTCTACGTCGAAACCTCGCTGGACGTGTAGAGTTACGCAATATTCCTGAATTACGCTTCCATTACGATAAATCATTAGAGCATGGTTTTCAGATGGATGAACTCATTGCTAAGGCCAATAAAGATCTACCAAAAGAGTAAGCATTGTTAGATGGGGCGTAGAAATAAGAAAGGTCGTAATATCACAGGTATTGTGATTATTGATAAACCAACTGGCCGAAGTTCTAATCATGTATTGCAACAAGTTAAACGTTTGTTTGATGCTAAAAAGGCAGGTCATACTGGCGCATTAGATCCACTTGCAACAGGTGTGCTCCCTATTTGCTTAGGTGAAGCAACTAAAGTCTCATCCTATTTATTAGATGCTAATAAAGCCTATCATGTGACTTGTAAACTGGGTGTGGTTACTGACAGTGGTGATTCTGATGGTGAAATAGTAGCAACATCAGATATTCCTGAGTTTAACGAGCAAACACTATTAGAACTATTGCCACGGTTTACAGGTGAGCAAGATCAAGTCCCACCGATGTTCTCAGCATTAAAATACAATGGTCAGCCACTGTATAAACTTGCGCGACAGGGAATAGAAGTGGAACGTAAATCTCGACGTATTACGATTTATGACATTCAGCTATTATCTATTACAGAAGATAGTTTTACCCTAGCAGTTCGCTGTAGCAAAGGCACCTATATTCGCACTTTAGTTGAAGATATCAGTCATGCACTCGGTTCGGGTGGTCATGTTGTTATGCTTCGCCGTGTTGCCGCTGCACGGTATACGCAGCAACAAGCAATATCAATTGAACACTTAGAAAAAATAGCAGAAAAAGGACTCGATGCCTTAGATGCTGAATTGCTTCCAACGGAAGATGCTTTGCCAGATTGGCCTGAAGTTATTGCTACAGATGAAATGGTGACAGCTTTGAGATTTGGCCAAACAATTAAGGTTGAACAAGTCTATTCATCCGCAAATGTTAGACTGTTTGATATGGAAAAGGTGTTTCTTGGCCTTGGTGAAATGTCTGAACAGGGTATAGTTGCACCAAAGCGAGTCTTTGTTGATCATAATCAGTAGTAAAGGCTTGTTTCAATAATAAAAAGTCGGTAAAATTGCCGTTTTTGAATGGTTGGATATTTTGGTTTGCTATGAAAGTAGCACTGCTGGAATAATCCAGAATTTAACTCGTAGCCAAATAAAAGAAGTGCTACATAATAAAAGTTGGAGTTTTTAATGTCATTATCACTAGAACAAACAAAAGAAGTAGTTAGCAAATACCAACGCTCGGAAGGCGATACTGGTTCAGCTGAAGTACAAATTGCTTTGTTAACAGCACGCATCGCGGATCTTTCTGAACATTTCAAAACAAACATCCATGATCATCACTCACGCCAAGGTTTATTAAAAATGGTAAGTGGTCGTCGTAAAATGTTGGATTACTTGAAAAAGAAAGATATCACACGTTACCGTGAATTAATTGCTAGCCTAGGTTTACGTCGTTAAGCCCTTGCTAATTGCAATAAAGAATATGTTTAACACCATGCCGTCGTTGTTTATTGATAGCAAGGTTAGTATTTAAAATACGCCCCTGAAGCCATTATGGCCTCAGGGGCGTATTTGTTTGTGAGAGTTTTGCATCACACCATTACGGTGTTAAGAAACGCTTCTTATGTGATTCTCTAAGAATTTTAAATGAAAGTTCATTGCGGAATAGGCCGTAATAAACGATAAGGAAAAAAACGTGAATTCAGTAAAAAAATCGGTTCAATACGGCGACCATATTTTAAGTCTTGAGACTGGAAAAGTGGCACGCCAAGCAAGTGGTGCAATCATCGCAAGCTTGGGTGAAACATCTGTAATGGTGACAGTTGTTGGTAAAAAGAACGTTCAACCGGGCCAAGATTTCTTCCCGTTGACTGTTAATTACCAAGAACGTACTTACTCTGCTGGTAAAATTCCAGGTGGTTTCTTTAAGCGTGAAGGTCGTCCTTCTGAAAAAGAAACATTGACATGTCGTTTGATCGACCGTCCTTTACGCCCATTATTCCCTAAAGGTTTCTTGAACGAAGTTCAGGTTATTGCAACAGTGGTTGCTTTAGATCCTGCAATCGATCCTGATATCCCTGCAATGATTGGTGCTTCTGCTGCATTAGCTATCTCTGGTATTCCATTTAACGGTCCTATCGGTGGTGCTCGTGTTGGTTATATCGATGGTGAATATGTACTAAACCCAAGTAAAGAACAATTACAAACAAGTGACTTAGATTTAGTTGTTGCTGGTACTGAAAGTGCGGTTCTTATGGTTGAATCAGAAGCATCTGAATTATCAGAAGAAGTGATGTTAGGTTCTGTAATGTTCGGTCATGAGAAACTACAAACAGCTATTAGCTTGGTCAATGAGTTAAAAGCAGAAGTAGGTAAAGAAGCGTGGGATTGGACTGCTCCAGAAAAAGACCCTGCTATTTATGCTGCTGTTAAAGAAAATGCATTCGAAGGCATTGAAAAAGCATACACAATCAGTGATAAATTAGCTCGCCAAGATGCATTAGGCATTATTCGTGATGCTGCTGTTGAAGCCTTAGCGGGTGAAGAATCAACAATGTCAGCTGATGATGTTCGTGGTGCATTTGCTAAAATTGAAAAAGAGCTAGTTCGCGGTAGAATAATTGCTGGTGAAGCGCGTATCGATGGTCGTGATACAGCAACTGTACGTCAAGTAACAGTTGAAACAACTGTTCTTCCTCGCGTACACGGTTCTGCATTATTCACACGTGGTGAAACGCAAGCAGTTGTTGTTGCTACATTAGGTGCTGAACGTGATGCTCAAATGATTGATGCTGTTGAAGGTGAATACCGCGACCGTTTCATGTTGCATTACAACTTTCCTCCATTCTGTGTAGGTGAAACTGGTTTTGTTGGTTCTCCTAAACGTCGTGAAATTGGTCATGGTAAATTAGCAAAACGTGGTATCCAAGCCGTTATGCCTTCTGCTGAAGATTTCCCTTATGTTGTACGTGTTGTTTCAGAAATCACAGAATCTAACGGTTCAAGTTCTATGGCTTCTGTTTGTGGTACAAGTTTAGCGTTAATGGATGCAGGTGTACCAATTAAAGCACCTGTTGCCGGTATCGCAATGGGCTTGATTAAAGAAGACAACGGTTATGCTGTATTGACTGATATCTTAGGCGATGAAGATCACTTAGGTGATATGGACTTTAAAGTAGCAGGTACTGCAAAAGGTATTACTGCACTTCAAATGGATATCAAGATCGAAGGTATCAACGAAGAAATTATGACAACAGCATTATCACAAGCACGTGATGGCCGTTTAACAATTCTTGACACAATGAACGCAAATATTTCATCACACCGTGAAGAAATGTCTGAATTTGCTCCACGTATCATCACAATGAAAGTTAACTCTGACAAGATTCGTGACGTGATTGGTAAAGGTGGTGCAACTATCCGTGCATTAACTGAAGAAACAGGTGCGGTTATCGATATTGATGATGATGGTACAGTAAGAATCTTCTCTTCAGACTTTAGCGCTGGTCAAGATGCTCAAAAACGCATCGAACAAATTACCGCAGAAGTTGAAGTAGGTGTTATCTATGAAGGTCGTGTTGCTAAATTGATGGACTTTGGTGCATTTGTAACCATTCTTCCTGGTAAGGATGGTTTGGTACATATTTCACAAATCTCTGATGAGCGTGTTGAGAATGTAAGCGACAAGTTATCTGAAGGTGATGTGATTAAAGTTAAAGTACTTGAAGTTGATCGCCAAGGTCGAATTCGTTTAAGTATGAAAGCAGTTAACGAAGAAGCTAAAGAAGATTAATCTTCCTTAAAACCTAGTTTCATCGAAGTAAACTTAAAAGCCCCGTTTATCGGGGCTTTTTTGTGTCAAAATATAGCCTATGAAATATTCTAAATATCTTCTAGTATTACTACTTTCTTGTAGTCTTAATTATGTGCAGGCAGAGACACTTCATATTGCTGCCGCATCTAATTTACGTTTTGTATTACCTGAATTAATAGAAAAGTTTGAACAGCAAACGGAGCAGCATATTTCAGTGTCCTATGCCGCATCAGGTACGTTAACGACACAAATCCAACATGGTGCTCCTTTCAAGCTATTTTTATCTGCTCACCCTACTTATATTCAACGATTGATCGATGCTAAATTAACACAAGGGCACGCCGTTAATTATGCTCAAGCTCAGTTGGCTCTTTTTTCATCTAATGATTCAACAATACAGATTGATAAGGATCTAAACGGTTTAAAGCAAGCAATTGAGCAAGGCGTTTTAAATAAAGTGGCGATTGCCAACCCGCACCATGCACCTTATGGCCAAGCAGCAAAATTAATATTAGAAAACGCTGGGCTTTGGCAACAAATTCAACCTTATTTATTAAGGGCTGAAAACGCATCTCAAGCAGTCCAGTTTGCATTAACACCATCGGTTGAAGCTGCCTTCGTGCCTTATGCTCATATTATCCAACCTCAACTTGCATCACGAGGAAGATTTGTTAAATTAGATATAACATTACAACAACAGGCCGTGTTATTAAAAAATGCCACAAGCATCAGCAAACAGTTTATGAAATTTATTCAAACAGAATCGGCACAAATGCTTTTTATTAAACATGGTTTTGTAGAGATGGAAAAGTCATAATGGATTGGCAGGCATTTGAAGTTTCAATGAGTTTAGCTTTATTAACATGTCTCAGCTTATTGCCAATAGGTTTAGCAATTGCTTATTTTCTAGCGAAATCTAACTTTGTAGGCCGAGGGTTTATTGAGGCTATTATTACTCTGCCTTTAGTCTTGCCGCCAACTGTACTAGGCTATTTTTTATTAGTGGGGATGGGTAGCGATAGTTTTTTAGGTAGCCTATTTGTTAGTTTAACAGGGCAGAGCTTGGCTTTTTCATTTGTTGGATTATGGTTTGCATCAGTTATTTACAGCCTGCCATTTGCGGTGCAACCGATGCTACGTTCATTGGAAAGTATTGCTCCCGAGATTCGTGAGGCAGCATGGTGCAGTGGCTTATCTAAATGGAAGACCTTTTTTAAGATTGAATTACCTCTAGCATGGCCGGGTATCATTACCGCAATGGTATTGAGCTTTTCGCATACATTGGGCGAGTTTGGTGTTGTGTTAATGATAGGCGGGAATATTGCTGGTGAAACACGAACGCTGTCTATTGCTATTTACGATAGTGTTGTTGCCTTTGAACATCAGCAAGCACAATCTATGTCACTTATTTTATTGGCGATCGCCTTAGTGACAATCACGCTAGTGTATACCTTCAATCGAAAACAAGCACGTGTGGCGGTACTTTAAATGTTGAAGGTAAAGTTACAACAAACACGGCCAGCATTACTTGATGTTGAACTTAGCTGTGAAAAAGGTGAAGTACTTGCTTTAGTAGGGCCTTCGGGTGCTGGTAAGTCAACAGTATTACGTTGTATTGCTGGACTACAGTCACCTCAGCACGGCCTAATCTCCTGCAAAGGACATACATGGTTTGATAGTGATGAAAAGGTGAAGCAAACACCTCAACAACGTCGTGTTGGAATGGTGTTTCAGAACTATGCCTTATTTCCACACTTAACGGTAATGGAAAATATTAAATTAGCATTAGATAGTGATAAAAGTGCGCATCATGAACACGGTAAACACTTGTTAGAACAAGTCAACTTATCAGGCTTAGAGCAACGTTACCCTCACCAACTGTCAGGCGGTCAGCAACAGCGTGTTGCCATTGCGAGAGCCTTGGCGAGACAGCCTGAGGTTTTACTATTAGATGAACCTTTTTCAGCGGTAGATAAGGTAACACGACGGAAGTTGTATCTAGAACTTAATACACTTCGGAGGCAACTCGACATGCCTGTCATACTTGTTACACATGATTTAGATGAAGCTGCAATGTTAGCTGATAGCTTGTGCGTTATTCACCAAGGAGTGACTTTGCAACAGGGGAGCCCAGAAGAAGTGTTGTTTCGACCTGATAATGTAGCGATTGCAAGACAAGTTGATGCACGAAATGTGTTTTCTGGTCACTTAGTCGAGCATGAAAATACATTAAAGCTGAAGTGGTATGAGCACTTTATTGAGATCGCTAGTACATCTGGTTTTAGGGCCGGCCAACATGTATATTGGACACTCTCTCCAAGTAAAGTGTTGCTACACCAACGGGTGAGAAAGTCCCGAGGTGACCATGAAAACCCTCTTATTGGTACTATTTGTGAGATGGTTAATTTGCGCGGTATTACAACATTGATACTTAAGATCGAGCATACCAACGGTATTAATTTACAAATGGACTTACCTGAACATGTAGCGATGCGGAATGGCTTAAAAATAGGTGAAACTATTTCTGTGTCACTATTAGCGGATGCTATTCACTTGATGACCGAATAAATAGCTAGTATTGAAGTTGACGTGTAAAATGAGCGCTTTTCCATTATATATATCCTTTTTACATGGCTGCTTTACTAGAAGAAATCAACAAACGACGCACCTTTGCGATTATCTCGCATCCCGATGCCGGTAAAACCACCGTAACTGAAAAGCTACTCTTATTTAGCGGAAAAATTCAAACAGCGGGTAGCGTTAAATCACGTAAAACAGATCGCCATGCTACCTCTGATTGGATGGAGATGGAGCAAGAGCGTGGTATTTCTGTCACCTCATCTGTTATGCAGTTTGTGCATAATGATCGTGTTGTTAATTTGCTAGATACCCCAGGTCATGCTGATTTCTCTGAGGATACCTACCGTACATTGACGGCTGTTGACTCCGCATTGATGGTTATTGATATCGCCAAAGGTGTAGAGCAACGAACAATTAAACTAATGGAAGTTTGTCGCCTACGTGACACGCCAATTTTAACTTTCATTAACAAAATGGATCGTGAAGGCCGTGATCCGATTGATATTTTGGATGAAGTTGAAACTGTTCTAGGCATTAACTGTGCGCCGATTACTTGGCCTATTGGTATGGGGAAAAACTTTAAAGGTATTTTTCACATAGAAAAAGATAGTGTTCACCTCTTTGAGCCACATAGTGATCAAGTAGGTGAAATTATTGAAGGGCTAGATAATCCTCGTTTGGATGAATTATTTGGTGATATGGCTGAAGAACTACGAGAAGAGATTGAGCTGGTTCGTGGAGCTAGCCATGAATATGATCAAGATGCTTTCTTGGCAGGTGAACTATCACCAGTGTTCTTTGGCTCGGCAATGAATAACTTTGGTATTACAGAGTTAATGGATTCATTTGTAGAAATCGCTCCAGCACCACAAGGGCGTGAAACAAAAACACGACATGTTGAAGCAAGTGAAGAACCATTTAGTGGTTTTGTATTTAAGATTCAAGCTAATATGGATCCGAAACACCGCGATCGAATTGCCTTTTTACGCGTCTGTTCTGGTCAATATAAAAAAGGCATGAAAATACGCCATGCACGTACAGGTAAAGATGTTGTTATCGCTAATGCTGTAACATTTATGGCGGCAGAACGTGCCCAAGCAGAAGAGGCGTGGCCGGGTGATATTCTTGGTTTACATAATCATGGCACAATTCAGATTGGCGATACTTTCACGCAAGGTGAAGACATCCAGTTTACGGGTATCCCTTATTTTGCACCTGAATTATTCCGACGAGTACGTTTGAAAGACCCTCTCAAAATGAAAGCCTTACTCAAAGGTCTACAACAACTTAGTGAAGAGGGAGCAACGCAGTTATTTCGACCGACAGAAAATAATGACCTAATATTAGGTGCTGTTGGTGTGTTGCAGTTTGATGTAGTTGTTCACCGCTTAAAAGGTGAATATAACGTTGACTGTATCTACGAGCCAGTACAAGTTTATACCGCACGATGGGTGTATTGTGATGACGAGAAAAAGTTAGAAGAATTTAAGAAAAAAGCAGCACTTAATCTCGCATTAGATGGCTCCGGAGGTCTAACTTATATCGCACCAACACGTGTTAATTTAGACCTGACAATGGAGCGTTGGCCTGAAATAGAGTTTAAGGCGACAAGAGAACATACTTAGATTGAATTATAAATGTCCAACAAACGCTATTCAAAATAAAAGGTACTACCGTTATAGCTTAAAAAAGAGTTAGCCAGGCACTTGCTGAGAGCTGCTAATAACACTAAACTAGATTGCAGGGACACGGTGGACCACAAGGAATGCGTTTGTAGCCCAAATGCAGTGGACGCCGTGTTTCTACCTTTAACAGTAAGTAGCGATAAAAATATCATGGAAGATAAATTGAAGGTTAGCAACGGATCTCCTAACTAGCTTGCTATAAGCAAGAGTGCAAGAGAGTAATTGGGAATGATGAAAAGTTGAATCGTGAGTAAACTTGCAATTAGTGTGCGTTCTCAAGCAGAATACAGCTAGGGATAATTATAAGAAGAGGGCGTAATAATGAAAGTAAGGTCCATTACTAAAAATAAAGGTAAACCTGTTATTGGTTTAACGCCTACAGACTCGCTTGATATGGCGGTTTCACTGATGATGGAACATCATGTTGGTTCATTGGTTGTGACAGAGAATGAGAAGTTAGTTGGTATTCTATCGGAACGTGATTTATTACGTATTCTGCATGAAAAACATGCGATGTGGACACCATTAATAGCATCAGATGCTATGACTCCTAATCCTATTGTGTGTCATCCTGATAATACGCTAGAAGAAGTGATGAGCATGATGGTTGATAATAATATTCGCCATTTGCCAGTTCTGTTTGAAGAGAAGCTAGAAGGCATGTTATCTATAACGGATATTGTTGAAGAACTGCTCAAAAAAGCAAAATTTGAAAATAAATTATTGAAAAATTATATTCAAAACTGGCCAGATGCTGAAGAAGGTGGTCAGCCTGAGTAGTTGGTATCCTTGAAAGAAATAAAAAAGGCGGTCAATGATCGCCTTTTTTATTAGTTTCTTTGGAAGAGGCAAAACTATTCTTCTAATGGGAATGTATCAGAGCGTAAAATTTGTAAACTATTTTCGTTAGCAAAGTCTGTTAGAAAATCAAATAGCATTTCATCATCATTTTCTAAAGAAGCATCAATCACTACACATTTAACCCCTTTCATGCTGGCTAATTTTACGTTGGGGTGAAAGATAATACGGCGCCCAGGACCATAGGTAGCAACTGAACCACATAGGCGTTCAGCCCAATCACTAGGGCGAAATTTACCACCTTCTTGTGTAATGCCTTGGATAATGACTTTTCCAGTTGCTTCCATAGTGGACGTTCTCATTTGCAGATTAGTAGTTAATCGCATATTTTACTGTAAATATATCCGTTCGCGTAATAATATGAAAAATAAAGCTTATTTTGTACGATTCAGTAGGTGTAAAGAGGCAT